>CAZBTQ010000260.1:0-4028 GCA_964494405.1 uncultured Iamiaceae bacterium
TGTACGGGAACTTCACCACCCTCACCCGCTTCACGGAGATGGACCTCGAACGGGTCGTCACCGAGGGCCTGTCGCCGCTGCACGTGAGCATCCACGCCACCGATCCCGCGGTGCGTGTCGACATGTTGCGCAACCGCCGCGGCGCGACGAGCCTGCGCTGGCTGCGGGCGTTGCTCGACCACGGGGTCGAGGTGCACGGCCAGGTCGTGGTGTGCCCTGGGCTCAACGACGGCGACGTCCTCGACGACACCCTCGCGGGCGTGCTCGACGAGTACCCCGAGCTGGCGAGCCTCTGCATCGTGCCGCTCGGCGTCAGCCGGCACTCGAACGAGCCGCGCATGCGACCTCACACCCAGGCCGAGGCCGAGCGCGTCGTCGACCTGGTCGAGACGTGGCAGGCCACGTACCTGAGCCTCCTCGGCCATCGCCTCGTGTTCGCCGCCGACGAGTACTACCTGCTCGCCGACCGACCGTTCCCGCACGCCGACACCTACGAGGGCTTCCCGATGCACGAGGACGGCATCGGCATGGCCCGAACGTTCGAGATGGAGCTGCGGGGCGAGGTCGACTCGGCCACCGGGCCCCAGTCGGGCTTCTTCGCCTGGGTCGACGGCGCACCCGCCGAGGGCTACCGAGCCCCGCGCCAGGACACCTCGGCCTGCGCGTCGGGGTCGAACGCCGAGACTGCCTTGCGCATCGGTCCTCGTCGTGACGCGCCGATCGCCGTGCTCACCGGCCCGCTCGGGGCTCGGGTCCTGCGGCCGCTGCTGGCCGAGCTCGAAAGGGCCGACGTGCGGGTGGTCGAGGTGCCCAACGAGTTCTTCGGCGGCAACGTCGGCGTCACCGGCCTGATGGTGGGGGAGGACCTCGCCCGCGTGCTGGCCGACCAGCCGCACGGGCATCGCTACCTGCTGCCCGACGTGTGCCTGTCCCAGGGCCGCTTCCTCGACGGCACCTCGCCCGACGACCTGCCACGACCGGTGGAGGTCGTGGCCACCGATGGCTTGGCGCTGCGAGCCGCGCTGGGGCTCGACGCACCTGCGCTCGCAGGAGCCATCCGATGACCACAGAGACCCCACCGGCCGACACGACCGCGAGCGACACGCCAGCGACCGAGGTGCCGGGCGCCGCTGCCGCCGACGTGCCCGTCGTGGTCATCGTCGGGCGGCCCAACGTCGGCAAGTCGACGCTGATGAACCGGATCCTCGGTCGGCGAGAGGCGATCGTCGAGGAGCGGCCGGGCGTCACCCGCGACCGCAAGGAGGTCGACGCCGAGTGGCTCGGACGGCCGTTCCGGCTCGTCGACACCGGCGGCTGGCTGCCAGAGGGTGCATCGATCGTCGACAAGGCGCTCGACGCCAAGGTGTCACGCCAGAGCGAGAAGGCGGTCGCCGAGGCCGACCTCGTCCTGTTCGTCGTCGATGCGTCGATCGGCGTCACCGAGGAGGACGCACGAGTCGGCGACCTGCTGCGCCGGGTCGGCACACCGACGATCGTGATCGCCAACAAGGTCGACGACGCCAACCGCGAGGCGGCGGCCTGGGAGCTGATGTCGCTCGGGCTCGGCGATCCGTGGGCGGTCTCTGCGCTGCACGGGCGCGGCACGGGCGACATGCTCGACGAGGTCGTCGCCCGGCTGCCCCAGTGGGACCCCGACGCCGCCGATGCCCCCGAGCTCGACCCGGCGCTCACCGCCGACGACAACGCGCGGATCTTCGGCGTCGCCCTGGTGGGGCGGCCGAACGTCGGCAAGTCGACCCTGTTCAACCGCCTCATCGGCGACGAGCGCTCGGTCGTGCACGACATGCCGGGCACCACGCGCGACGCGGTCGACACGGTCGTCGAGACCGACGACGGACCGATCCGGTTCATCGACACCGCGGGGATGCGGCGGCGCAGCCGCATCGACGACGGCACCGAGTACTACTCGTTCGTGCGGGCGCTGCAGGCCGTCGACGCCGCTGACGTCGCCCTGCTCGTGATCGACGCTGGCGAAGGCGTCACCCACCAGGACCAGCGCCTCGCCGAGCGGATCGATGCGGCCGGCTGTCCGGTGGTCGTCCTGCTCAACAAGTGGGAGACGCTCGACGCCGAGCAGCGTGCCGACGTGACCTACCAGGTCGGCCAGAAGCTCCACTTCATCGGCGAGTCCGCGGTGCTCAAGATCAGCGCGCTCACGGGCAAGGGGGTCCACCAGCTGCTCCCCGCGCTGTCCGAGGCCATCGCCGACTACCACGTCCGCGTGCCAACCCGGCGGGTCAACGAGGTCATTCGAGCGGCCCAACAGGCGCAGCCCGCGCCCCACGGAGCCCGCGTGCTCTACGCCACCCAGGGCGCCACCGATCCGCCCACCTTCACGCTGTTCGCCAACCGCGAGCTGCCCCAGACCTACGTGCGCTACCTCGAACGCCGCCTGCGCGAGGACCTCGACCTCGGCGTGACGCCCATCACCATGCGCGTCCGCCGTCGCAGCAGTTGAGCGAGCGCGCATCGCCCCTGGGGGCGAACACGTCGGCCGGTCTAGCATCGGGGGCCTGATGGAGCAGTTGGTACTGGCGGCGACGGCCGTGTGCACCGCGCTCGCCGCGGTGGTCTGGGGTCGCTCGGCCTCGCACCGAGGTCGGGTGCTGCACCGGGTGGAGCGAAACTCGGTCGACCCCGAGATGCGCGACCTCGCGCGGTCCGAGTACCGAAAGGACGTCCACACCGCCGGGCTCTACGGCGTGCTCACCGTGGCCCTGGTCGCGCTGGCGGTCACGTCCGAGGCCCAGGTCGAGGTGGTGCTCGCGCTGGTGCTGGTGCCAGCCGTCGCGACGTTCCTCCTCGGTCGACGCTTCGTCGCCGACGCCAAGGTCGCACAGACCCGCCTCGAGCTCGAACGTCGGGCCCAGGAGGTCATCGACCAGGAGGACACTGCCCCGAAGCGCTGGGCGGCCCGGCTCGCCCCCGAGGACCTCCCCGACATCGGCGGGTTCGAGGTGGGACGCGTCTACCAGGCGGGCACCGGCCTCATGGCGGGCGACTTCTACGACGTGTTCCGCGTGGCGCCCACCCGGGTCGCCGCGGTCATCGGCGACGTCACCGGCCACGGCATCGAGCCGTCGATCACCGCGTTCCAGGCCAAGTACCTGCTGCGCACCTTCCTGCGGCAGTTCCGCGATCCCGCTCAGGCGCTGGAGGAGCTGAACACGCAGATGTCGGCGATGGAGCGTGGTGAGGAGTTCATCTCGCTGTGCGTCGTGGTGTTCGATACCGAGGCGGGGACCCTGCGCTTCGCCTCGGCGGGACACCCGCCGGCGTGGCTCTGGCACGAGCGCGAGGTCAACCCGCTGCGCGCCACCGGCCCGCTGCTGATGCTCGACCCCAAGGGCACCTACTTCTCGCGCGAGATCGGCATGGAGGAGGGCGACATGGCCCTGCTGTACACCGACGGTCTGACCGAGGCCCGCAACGGCGACCAGCTCTTCGGCGAGGACCGCATCGCCACCATCATCCGGCGGGATCCCGGCGCCGCACCCGACGTGTTGTGCAAGACGCTGCTCGAGGCGGCACGTGACTTCTCCGAGGGTCCGATCGACGACGACGTGGCGATCCTCGCCGTGCGGAGGGCATGACGTGCCCTGGTGCGAGCGGTGCAGCCGCTTCCTGAACCCCAACACGATCGCCACCGACGGGAGCTGTCCGTCGTGCGGCCGCACCGTCGAGGTGGCCGAGCGGACCACCGACGGGTCGAGTCCGGCACCGGTGGACGTCGACCCCGCCGACGAGGGCGTCAAGGCTCCGTGGCACTTCTGGGTGATGGTGATCGGTGTCGCCGTGTACCTCGGTTGGCGGCTCGTCCAGGGGATCTTCTGGGCGGCGCACAACTGGTTCTGACCTCGGTCGGGGGGTTCGTGCGGAGGGGGTAGAGTGTCGCCTTCACGGGCTGTGGCGCAGCTTGGTTAGCGCGTCGGTCTGGGGGACCGAAGGTCGTGGGTTCGAATCCCGCCAGCCCGACCAACCTCCCTGCGGCGGCAGGGAGGAGTGCG
>CAZBTQ010000261.1:0-4003 GCA_964494405.1 uncultured Iamiaceae bacterium
GAGTCGGAGAACCCCGACAAGGACATCAACATCTACATCAACTCGCCGGGCGGCGACATCAACGCGATGTTCGCCATCTACGACACGATGAGCTACATCCGGCCCGACATCAACACGATCTGCCTGGGCCAGGCGGCCTCGGCCGCCGCGGTGCTGTTGGCCGCCGGCACGCCGGGCAAGCGCCTCGCCCTGCCCCACAGTCGGGTCATCATCCACCAGCCGTACTCCGGTGCGCAGGGCCAGGCGTCCGACGTCGAGCTGGCTGCCAAGGAGATCATGCGGCTGAAGGCGGCCCTCGAGAACGTGCTCTCGCAGCACACGGGCCAGTCGATCGAGAAGATCCAAACCGACACCGACCGCGACTTCGTGATGACCGCCGACCAGGCCAAGGAGTACGGCATCATCGACGAGATCCTCTCGCCGCGGACGGCGGTCGACCACACTGGTGCGATCCGCGCGGCAAGCGCGTAGCGACGGACGACCCGAGATCACGGGGGATGTGACGTAGTGGCCAAGTTCGGAGACGGAGGCGAGCTCCTCAAGTGCTCGTTCTGCGGGAAGTCGCAGAAGCAGGTGAAGAAGCTCATCGCAGGCCCGGGCGTCTACATCTGCGACGAGTGCATCGAGCTCTGCAACGAGATCATCGAAGAGGAGCTCTCCGAGGGCGGTGAGCTCCAGTTCGACCAGCTCCCCAAGCCCCGCGAGATCTACGAGTTCCTGAACGACTACATCGTCGGCCAGGACCTCGCCAAGAAGATCCTGTCGGTCGCGGTCTACAACCACTACAAGCGTGTCCAGCACTCCGGGGGCCGCGACGCCGAGGTCGAGCTCTCCAAGTCGAACATCATGCTCATCGGGCCCACCGGCTGCGGCAAGACCGAGATGGCCCGCACGCTCGCCCGGATGCTCAACGTGCCGTTCGCCATCGCCGACGCCACCGCGCTCACCGAGGCCGGCTACGTGGGCGAGGACGTCGAGAACATCCTCCTCAAGCTCATCCAGGCCGCCGACTACGACGTGAAGAAGGCCGAGACAGGCATCATCTACATCGACGAGATCGACAAGGTCGCCCGCAAGAGCGAGAACCCGTCGATCACCCGCGACGTGTCGGGCGAGGGCGTGCAGCAGGCGCTGCTGAAGATCCTCGAGGGCACCACGGCGTCGGTGCCGCCCCAGGGGGGTCGCAAGCACCCCCACCAGGAGTTCATCCAGATCGACACCACGAACATCTTGTTCATCTGTGGTGGGGCGTTCGCCGGCATCGAGAAGATCATCGAGAGCCGCATCGGCAAGAAGGGCATCGGATTCGGAGCCGAGCTGCGCTCCGCCGACGACGCCGACCTCGGCGAGGTCGTGAAGGACATCCTCCCCGAAGACCTCTTGAAGTTCGGCCTGATCCCCGAGTTCGTCGGTCGCCTCCCGGTCATCGGCCCGGTCGAGAACCTCGACCGTGAGGCCCTCATCCGCATCCTCATCGAGCCCAAGAACGCCCTGGTGCGCCA
Source organism: uncultured Iamiaceae bacterium (assembly GCA_964494405.1). GTDB lineage: Bacteria > Actinomycetota > Acidimicrobiia > Acidimicrobiales > SKKL01 > Actinomarinicola. The sequence continues at coordinate 1,503 of CAZBTQ010000261.1, forward strand.
GTACCAGCGGTTCTTCGAGCTCGAGGAGGTCGAGCTCGAGTTCAGCGAGGACGCGCTCGAAGCGGTCGCCGACCAGGCGCTGCTGCGCGGCACGGGTGCCCGTGGCCTGCGGGCGATCCTCGAAGAGGTCCTGCTCGACGTGATGTACGACCTGCCGAGCCGCGACGACATCGAGAAGTGCGTCATCGACCGGTCGGTCGTGCTCGAGAAGGTGAACCCCACCCTCGTGCCCCGCGGCGAGTCGAGCCGTCAGCGGCCGCGCCGCGCCGCGTCCTGACCGGCTCGGGCGCCCGTTGAACCTGCGCGACGCGCTGGCCTGGCTCGACCGGCACATCAACCTGGAGGCCAACGCCGGTCGCCCCACCGGTGCGTCGCTCGACCGGATGCGCGAGATGGCGCGCGTCCTCGGTGACCCCCAGACGGCATACCCGTCGATCCACCTCACCGGCACCAACGGCAAGGGCTCCACGGCGCGCATCGCGACGGCGCTGCTCGGCTCGTCGGGCCTCTCGGTCGGCACCTACACGAGCCCGCACCTCGAGCGCATCAACGAGCGGATGAGCCGCAACCTCGAGCCGATCTCCGACGACGAGCTGGCGGCGGCGTTCAGCGCGGTCGCCGCCATCGAGCCGATGCTCGACGGGCCACCGTCGCACTTCGAGATCCTCACCGCGGCCGCGTTCCACTGGTTCGCCGACGTCGCCGTCGACGTCGCGGTGCTCGAGGTCGGGCTGCTGGGTCGCTGGGACTGCACCAACATCGTCGACGCCCCCGTCGCGGTGCTCACCCGCGTCGCCGCCGACCACACCGACCGCTCCGAGGGGTGGCGGCGAGCGATCGCCGAGGAGAAGGTCGGCATCGTGAAGCCGGGCAGCACGTTCGTGCTGGGCGAGACCGATCCCGATCTGCGTGACATCTTCGACGCGGCCCCCGCGGCACAGATGTGGGTGCGCGACGTGGACTTCGCCGTGGTGGGCAACCGGCTCGCCGTCGGGGGGCGCCTCGTCGACCTTCGCACTCCGGGTGGCTCCTACGACGACGTGTTCCTCCCGCTGCACGGTGCCCACCAGGCCGACAACGCGGCGTGTGCGCTGACCGCGGTCGAGGCGTTCTTCGGACGCGCCCTCGACGAGGATCTCGTCACCGAGGCGTTCGCCGCGGTCACGGTCCCAGGCCGGCTCGAACCCGTCGCGCACAGCCCGATGGTGCTGCTCGACGCAGCCCACAACCCCGACGGGGCCGAGGCCCTGACCCAGGCGCTGGCCGAGAGCTTCACCGTCGCCGGCTCGCGCTACCTGGTGGTGGGGCTGCTCGCCCAGCAGGACCCCGAGGAGATGCTGGTCGCCCTCGACGCCCCCGGCTTCGATCTCGTCGTCACCTGCACGCCCGACTCAGCGAGAGCACGGCCCGCGGCCGACGTCGCGAGGGTGGCCGAGTCCCTCGGCATCGCCACGGAGGTCGTCCCAGATCCCGTCGAAGCGGTGGCGCGCGCCGTCGCGCACGCCGACGAGGAGGACCTCGTCGTGGTCGCCGGGTCGATCTACGTGGTGGGTGCCGTCCGCGCTGCGTACTCCCGCCAGGCCCAGGCGCAGGTCCGCCGCGAGGAGCGCGACGCCGACCCGACCGCCGAGTAGGCCGACGGGCGCTGCGCTTTCGACCAGGAGCCGCGGGGTCGCGTAGGTTCCCGGCCATGAACCGCACCCTCGTGATCTGCAAGCCCGACGCCGTCGAACGAGGCCTGGTGGGCGAGATCGTCGGCCGCCTCGAGGCCAAGGGCCTCACGCTCGTCGCCGCCGAGCTCCGCACCATCGACGCTGAGACCGCCGGACGTCACTACGCCGAGCACGAGGGCAAGCCGTTCTACGACGAGCTCGTCTCGTTCATCGGCCGCTCGCCCGCCCTGGTCGCAGTGGTCGAAGGCCCCGACGACACCTGGCAGATCGTCCGCACGATGATGGGCGTCACCAACCCGGCCGCCGCCGCGCCCGGCACCATCCGTGGCGACCTCGCCACCGAGATGGGCGAGAACCTGATCCACGGCTCCGACAGCGCCGAGTCGGCCGCCCGCGAGATCGCCATCTTCTTCCCCGGCCTCGGCTGAGCGGGGCGCGACCTCCACAAAGGTTGCGTTCAGGTTACGATCCAGCACACACTGTTCCTGGAGCAACTGTCCTCTGGAGTAGGGGCATCCCCTCATCCGCCGCCGCTCGCGGTCGGGTACGGGCTCGCCCGTCCAGCCACCCGTACCCGTCGAAGGCGGAGGCACACCGCATGGCCGACAACAGGCTGTCGGGGATCGTCGGTCGCGACATGGCGATCGACCTCGGCACCGCCAACACGCTCGTGTACGTCCGCGGCCAGGGCATCGTGCTCAACGAGCCGTCGGTGGTGGCGGTCAACGTGCACGACGGTCGCCCCCTCGCGGTGGGCGCCGAAGCCAAGAAGATGATCGGCCGCACGCCGAGCCACATCCAGGCCATCCGCCCGCTGAAGGACGGCGT
>CAZBTQ010000262.1:0-3988 GCA_964494405.1 uncultured Iamiaceae bacterium
GCCCGTCGTGAGGTGTGCATGGTTGCCCCCAGGTCCAATCTCGGTCCAAAGTGGCACCGTGAGCCCACTGAGTCAGTCCAATCAAGGGCCATTGGCTGGTTCGTGGACGCCCTCGTCAGCCGGGTGGGCGGACGGTCCAGGCCCGTTGCACCAGCGGCTGGCCGCGTCGATCGAGTCGGCGATCGCGCGTGGGGAGCTGGCGCCAGGCGCGGCGCTGCCCACCGAGCGGGCCCTCGCCGAACTGGCGTCGGTGAGCCGCGCCACCGCCGCCCATGCCTACCGGACGCTGAAGCGGGCCGGTCGCATCGACAGCCGCCAGGGCCGGGGTACCTGGGTGACCGAGCCCCGATCGGCCCGCCGGGGCGCCGCGGGCGGCATCGCCCCGGTGCTCGTCAACCCCGACGACGCCATCGATCTGTCGCTCGCTGCGTCGGCGCCGAGCCCGGAGCTGTGGGCGGCCATCGACGATGCGGTCGTGCGCGCCAGCAGGTCGCTCGCCGGGGTCGGCTACGACCCGGCGGGCCTGGTCGAGCTGCGGGCGATGCTGGGGGATCGACCCGACGAGGTGCTCATCACCAGCGGCGCCCAGCAGGCGATCTCGCTCGTGGTGGAGGAGCTGGTCGCCCCGGGCGCCGTCGTCGTGGTCGAAGACGTCACCTACGTCGGTGCGCTCGACGCCGCCCGACGGGTCGGCGCTCATCTGGTTGCCGTGGCAACGGGTCTCGACGGCGTCGACGTCGAGGCGCTCGTCGACGCGGTCGAACGCCACCGCCCGGCCCTCGTCTACCTCAACCCGACCCACCAGAGCCCGACCGGCTCGGTCCTGTCCGATGGCGCCCGGGCGGTGATCGTCGATCTGGCTCGACGGACCGGGACGCCGGTGGTCGACGACACGACGCTCGCTCCGCTGGCCTTCGACGCCGAGCGTCGCCCGCGTCCCCTCGGATCCTTCGACCTGGCAGCGCCGATCGTCACGGTCGGGTCGATCAGCAAGTCGACCTGGGCGGGCCTTCGCGTCGGATGGGTGCAGGCCGATCGACGTCTGGTCGAGCGGCTCACCCAACGACGGATGGTCGCCGACCTCGGGGGGTCGCTCGTGTCGCAGGCCGTCGCCCTCGAGCTGGTCGACCGGCTCGACGTGCTCGCCGCGGCTCGGGCCGCCGAGCTGGCTGAACACCATCGCCACCTCGTCGCCGCGCTGCACGAGGCCCTCCCCGAGTGGGAGCCGGCGCCCTCGCGAGGAGGGACGTCGGCGTGGGTGCGCCTCCCTGGCGGCGATGCCAGCGGCTTCGCACGGCGTGCGGCCGACCATGGCGTCCACGTCGTCGCCGGGCCGGCGCTGTCACCCCACGGCGGTGCGGCCGACCACCTGCGCCTGGCGCTCGGGCCAACGTCCGACCTGCTCGACGAAGCCGTCCGCCGCCTTGCCGTGGCGTGGTCCGCCGGGCCGGATCGACCAGCGATCGTGGTGTGATGCCTGGACCGTCGAAGGTCGACGCTCCGGCGCCCTCAGACCTCCGGAGGCTCCGAAACGCCAGGTCAGCGGGCAAGTTCTAAAGGGTTCTAAAGGCCGCCGAACAGGTCTCCGTGCGGGTCAGGCGCGGCGGGCGATGAACACCGGGATGCGGCGTTCGGTCTTCTCCTGGTAGTCGGCGTAGGGCGGGAACGCCGCGACCGCCCGATCCCACCACTCGGCTCGCTCGTCGCCGTCGATCTCGCGGACCTCGGCGTCCCAGGGTTCGGGGCCGTCCTGGATCATCACGGCCGTGGGATCGGCCCAGAGGTTGTGCACCCACACGGGATGCTTGGGCGCTCCGCCCATCGAGCCGACGAGGGCGTACTCGCCGTCGTGCTCGACGCGCATCAGCGGGGTCTTGCGGATCGTGCCGGTCTTGTTCCCGCGGGTCGTCACGATGATCACCGGGAGACCGGTGTCGCGCAGGGTGTTGCCGCGCTCGCCACCGGAGGACTCGTACTCCTCCACCTGGTCGCGGACCCACTGGGCAGGGCTGGGGACGTACTCACCGTCGAGAGGCATGCCGACCACGCTACGAGGCAGGACCACGCTCGCGTCGAGCCGACGTCAGCTCGTCGAGCAGAGCCTGGAGCGCGGCCGATCGGCGAACCTCGTAGGGGCGCTCGCGCTGCTGGAGCGATCGGAGCCGGCTGGGAAGCGCGGCCACCGCCGCCGCACACCGGGCCTTTGCCTCGTCGAGGGGCTCGGCAACCGATGTCCGCTGCCCGCCCGACATCACCTCGGCGAGCAGGGGACGTGCGTCGGCCACGACCTCTCCATCGAGGGCGATGACGTCGTGGTGGCTCCGACCGTCCACCTCGACGCGCCAGACCTGCTTCACGCCGGGCAGCGTCACCTTGTCCTCGGCGAGCTTGATCTTGGGCCCCGACTCGTCGGCCACCAGCTTGTAGACGCCACCCAGGTTCGGAGCGTCGGCGCTGGTGCCGAGCTGGGTGCCGACGCCGAAGGCATCGATGGGCGAACCGGCGGCGAGCAGCTCGGTGATGCGGTACTCGTCGAGGTCGCCCGACGCGAAGATGCGGGTCTCGGACAGGCCGCCCTCGTCGAGGATGCGTCGCACCGAGCGCGACAGCCGGGCCAGGTCGCCGGAGTCCAGGCGCACCGCCGCGATGGTCACCCCCTCGCTCGCCAGCTCGGCGGCCACCTCCACCGCGTGGCGGGCGCCCTGTTCGGTGTCGTAGGTGTCGACGAGCAGCACCGCACCGTCGGGGAACGTGCGGGCGAAGGAGCGGAAGGCGTCGCGCTCGTCGGCGAAGCTCATCACGTAGGCGTGTGCCATCGTCCCCGACAGCGGGATGCCGTACCGGTGCCCGGCCGACACCAGCGACGTGCCAGACGCGCCGCCGATCCACGCCGAGCGGGCGGCCTGCATGGCGGCGTCGCCGCCGTGGTCCCGACGAGCCGAGAAGTCGACGAACGAGCGGTCGCCACAGGCGATGGCGACCCGGGCCGCCTTCGAGGCGACCATCGTCTGGGAGGCCACGAGGTTGATCAGCTTCGTCTCGACGATCTGCGCCTCGATGAGCGGCGCGGTGATCCGCAGGATGGGCTCGTCGCCGAAGACGACCTCGCCCTCGGGCACCGCCCAGACGTCGCCGGTGAACGAGAGGCCGGCGAACGCGTCGAGGGCGTCGGCGTCGAAGTGGCCTGTGGACTCCAGGTAGGCGAGCTCGGCGTCGTCGAACGACAGCGCGGCCAGGAAGTCGAGGGCATCGGCGAGCCCAGCCGCCACCAGGAACTGCCGGGCTTCCGGCAGTCGACGCACGAACAGGTCGAACGTGGCGACCTGGCGATGCATGCCCGCCCGCACGTAGCCGGCTGCCATCGTCAACTCGTAGAGGTCGGTGAAGGTGGCGCTTCCCGGCCGGTGGGTCACGAGACGTTGGCGCCCGCCGCCGCCATCTCGACGAGGGCGCGCTCACGATCGCCCTCCTCCAGGTCGACCGCGGCGGTGGCGTCGGCCAGCACCGTCGTGTCGTAGCCGAGCTCGACCGCGTCGAGCACCGTCGCCTTCACGCACACGTCGGTGGCGATCCCCACCACGACGACGCGCTCGACGCCCGCGTCCCGAAGGATCGGGTCGAGCTCGGTGCGCACGTCGGTGTCGCTGGCCAGGTCGCGGACCGTGAACCCGGAGTAGCCGTCCTCGTCACCGGTGCCCTTGCGGACCACGGGCGCGCCGTCGACGACGTGGAGGTCGGCGTGCAGTTCGGCGCCCCAGGTGTCGCGGACGCAGTGGACCGGCCACGTGCCGCCCCGGTCGGCGAAGTGCGGCGTGTCGGGAGGATGCCAGTCCTTGGTGTACACGACCACGGCGCCTGTCTCGTGCGCCGCGTCGACCTCGTCGTTGACACGGGCCACGACCGCGTCGCCGCCCTGGACGAACAGCGAACCGTCGGGGTGGGCGAAGTCGTTCTGCACGTCGACCACGACGAGGGCATCGCCGGGCCC
>CAZBTQ010000263.1:0-3982 GCA_964494405.1 uncultured Iamiaceae bacterium
CCGATGGCCACGGTGGCCGCCAGGGGCATCGGCTTGTCGTCGGTGGATGGACGGATGGGCTCGTTCGCCACGGTGTGCCCTCCTGCGCGTCGAGTCGAGCCAGTGTAGGCCCGGCCCTGGCCTCAGGCGTCGGTGCCGCGGGTCTTGCGGATGCGCAACAGGGCGCGGGCGACGCGCTCCAGCGCCTCGTCCCCGTCGACGGCGCCACCCTCGTGCACGGCGGCATCAGGGGCACGATCGGCGACCGCGAGCAGCGCTTCGTCGGCGGTGCACCCGGTGAGGTGCAGGACCAACTCGGCGAGGCGGCTCTCCTGCCAGTCGGGTCGGTCGGTGTGGCTGTTCAGGTCCAGGAGACTGGTCTTGTCCATCGACGTTCCCTCCTTCACGTACCAAGGGAGGAGCGCGACTGGCACTCCTCGGTGGTTCTCGAATCGACAGGGACCGCCGATTCCTTGAGTAGTTCGGCCTACTTACCGCTGTAGAACTTTCCGAAACCCTTTGGGAACGGGCCTCCTACGCAGTGTCGCGCCGTCCGCGCTGCACGTCGATCATCGGCGGAAGTCGCGTCGGCGCCACCAGGACCGGATCGAGCCCAGGCCGCACCAGGACGGCGTCGGCGGTCAACAGATCGGGCTGTACCCGCTCCAGGGCGGTGTGCAGCACCACCGCGGCTTGGGGGCCGAGCTCGTCGAGCGTGCGGTTGCGGTGGCGGCGCTCGCCGAGATCGACCTGGCCGATCGCAGCAGGGCCGTATCGATCGACGATGTCGATGAGCAGGCCGAGCTCGACGCCGTAGCCGCCCGCGAACGGGACGGCCTCCAGCACGGTGCGCCGCCCGCCGTACTCGCCCGCCAGCGGTTGGACGATGGGCGCGAGCTGGGGGAACAGCAGGCTCACGAGCGGGCGGGCGACCAGCTCGGTGACCCGGCCGCCCCCGAGCGCGTCGTCCGGCCCGACGGGCCGGTCGTAGTACCCCTTCACCAGCGCCAGCTCCTCATGGTGCAACAGCGGGCCGAGGATGCCGACGACGAACCGCACGTCGAAGTCGCGGATGTCGGCGTCGCACCACGCCACCACGTCACCGTCGGTCACCGCGAGCGACTTCCACATCGCTTCGCCCTTGCCCGGTCCGAGGTCGAGCTCGGGCAGGACGTCGACCGCGGCGACCACGCGAGCGCCCTCGTCGGCGGCGATCGCGGCGGTGTCGTCGAGCGAGTGGTCGTCCATCACGACCAGCTCATCGACGAGTGGGACCCCGTCGACCAGCTCCGATCGGATCGCCCGCACGATCGGTCCGATGGTGGCGGCCTCGTCGCGTGCCGGGAGCACCACTGAGATCCGGGTGTCGCCCTTGCGTTCGACCAGGCGCGCCGCGGACGAGTCGCGGTGGTGGAACGTACGGATCATGGGGCCGGGCACCGAGCCATGGTCATGCAACCGGTGGCGGGGAGCAAGGCGCGCTGGTCGTCCGCGCCAGGTGGAACGATGTGACGATGTCCGACAGCCCCGCCGGCCCCGAGCTGCGATGCCGCGAGTGCGGCACCCCCGCACCTGCCGACGGTCCGCAGTACTGCGACCGCTGCTTCGGCCCCGTCGAGGTCCTCCTGCCGGCCGTCGACGATCCGGCGGCGGTGCGCGCAGCGATCGGCAAGGGCCGGTCGTCGATCGGTCGCTACCTGCCGTTGCTGCCGCCCGGCGTGTCGACCACGCACCTCGACGCGGGCTGGACGCCGCTGTTCGCCGCGCCGGTGCTCGGGGACGCGCTCGGTGTCGGCGACCTGTGGCTGAAGGACGAGACGAGGAACCCCACCGGCTCGTTCAAGGACCGCGTCGTCGACCTGGCGTTGGCTCGCGGCGCGCACGTGGGCGCGACGGTCGCGGCGTGCACGTCGACCGGCAACCTGGCTCGAGCCACCGCCGCGGGAGCCGCTCGTCGCGGTATGACGTGCGTGGTGCTGGTGCCTGACGGGCTCGACGCCGCCAGCATCGACGCGCTGGTCGCGCTCGGGGCGCAGGTGGTGTCGGTGCGGGGCGGCTACGACGCCGCCAGCCGCCTCGGCGCCGATGCCGCGTCCGACCTCACCGACTGGGCCTGGGTCAACGTGGGCTTGAGGCCCTGGTACGAGCTGGGGGCGCGAACCCTCGCCTGGGAGATCGCCGAGCAGTCCGGCTGGACGCTGCCCGACCACGTCGTCGCGCCGATGGCCTCCGGCGCCCTGGCTCGCGCCCTGCACGACGGCTTCTCCCACCTCGTCGAACAAGGGATCGTCGAGGGGCCGCTGCCTCGGCTGACCACGGCCGAACCGGCGGGATGCGCCCCCGCGGCGTTGGCCTTCGCGGCAGGGGAGGGCACGCCGGTGCGGCCAGTCCGGCCCGACACCGTCGCCGAGTCGCTCGCGATGGGCGATCCGCCCGACGCGGACGCGGTGATCGCCGCCGCCCGCGCCACCGGCGGCGAGGTCGTGGCGGTGCCCGAAGCCGACATCGGCCCCGCCGCCGAGCTGGTGGCGCACGCCGCGGAGGTCGACACCGAGGCGGCCGGCGGAGTGGTCGCCGCCGCGCTCGCCGACATGGTGGCGCGAGGACGGATCGCCCCGAGGGACCGGGTCGTCGCGGTGATCACGGGCGCGGCACACCCGCCGGCGGTCGTCGGAGTGGTGTCGGCGTCGGGGGGCACCGCTACCATCGACCCGGCGATCGGGGCGCTCGTCGCGGCCCTGCCAACCCACGTCACCGGATCATCCAGAGGAACCGCATGAGCGCCACCGTCCGTGTCCCCACCACCCTTCGCACCCTCACCGCGGGCGCGTCGGAGGTCGAGGTCGAGGGCGAGACGCTCGCCGAGGTGATCACGAACCTGGAGTCGACGCACCCCGGGTTCCGGGAGCGGCTCCTCGACGACGAGGGCCAGCTGCGTCGCTTCGTCAACGTGTTCGTCGCCGACGACGACGTGCGGTTCCTCGAGGGGCTCGACACCAAGGTGCCCGCGGGCGAGACCGTGTCGATCATCCCCGCGGTCGCCGGCGGGTGACGTCGGCGGGCCGACCCGGCCCCGGCTCCCACGTACCATCGACGTCGTGAGCGACATCCGACTCCTCCACAACCCCAAGTGTTCGAAGTCCCGAGGCGCGCTCGACCACCTCCAGGCGCGCGGGGCCGACCTCCAGGTCATCCGCTACCTCGACGAGCCGCCGAGCCGCTCCCAACTCGAGCACATCGTCGACCACCTCGACGTCGAGCCCTCCGAGCTGGTGCGCAAGGACTCCCACTTCAAGGAGCTCGGCCTCGACCCCGGCGACTACGTCACCCGCGACGCCGTCGTCGACCTCCTCGTCGAGCACCCACGGCTCATGGAGCGACCCATCGCCATCAAGGGCGACGAGGTCGTCCTCGGTCGCCCGCCCGAGAAGGTCCTCTCGCTCATCGACGAGGACTGACGTGCCACTGGGCCGCAGCAGGCGGGTTCCCGACCTCCACGCCGACTGTGAGGCGTTGGCGCCGCTGATCGGCACCTGGCGAGGGACCGGCCACGGCGACTACCCGGGGATCGACCCGTTCGACTACGAGGTCGAGTGGGCGTTCAGCACCCACGGCAACCGGTGGGTGGCGCTGACCCAACGCACCTGGCACGTCGACACCGGCGCACCGTGGCACTTCGAATCCGGCTTCCTGCGCCCGGTGCCACCCGACCGGGTCGAGGCTGTGATCGCCCAGCCCGGCGGGCTCGGCGAGGTCCAGGAGGGCACGGTCGACGGCGGGCTGTTCCAGTTCCGCAGCGTCGCGGTCGCGCAGACGACGACCGCCAAGCAGGTCGACATCATCGAGCGCACCTGGCGCGTCGACCACGACGACCTCCACTGCACCGTCCGCATGGCGGCGATGGGCAACGCCCTCGGCGACCATCTCGACGAGCGCCTCGTCCGCCAGGGCTGACCGGCCGCGGCATCGGTCGCCCGGTCCGTGCCGTTCGGGCCGGGTCGGG
>CAZBTQ010000264.1:0-3947 GCA_964494405.1 uncultured Iamiaceae bacterium
GCGCTGGACCGAGACCCTGGGGGATTGACGTGGCCCGCCTGCTCATCGCCAACCGCGGAGAGGTGGCCGTGCGCATCGCTCGCACTGCGGCCGACCTCGGCGTCGAGACCGTCGCCGTGTTCTCGGAGGACGACGCCGGCTCGCTGCACGTGCGGCGTGCCGACCGAGCGATCGCCCTCCGCGGCTCAGGTCCGGCCGCCTACCTCGACGTCGATCAGGTGATCGCCGCGGCGATCGAAACCTCCTGCGACGCGGTCCACCCCGGCTACGGCCTCCTCGGCGAGTCGGCCGAGCTGGCCCGCGCCTGCGCCGACGCCGGCCTGGTGTTCGTCGGCCCCTCCCCGGAGGTGCTCGACGTGTTCGGCGACAAGACCCGGGCGCGGCGCCTGGCTGCGGACCTCGGCATCGCCGTGCTCCGGGGCACCGAGGGGCCGACCGACCTCGCTGCCGCGGAGGCCTTCATGGCCGAGCTCGGCGAGGGAGCGGGCGCGATGGTGAAGGCGATCGCCGGTGGTGGCGGTCGGGGGATGCGCGCCGTGCGTCGACCCGACGAGCTGTCCGACGCGCTGGAGCGCGGGGCGTCAGAGGCGCTGGCCGCGTTCGGCGACGGCTCGCTCTACCTGGAGGAGCTCGTCGACGGGGCCCGCCACGTCGAGGTGCAGATCGTCGGCGACGGCACCGCGGCGGTGAGCATCGGCGACCGCGAGTGCAGCCTCCAGCGGCGCCGGCAGAAGGTCGTCGAGGTGGGTCCCGCGGTGGCGGTGGCCGACGAGGTGCGGGCGCAGATCGGCGCGTGGGCTGTCGAGCTGTGCCGAACGGTCGGCTACCGCGGCCTGTGCACCGTCGAGTTCCTCGTGTCGGGCTCCGGCCCCGTGTTCATCGAGGCGAACCCCCGCCTCCAGGTGGAGCACACCGTGACCGAAGAGGTCACCGGTCTCGACCTGGTGGCCCTGCAACTCGCGCTGGCCGACGGCGCGACCCTCGACGACCTCGGCCTGTCCGACGGGCGGGTGCCCGCGCCCCGCGGCGTCGCCGTGCAGGCCCGGGTCAACCTGGAGCAGATCCTCCCCGACGGGACGGTGCGGCCCACCAGCGGCACGTTGCAGCGCGTCGAGGTGCCGACCGGTCCGGGCGTGCGGGTCGACACCGCGGCCGTCACGGGCCAGGCGACGAGCAGCCGCTACGACCCGCTGCTCGCCAAGGTGGTGGTCCACTCGACCAACGGGTTGGCGGCCGCGGTCGCCAAGGCCGAGCGGGCGCTGGCCGAGCTGGTCGTCGAGGGCGTCGACACCAACGTCAGCTTCCTGCGGGCCCTGCTGTCGCGGCCCGAGGTCGCGGCCGGCCAGGTCGATACCGGCTTCATCGAGCGCCACGTCGCCGACCTCGCACCCGAGCCCACGCCGCTGGCGGGCGACGACCTCGGTCTGGACCCCGTCGGCGTCGACGCGGTGCGGGCCCACGTCGACGGCACGATCGTGTCGGTGCTGGTGGTCGAGGGCGACGAGGTCCCCGCCGGCGCGGAGCTGGTGATCGTCGAGGCCATGAAGATGGAGCACCCGGTGGTGGCCGTCCGCGCCGGCGTGGTGCAGGCGATCGGCGTCGCGTTCGGCGAGACCGTCTCGGTCGGCCACGTGCTCCTCCACGTCTCGCCGGTCGACACGCTCGCCGGCGACGGCGGCGAGGGTGCCGCCGAGCAGGTCGATCCGGACCACGTGCGGCCCGACCTCGCCGAGGCGCTCGAACGGCACCGCCTCACGACTGACGAGGCGCGCCCCGACGCGGTCGCCCGCCGGCGGGCCACCGGCCAGCGCACGATCAGGGAGAACATCGACGACCTCTGCGACCCCGACACCTTCACCGAGTGGGGCGCGCTCACCATCGCCGCCCGTCGCCGGCGCAACACCGTCGACGAGCTCGTCGAGCGCACGCCCGCCGACGGGTTGGTCATGGGCGTCGCACAGGTCAACGGCGACCGCTTCGACGAGGAGCGCAGCCGCTGCGCGGTGCTCGGCTACGACTACACGGTCCTGGCGGGCACCCAGGGGTCCAACAACCACTTCAAGCTCGACCGCATGGCCGAGCTGGCGCTGCGGTGGCGACTGCCGACCGTGCTGTTCGCCGAGGGCGGCGGCGGCCGGCCGGGCGACACCGAGGGCGGCGGGTTCGTCCGTGGCTTCGAGTTCTGGGGCAAGCTCAGCGGCGCGGTGCCACTCGTCGGCGTCGTGTCGGGTCGGTGCTTCGCCGGCAACGCGGCGCTGCTCGGCTGCTGCGACGTGATCGTCGCCACCGCCGACGCCACGCTCGGCATGGGTGGCCCGGCGATGGTGGAGGGCGGCGGGCTCGGCGTGTTCGAGCCCGAGGAGATCGGCCCGATCGACGTGATGCAGGACAACGGCGTGATCGACGTGCTCGTCGCCGACGAGGCCGAGGCGGTCGACGTCGCCCGCCGCTACCTCTCGTACTTCCAGGGGCCGGTCGACGAGTGGACGTGCGACGACCAGCGCCTCCTGCGCCACGTCATCCCCGAGAACCGCGTTCGGGCCTACGACGTGCGCCGCGTCGTGGAGCTGATCGCTGACGACGGCTCGGTGCTCGAGCTGCGGCCGCGCTTCGGTCGGGCGATGGTCACCGCGCTGATCCGGGTCGAGGGGCGTCCGGTCGGGTTGATCGCCAACGACCCCACGCACCTCGGGGGCGCGATCGACTCCGACGCGGCCGACAAGGCAGCGCGCTTCCTCCAGATCTGCGAGGCGTTCGACCTTCCGGTCCTGTCGCTGTCGGACACGCCCGGCAACATGGTCGGCCCCGAGGCCGAGACCACAGGCCTCATCCGACACTGCTCGCGCCTGTTCGTCATCGGGGCGAACCTGACGGTCCCGATCATGTCGGTGATCCTGCGCAAGAGCTACGGCCTCGGCGCCATCGCCATGACCGGCGGGAGCTACCAGGCGTCGATGTTCGCCGTGTCGTGGCCCACCGGCGAGTTCGGCGGCATGGGCCTGGAGGGGGCGGTGAAGCTCGGTTACCGCAACGAGCTGGCCGCGATCGACGATCCGGTCGAGCGCCAGCAGACCTTCGACCGGATGGTCGCCGCCTCCTACGAGCGCGGCAAGGCGCTGTCCCAGGCGCTGGCCCCTGCGCTCGACGACGTCATCGACCCGGCCGACACCCGGCGCTGGATCGTTGCCGGGCTGTCGTCGCTGCCGCCGACCCCGCCACGCACCGACAAGAAGCTGCGTTGGATCGACGCGTGGTGAGCGGCGAGGATCCCCTCGTGGCCGACACAGCGACCAGTTCCTCCCGAACGTCCAGCGCGCGACGGATGACGCGCGCCGAGACGAAGGCGCTCACCAGGTCGCGGCTGCTCGACGCGGCGCTCCACATCCTCGACGAGGAGGGGGAGTCGGGGTTGACGACCACGGCCGTGACGCGCCGCGCCGGGATCGCGCAGTCGAGCTTCTACGTCCACTTCACCGACATGGACGACCTGGTCCACGAGCTCATCGACACCCTCGTCATCGAGCGTCGTCGCGTGACGCGCCAGGCGCGGCAGGCCTCGTTGGCGGCCCCCGGCGACCAGGAGCGCTTCCGCGACACCTTCCGCGTCCCGATCGACCAGTTCGTCGCCAAGCCGGCGCTGTTCCGGTTGCTCATGCGTGCCCAGCACGACCGCTCATCGCCGATCGGCGACTGGAGCCGCGCGGTGCTGGCCGACACCCGCAATGCCCTGGTCGAGGACCTGCACGCCGTTGGAATGCCCAAGCGCACCGCGTCGCAGCGTCGCAAGGCCGAGATGGTGGCAGACGGGATCATGGCGTTGACCCACTCGATGATCATCGGCCACCTCGACGGCCGGTACCCCGACGTCGAGGAGATCGTCGACGTCCTCGTCGCGTTCTCGTGGGGGTACTTCCCGATGCTCGCGCCGGGTGCGGACGGCCCGACGT
>CAZBTQ010000265.1:0-3879 GCA_964494405.1 uncultured Iamiaceae bacterium
GCGCGCCCGCGGGCGCGTCGGGGGTGGTTGGGCGCGGTTCGCGTGGTGGGCGGGGGCGGTCTCAAGGGGTGCACCCGCGGGCGCGTGGGCCGTGGCCCGACGGGTCGCTGGCCTCAGGGGGTCAGGCGGTGGAGGTCCCTGGGGAACAGTGCTGCCTCCCGGATGTTCGTGGCGCCGATCAGCCGGGCGACCCAGCGTTCGAGGCCGATGGCGAAGCCGCCATGGGGCGGCATCCCGTAGCGGAACGCGTCGAGGTAGCCCTCCAGCCCGTCGATCTCGGTGCCGGCGTCGGCGATGGCGCTGACGTAGTCCTCGTAGCGGTGGAGTCGCTGCCCGCCGGTGATCAGCTCCTGGCCTCGGAACAACAGGTCGAAGCTGTTCGATGCCGCCGGCCGAGCCGGATCGGGATGCGTGTAGAAGGGGCGCTTCGCCATCGGGTAGCCGGTCACGAACACGAAGTCGGAGCCGTGCTCGCGCCGCGCCCACTCGCCGAGCCAACGCTCGTGAGCGGGTGCCAGGTCGTGATCGGCTCGCCCGTGGCCGCTTCGACGAGGCGCTGGGCCTCGTCGAAGTCGATTGCGGGGATCACGGTGGGGACGACCGGCAAGTCGATCCCGACCACGGCGACAGCGGTTGCGGCCCGGTGGGCCACCGCGCCCACCATCCCGGCGAGCACGTCTCGCACCACGACCATCACGTCGCGGTGGTCGGCGATGAACCCAAGCTCTGCATCGAGCGAGACGTACTCGGCGAGGTGTCGGGCGGTGTCGTGGGGCTCGGCTCGAAAGACCGGGCCGACCTCGTACACGCGCTCCAGCACGCCGACCATGACCTGCTTGTAGAGCTGGGGACTCTGGGCCAGGTACGCCGGCCGGCCGAACCAGTCGACGGGAAACACGTTGGCGCCGCTCTCGGTCGCGGTCGCGCCGACCTTGGGCGTGTGGATCTCGGTGAACCGCAGGTCGTCCAGGGTCGCCCGAAAGCCATGCACGGACGCGGCAGTCAGCTCGATCACGGCGCGACGGCGCGGATGGCGAAGCGCCACAGCGGCGTGATCGAGCAGGGTCGGGAGCTGCACCGAGAGCTCGGGCCGTCGGAGCTCGAACGGTGGTGTCGCCACGGGCTGGGACAGCACCTCGACCTCGGCGTCGTGCAGTTCGAACCCGCCCGGCGCCTGGTCGTTCGCCACGACCGTTCCGATGACCTCGACCACCGTCTCGGCGTCGAGCTGGGCGACGCGGTCGCGGAGCCCTCCGTCGGTCGCAACCACCTGGGCGACGCCCGCGCGGTCGCGGACCAACACGAACGACACCCGGGCGAGCTGTCGCTGGTGGTGCAGCCATCCGCAGATGCGCACCCGTTCGCCGACGTGGTCGCCGATCTCGTTGGTCCATCGTCGCTCCACGCCTCTGCCTCCATCCGGACCGATCCCAGATGTGCGGGCGAAGGGAGCTCGCGGTGCCACCGCACTTCGTCGCCGCGGATCACGACGACCTCGTTCGAGTTGGCGGCTCCGAAGGCGTCACCCCTCATCCACGCCGCCGGCTGTGAGGCTACGACAGCGCCATCGTTGAAGGGACACGATTTCGGAGGTAGCGCGAGTGGGCGACCGCGCTCGCAGTGCAGGGTCGAGGAGTTGGTCAGCCGCGCAGGTCGGCGAGGACCTTCGCAACGCGGCGAGCGCGGGTGTCGGCCGCCTTGGCGCCGGTGATCGACTCGGCGTGGGCGCGCTGGCGGCTGTAGCTGAGCGCCTCCCACGCAGACTTCGCCGTTTCGTCCACGGCGAGCTCCGCTGCCAGGTCCTCTGGCACCTCGACCACCCGCGGGGCGTCGTCGACGTCGAGGCGCACCTCGATCTCGTCGCCGGCCCCACGGCCGGTGGCCGCCCTGGTCTCGGAGTTGAACGAGATGAGGAACTGCCCACCCATCGACGTGATCGTGTTGCGGTACTGGTAGCCGCCGTCGATGGTCACGACGACGGGCACGCGCTTGCCGCGCTCGAACGCAGCGACCACGTCGTCGGGGACGACGATGCCCACGTTGTTGCCGCCTGCTGCCCACAGGGTGGTGCGAAAGGTCTGGGTGGTCTCAGCCATGCAGGTCAGACGATACGCGGCGGCGGATCTCATCGAAGGGGCGGTCGAGGCGGCGACCTCCGCGCCCAATCATCTGTACGTTCTGTGGAGCCCATGATGTACACTCAGCGGATGGACGTCGCAGTCACCGAGCTTCGTGCGCACTTGAGCGAGTGGCTCGACCGCGCCCAGGAGGGAACGGAGGTCGTCATCACCGAGCGGGGGGTGCCCGTCGCCCGCCTCCTCGGGGTCGACTCGTCGCCCGAGTTGATGCGCCTCACAGAAGCGGGTGTGATCGCGCGACCCCGCAACGATCGTCGCCCCCGGGCCGGAGGACAGGATCGCCCCCGCCCGCCTCGCCCCATCGCCGAACACGTCAGCGAGCAGCGGCGCTGACCCGTGAGCATCGTCTACTTCGATTCCAGCGCGCTCGTGAAGCTCGTCGTCGACGAACGGGGGACAGAGCTCGCCGATGCGCTGTGGAACGGGTGCGACGCGGCGCTCTCGAGCCGGCTGGCCTACCCCGAGGTGCGTGCTGCTCTGGCCGCGTCGCACCGCAACTCCGAGCTCGACGAGGACGGTCTGCGCACGGCAGAGTCGACGTGGGAGGACTTCTGGGCTGCGATTCGTCCCGTCGAGCTCACCCCGAGTGTCGAGCGCCGAGCGGGACAGCTCACCGCCGAACGGGCGTTGAGAGGCGCGGATGCAGTCCACCTTGCGAGCGCGCTGGCTGTCGCATCAGCTGACCTCGTCGTCGCGGTGTGGGATCGGCGACTCCACGCGGGAGTGGTGGCAGAACAGCTCGCCGTCGCCCCCGCCACACTCGACGCCTGATCGGCATGCCGCGTCTGGCGCTCGGGCAGGTCAGCCGGCGCGTTGGGCGTCGCGCAGCTGGCGGTAGCTGATGAGTGTCGCGCCGCTGCGGCCGACCATCGAGCGCAGGTCGGCGTCATGGGTGGTCATGTGGAGGTCATCGACCCGCTTCGCCCAGTCGGGGGCCAACGCCCGCAGCTCTGGCGTGTCGATCGCCGGGTGCAGGTAGACCTCGGTGACACCGGGTTGGAGGTCGGCGAGGACCTTGTTGATCGAGCCGCGACTGCCGACGCCGCCTCCGGGCACCACCTCGAGGTGGTCGGGGAACAAGATCCCCTCCTCGGCCGCGATCGTGCGCATGGGGAACCCGGCCGTGCGCTGGGCTTCGTGGCTCGGCAGGCGGATCGGCAGCTGGAAGTCGTAGGCGAGCTCGAGGTACTGGTCGAAGAACTCGGGCCGCATGTGCAGCGCGCCGAGGTGGCTGTCGAGGTGGCTGACGTCGAACCCCCAGATGATCGCCCGCTCGATCTGGGTACGGCACTCGCGTCGCAGCTCGTCGAGGTCGGCGTGCTCCCACAGCTCTGCGGGGCTTCGCGGGAAGGCGCCGTCGCCGTCGACGAGCGAAGGCGCGTGGGTGATCGGGCCCCATCGCACCGTGTCGAACTCGGAGTTGAGCGTGAGCTGCACCCCGATGTCCTCACCGCGGTAGGACTGGGCCGCGGCACGCGCCCACGGTGCGGGGATCATGATCGAGGCGCTCGTTGCCAAGCCGTCCCGCAGGGTCGCGTACACACCCTCGTTGGCCGCGTGGCTCGACCCCAGGTCGTGCGCGGTGACGATCAGGAGACGATCGTCGGGCCGGTGTCCCAGTCGTTCCGCAAGCGTCGTCACAGGCGTTGACGCTATCGGCCGGTGACCGCGTCGACGGCGACGCCGGGCCCTCCGCACGTGCCCCAGAGGCCGGCGCCAGCGGCTCGCGCCTGCTGTTCGA
>CAZBTQ010000266.1:0-3869 GCA_964494405.1 uncultured Iamiaceae bacterium
CGGCGCAGTCGCCGACGTTGTCGCCCACGTTGTCGGCGATGGTGGCCGGGTTGCGCGGGTCGTCCTCGGGGATGCCCGCCTCGACCTTGCCGACCAGGTCGGCGCCGACGTCGGCGGCCTTGGTGAAGATGCCGCCGCCGACGCGCAGGAACAGCGCGAGCAGCGAGCCTCCGAAGCCGAAGCCGACGAGGATCGCCGAGCTGGTGTTCTGGAAGATCATGATGATGACGGTCGCACCCAGCAGGCCGAGGCCCACCGTGAACATGCCGGCGACGCCACCGGTGCGGAAGGCGACCTGGAGCGCCGCAGGCATCGAGCCGGTGCGGGCTGCCGCAGCGGTGCGGACGTTGCCCCGCACCGCCAGGCTCATGCCGATGAAGCCCGTGAGGCCCGACAGGAAGCAGCCCGCGACGAAGGCGAGGGTGCGGAAGGCGCCGGACTCCGCCCTCGAGAGGGCGACGCTGCCGTCGGGCGCGACGATCTCGGTCGAGGTCAGGAAGACGATGGCGGCCAGCGGCACGATGATGACGAGGATCGTCTTGAACTGCCGCCGGAGGAACGCCATGGCGCCCTCTTGGATGGCAGCGGCGATCTCCTGCATCTTCGGCGTGCCGGCGTCGGCCGCGAGCACGCCCTTCATCAGCGCGAAGCCGACGGCGAGGGCGATGAGCGCGACGACGGCCGAGAAGATCAGCCACATCCACTCCGTGGTCCCCAACGTGAACTCCTGGTAGCCGCCCTCGGCGGCGAGGATGTTCATGTCGTCACCCCCGGCGACCTCGGTGAAGCTGGTCGGGGCGGACGCGCGTGCGGTGGCGCGACCGAGGCGAAGCGGTGCATGTGTCGGTTCCTCTCTGCTTGTAGGAGCCGGTGTTCCGGCTGTTCCCTCACGGCGGACCGTGGCCGACGTGGTTCCAGCCCCACTTCGTCAGCGGGCAGACAGTACGCGCGTGACGGCGGTCACGTCGACGTTGTCGCGCGAGGTGGATGTAGCGTCACGTGCACCATGACCTGGCCGAGCGGGCGTCGATGACCACCGCTGCAACTCCACCGTCGACAAAGGGCTGGTTCGCCACGATCTGCGCGGGCACCGAGATGGGCGGGCTGGTCGCCGCGACCGACTGGTCACAGACCGCGCTCGGCGCGCCAGAGACCTGGCCGATGGCGCTGCGCAGCGCCATCGGCATGTGCCTGTCGTCGCGGTTCCCGATCCTCGTGCTGTGGGGGCCCGAGCTCATCGAGGTCTACAACGACGGGTACCGGCCCGTCCTCGGCCGCGACAAGCACCCGCGTGCGCTGGGAGCGCCGGCCAAGGAGATCTGGGCCGAGATCTGGGACATCATCGGCCCCGACTTCGAGCAGGTCATGCAGACCGGCGTGCCGACCTGGCACGAGCACGAACTCCTGGTCCTCGAGCGCAACGGCTACCCGGAGGAGTGCTACTTCACCTGGTCCTACAGCCCGCTCTTCGACGACGAGGGCCGAATCGCGGGCGTGCTCGACGTCGTCACGGAGTCGACCGAGGAGATCGTGAGCCGCCGCCGGCTGCGCTGCGTCACCGAGCTCGGAGCGGCGCTGTTCGGCGCGGTGCAGGTCACCGAGGTGTGCCTGCGAGCCACCTCCGTGCTCGCGAGCTGCGCGGACGACATCGCGGCCGCCGACATCTACCTCCGCATCGGGAGCCAGCATCCGCTGGTGGCGTCGAACCGCAAGGTTCACGCACCCCCGGTCGATGCCGCGGTCGTCGAGACGGTGAGCGCGAGCGGTGCTGTGGTGGCGGTCGGCGGCGAGATCGGTGCCGGCTGTCCTGCGCGGCACCTCGTCGTGCCGATCGACGGAGGGCACGGTGGCATCGGCGGTGTCCTCGTCGCCAGCCTCAACCAGCAGCGACCACTCGACGACGACTACGTCGAGTTCGTCCGCCACGTGGCCGGTCTGGTGGGGTCGGCGCTGGAAGCGGCGTACCGGCGTTCGGTCGAGGTCGACAGCTACCGGTCGATCAGCGACACCCTCCAGAACGCGATGCTCACCCCGGTTCGGGACTTCCCGACCGTCGCAGCTCGCTACCTGCCCGCGGTCGGCAAGTTGTCGGTGGGTGGCGACTGGTACGACGTGATCGACCTCGACGACCACCGTCGTGGCCTCGTCGTCGGCGACTGCGTGGGCCACGGACTCGAGGCCGCCACCGCGATGGGGCAGTTGAGATCGGCCGCGCGGATGATGCTGCTCGAGCAGAAGGATCCCGCCGCGGTCCTGGCGTCGCTCGACCGCTTCGCGGAGTCCACCGAGCACGCGTTCGGTGCGACGGTCGTCTGTGCGGTGATCGACAGGGCGGCGGGGTCGGTCACCTACGCACGCGCCGGTCACCCACCACCGCTGCTGTATGGGCCAGGAGGCGTCCAGTGGCTCGACCGCATCGGCGGTCCGCCGCTCGCCACGGTGCCCGATGCCGTGCGCCAGAACCACACGGTGCCGCTGCGGTCAGGCGACCTGGTGGTGCTCTACACCGACGGTCTCGTCGAACGTCGCGGCGAGATCATCGACGAGGGGCTGGAACGGTTGGCCCTGGTGGTGGGCGACGTCTACGGCGCGCCCGTGCACCAGGTGGCGGACTCGATCATCCAGCGGGTGTTGATGGACGATCCCGCCGACGACGTCGTCCTCGTGGTGAAGCGCCTCGAGACCTGAAGCGTCCGCCGGGCCGCTCGCTCACCCCGGGGCGACCGTGGCGGCCAGCTCGTCGTGGTCCATCGTCGAGCGACCGGGGATCTGCTGGTCCTTGGCCAGCGACATGAGCTCGTCCTTGGTGAGATCGATCTTGTCCTCGAGCACCGGCGCCCCCAGCTCTGCCTTGCGGGCCTCCATGCGGGCGGCGACCTCCTCGAGGGTGTCCCCGCCGAGGTTCGACCGAGCGCTCGGGAACATCTCGTCCTCTTCCTCCTCGGCGTGGTGCTCGACGTTCTCGATGAGCACGGTCATCTTGGCGACCCACTCGTCCGACGCCGCTTCGACCTCGCGCAGCTCGGCCATGAGGACGTCGACGACGTGGTGCTCCTGGATGCCTTCGTCGACGACCTCTGCGAGGTCGGCATCGGCATCGTGCACCGCCGGATAGAAGATCTCCTCCTCGATCGTCGTGTGCACCTCGAGCTCCTCGAAGATCTTGGCTGCCAGGTCGACCATCGCCTGGGCGTCGTCGTTCTCGTGGGCCTCCTTGAAGCGGGCGAACAGACCGCGGACGCGGTTGTGGTCAGCGGTGAGCAGGGCGATGGCATCCATCACGACCTCCAAGAACTCGGTTCGGGGACACACCGCTACCCCGGTTCGACCGTGTCGTGAACCAACCGCCTCTGGTTGGGGTCGATCGGCGCGGGGGTAGGGCGTCGGCTCGCTGCATCCCTGGAGGGACGAATGACGTCGTTCGGCTACACGCTCTCGAGTGAGGAGCACCCACCCTCGGACCTCGTGCGCAACGCTCGCCGCGCCGAGGAGGTGGGCTTCGACTTCGTGTCGATCTCGGACCACTACCACCCGTGGGTCAGCGCGCAGGGCCACAGCCCGTTCGTGTGGTCGGTCCTCGGCGCCATCGCGGCGTCGACCGACCGGCTGGAGGTCGGCGTCGGCGTGACCTGTCCGATCGTGCGGATCCCCCCCGCGATCCTGGCCCACGCGACCGCCACCACCGCCCTGCTGTTCGAAGGCCGGTTCTTCTTCGGCGTCGGCACCGGCGAGGCCCTCAACGAGCACGTCCTGGGGGATCGCTGGCCGCCTCCCGCGGTGCGGCGGGCGATGCTCGAGGAGTCGATCGAGATCATCCGGACGCTGTGGACGGGCGAGACCGTCGAGCACCGAGGCGACTTCTACGAGGT
>CAZBTQ010000267.1:0-3830 GCA_964494405.1 uncultured Iamiaceae bacterium
CTTGACCCGATCGACGCGGCGCGGCATGGTCGTTGTGGGCCCGCCGCCCCTTCGGAGCCACCGCTCCCTCAGTGATCCGACCCCTCACGTCGAGGGGCGACTGAAGGAGCCGATCGTGGCCCGTCAACCGTTCTCGACCGAGCTGGACTACGAGTCGGAGCCCGTGTGGTTCCCCCTCGAACAGGTGGCGCGCCTGTCGCGCCTGAGCGACCGGATGCCGGCGTTCCACCCCGGCGAGTTCATGTACATGGCCCGGGTGTTCAACCGGCGCAAGCGGCTCGACATCTACCTCTACAAGCACTACGACACGCGTCGATACATCAACCTCGACGCTGCGGGGCACGCGTACGAGTACCGGGGGCCGGTACCTGGCCGGGAGGATGACGTCGGCCTCGGCGGGCGGTACCGACGACACCGGTCGCTCCTCGAGGGGGTCCGGCGACTCGGGCTGTGGCAGTTCGACGACGAGCCGCGGCTGTGGCGCTCGTTCCCGCCGGAGGAGTGGCCGAGCGACGAGTACGCCATATGATCTCCCATATGGCACGACGACAGGTCCTTGTGCAGCTCGACGACGAGTTGGTCGAGCGGCTCGACCGGCTCGCTGCGGCACTCGGCACCAATCGATCCGAGCTGTTGCGCCGTGGCGCGACCGCGGTGCTCGACGCGGTCGACGACCGGGCCGCGGACCGCGAGCTCCGCGACTCGTACCGGCGTCAGCCGCAGGCCCCGGCCTTGGTCGAGTCGGCGCGGCGCCTCGCGGCCGACGTCGTGCCCGAGTGGTAGCGCGCGGCGACATCATCTGGGCCGACCTCGGCCCACCGGCGGGCCGTCGGCCGGTGTGCATCCTGACCCGAGACGCGGCGATCGAGGTCCTCGCCGCGGTGACCTGCGCGCCGATCACGCGCACGATCCGGGGCATCCGCTCCGAGGTGGAGGTGGGTCCCGACGAGGGGTTGCCGGAGCCGTGCGTGATCAGCTGCGACAACCTCCTGACGGTGCCGATCGCGCGACTCGACGAGGAACGGGTCGGACGCATCGACGAGGTCGGACGCTCGCGGCTCGACCAGGCGTTGCGCTACGCCATCGACATCGTGTGGTGAGTCGCACGCGAGTCGCTCGGCTTCAGGATGAGGCGATCGCACATCCAGATCCACAGTTCACGCATCGCCGGATCCGAGGAGTTCGTCGAGGTCGATCCCGTTGTGGAGTGGTCGCGCAGGTGCGAGGTCGATGACGAGGCCGACGGCGGCCGCATTGATCTGGCGGAGGTCGTGGGGCATGGTCCCTCGATGGACGAAGCATCGCTGAAGAGCGCGGTCGACCGGTGGCTGCTCGAGGATGGCCCGCTGAGCATCGACGAGCTCGCGCGACGTCTCGTGGCTGCCGGGCTCGTGGTGGAGAGTGACGAGGTCGACGAACCAATGGCCGAGGACCACGTCGGCGACCTCCTCACGCGATCCGACGACTACTGGACCACCGAGCCCGACGACGGGGACGAGCTCGTCGTCCTGACGTCGACCTTCGTCGAGACCGGGATGACGTTCACCCACCGCGTCACCGCCGATGATCTCGAGCACGGGTCGATCGCCGAGGTGCCGGACCTGTCGGTGCTGCTCTGGAACTGCCGGGATGGTCTGCCGTTCGGCGACGGCGAGATCGTGACCGACGACTCGACGCCGTCTGCGCCGCGCGTCGAAGGGCCGGCGGGTTGGCTGGCGTCGGTCGAGTCCGGCGACGTCATCGCGCTCACGCGCACCGACGGTGTCGTGTCCATGCGGGTCGTCGCGGATGGCGAGCTGGGCGACGGCGGAGCGGAGGTCGCCGCGTTGCACTCGGCCGCCCAGCTGTGGGTCTCGCCAGGGCGTGGGATGGACGAGACGGCGCTAGTGATGGAGGCGTTGGCGCGCCACCCCGACATGTTCCGCCGGCCTGTGCCACCGGTGAGCGAGTTGCTGGAGGAGGCCGGCCTGGAGGGGCGTGACCGCGAGTGGGGTTGGGCGGACACCGGTTGGCGGACCCGCAGGGAGGCATACGAGGACCACGACTCGAACATCAAGAGGCTGTTCGGCTTCGACGACTGCTGCGACCGTGCGTACGACCGCTTGGGTCAGGCGTTCCGCGACCACCTCCCGGGGATGGCGGTCGACGGTCGAGCGCTGGCGAACGACCTCGCGCACGGCACGGTCGCCCAAGCGTTCGCGTTCGGCCACCAGGACCTGACGACCCTGGTCAGTTCGTTCGCGACGGCGGCGATCGAGTCCACCACCGGACGCCATCGCGCACCGTGGCAGGGCCTGCTCGGCCTGGCCCGGTTGTCGGCGGACGACCCGGTCGGCGCCGTGGAGGCGTTGAGCGCGGCGGTGAGCTCCGACGCGCACGGCGGCTTCGCATCCTCGGCGTTGGCCGAGCTGGAGCTCGACCGAGGCGACTTGGCGCGTGCCCACACCCTTGCGTTGGCCGACGAGTGGGGCGAGGGGCTCGTCGAGTGGATCGAGGTGGAGCGCGACCGCCAGGCCGGGTTGCGGCCGACCGCCGGGCGCAACGATCCGTGTCCGTGCGGGTCGGGCCGGAAGTTCAAGAAGTGCTGCGCCCTGGCCGGGGCCTTGAGCCTCGCTGATCGGGTGCCGTTCGTGCTCCAGCGGTTGGGTCACTTCGCGCTCGGGCCCTACGGCCACTCCGAGCTGTTCGGTCTGGTGCTGTCGGCGGTCGGGCGCCACGACGACGTCGTCGATGCCGTCGGGCGCTTCCGTGGCGACTCGTTCCTGATCGATGTGGCATTGCACGAGTGCGGCCTGAGCGAGGTCTACCTCGCGCAGCGCGAAGCGTTGCTGGCCGCCGACGAGGTGTCGTTGATCGAGTCGGCGCTCGAGGAGCCGCGACGCTTGTGGGAGATCACCGAGGTCGACGCGGGCTCGTCGCTGACGCTGCGCGACACCGGCTCGGGCGACGTCGTCACGGTCGTGGAGCGCAGCGGCAGCCTGGAGCGGGAACCGGGCGAGCTGCTGCTGGCGCGGGTGATCGCCGTCGGTGATGTGGCGATGATGTTCGGCGTGCCGCTGCTGGTGCCGTTGCGCCAGCGCGACCGGGTGATGCGGGTTCTCGATGGCTACGCGGACCCCGACGCGCTGGCCTCCTGGTACGGGTCGCTGTCGTTGCCGCCCGAGCTCCAGAACCGCGAGGGCGAGGACCTCGTCCTGCGCCGCACCGTCTGCGAGGTGGACGAGGACACCGCCCTCATCGTCGAGCTGCTCGACGACCTCTATGGACGCGACGGCGACGAGCTGATCTGGACCGAGACCACCACGGTTGCGGGTGAGGAGGGCATCGTGCGGGGCACCGTACGCCTCGACGGTTCGACCTTGGTCGTCGAGTCGAACTCCGAGGAGCGACAGGCGCGGATCCTGGGCGCGCTCGACGAGCTGTTCCCGTACGACGTCGTCGAGGACTCCGGCTCCGACCCCTTCGACCTGGTCGGCGACCTCGACGATGACGAGGACGCTGGTCCAGTCGGGATGGACGACATGCCCGAGGAGGTGCGGGAGCTCGTCGAGCGCCAGATGCGCGAGTACGAGGAGCGGTGGTGTGATGAGGCGGTTCCCGCGCTCGACGGCCTCACGCCACGCCAGGCGCTCGACGACCCGACGCGGCGGGAGGACCTCTTCGCGCTTCTGCGGGAGATGCGTCGGATGTCGCCGCCCGAGGGTGCGTTCGGCATGTCGGTCGACCGCATCGAGGAGCTGCTCGGAATCGCCTCGGAATGACCGGGCCTGCTCAACTCAGCGAGGTGATGGCACCGAGGAGACCGCCGAGCGCCGCGATCGCGCCGATGG
>CAZBTQ010000268.1:0-3817 GCA_964494405.1 uncultured Iamiaceae bacterium
CACCGATGGCGCCCCAGACCGGCCAGCCCCACTGGGTGAACTGCCACGCGATGAACGCCGAGAACATCGCCATCTCGCCCTGGGCGAAGTTGACGATCTGGGTCGAGCGGTAGATCAGCACGAGGGCGAGCGCCAGCGAGGCGTAGATGGCGCCCACGGCGACGCCCGACACGATCTGTTGGAAGAAGAGCGTCATTCAGTACCCCAGGTAGGCGCGTCGGACACCCTCGTCGGCCTGGATCGCTGCGGCCTCGCCGCTGATGGCGATCTCGCCGGCTTCGAGGACGTAGGCGTGGTCGGCGATCTCGAGCGCGAGGTTGGCGTTCTGCTCGACGAGCAGGACGGTCGCACCCGATGTCTCCTTGAGCTCGACCAGCGTGCGGAACAGCTCCTTCACGATGATCGGCGCGAGGCCGAGCGACGGCTCGTCGAGCAACAGGAGCCGGGGCCGCAGCATGATGGCGCGGGCGATGGCGAGCATCTGCTGCTCACCGCCCGAGAGGTTTCCGGCGGGCTGCTCGCGGCGCTCGCGCAACCGCGGGAACAGGTCGTACATGCGCTCGATGTCCGACGCCACCTCGGCGTCGCGCCGGATGTAGGCGCCGAGGCGGAGGTTCTCGTCGACGGTCTGGTCGGTGAAGGTGCCACGACCCTGCGGCACGTGGGCCACGCCCATCCGCACGATGGCGTCGGTAGATGCGGAGGTGATGTCGTTGCCGTCGAACACGATCGAGCCGCTGTTCTTCGTGCCGCCGGTGAGGGCCCGCAAGGTCGTGGTCTTGCCCGCCCCGTTGGCGCCGAGGATGACGACGGTCTGGCCCTCCTCGACCACGAAGTCGATGCCGTGCAGCACCTGGACCGGTCCGTAGGAGGCGACGAGGCCCGAGACGGCGAGGAAGCTCACGCCGCACCCCCGAGGTAGGCCTCGACGACGCGGGGATCTTCCGCGACCTCCCGCGGCGCGCCTTCGGCGATCTTGCGGCCGAGGTCGAGGGCGACGACGTGGTCGGAGACGCCCATCACCAGCGACATGTGGTGCTCGACGAGCAGGATCGTGAGCGAGAGATCGGCCTTGAGGGCGCGGATGACCTCGCCGAGCTCGTCGACCTCGCCGTGGGTGAGGCCCGAGGCGGGTTCGTCCAGGAGCAGGAGGCGGGGCTCGCCCGCGAGCGCGCGGGCGATCTCGACGCGCTTGAGGGTGCCGTAGGGAAGGCCGGCCGCGGGCCGGTCGGCGACGGCGCCGAGGTCGAGACGGTGGAGCAGCTCACGGCTGGTCTGTCGCAACCGCCTCTCCTCGGAGCCGACCCCCGGCAGGCGCAGCGCGGCGGTGAGGAAGTTGGCGCGGGTGAGGTGGTGCCCACCGACCATGACGTTCTCGAGCACGGTGAGGGCCGGGAACAGGCCGAGGTTCTGGAACGTGCGCGCCACGCCGACGCTCGCCACGCGGTGCGCGGGCATCCCCAGCAGGTCCATCCCGTCGAAGGTGACCGACCCCGAGGTGGCCTCGTAGAGCCGGCTCACCACGTTGAACAACGTGGTCTTGCCGGCGCCGTTCGGGCCGATCAGCCCGCAGATCTGGCCCTCGTCGACCGTGAAGCTCGCAGCGTCGAGTGCGACCACCCCGCCGAAGCGGACGGTCACCTCCTCCACCGTCAAGATCGTCTTCCCCGCACGTTGGTTCGCCACAGCGGGACGAGAACCTATCGCATCGCGATGCATCAGGTGTGAAACACGTCACATCTACTGACGTCGATACGTCGCCATGGCAGCCCTCGGCGAGTGACGATCAGTCGTCGGCGACGGCGCTCGGACCCTCGACGTCGATGTGGGGCAGGAGGCGGTCGAGCCAGCGCGGTAGCCACCAGTTGCGCGCGCCCAGCAGCTCCATCGTCGACGGCACCAACAGCATGCGCACGACGCTGGCGTCGAGCGCGACCGCGACCGCGAGCCCGACACCGAACAGCTTGATGATGCGGTTGTCCTCGAAGATGAAGCTGCCGAAGACGACCACCATGATCGCCGCGGCCGCGGTGATGACCCTGGCGGTCGCGGCGAGGCCGTCGGCCACCGATCCGGCCGGGTCGCCGCTGCGAACGTATTCCTCCTTCACCCGCGACAGGAGGAAGACCTCGTAGTCCATCGAGAGGCCGAACACGATGGCGAACAGCATCATCGGCACGAACGGCTCGATGGGGCCGGGCTCGATCCCGAACAGGTCGCCTCCCCAGCCCCACTGGAAGATGACGACCACGATCCCGTAGGCGGATGCGATCGACAGCAGGTTCATGACGACGGCCTTGAGCGGCACGAGCAGCGATCGGAAGACCGCCATCAGCAACAGGAACGACAGGGTGAGCACCGCACCGAAGAAGACGAGGATCCGCGTCGAGAGGTAGTCGGTGAAGTCGATGTTGGCCGCGACCGAGCCGGTGACCGAGACCTCGAGGTCGGTGCCGGCCGTGGCCTCGGGCACGACGTCGTCGCGCAGGGTGCTGACCAGCTCGGCCGTCGCCGCGTCCTGCGGAGCGCTCTCGGGGATCACCTGGATCAAGAACGCGGGAGCGTTGGCCGGGTCCTCGAAGTCCGACGGCACCGGCGGACTGGTGCTCGCCACACCGGGCGTCGCGGCGATGGCGTCGACCAACCCCGGCATGGCGGCCGCGTCCTGCGGACCGCTCGACTCGGCCACCACCACGAGCGGCCCGTTGAACCCGGGTCCGAAGCCCTCGGCCAGCATGTCGTACGCCTTGCGGGTGGTGGTGTCCTCGGGCATGTTGCCCTCGTCGGAGAAGCCGAGGCGCAGGCTGAACACCGGCAGCGCCAGGATCCCCAGGAACACGACGCCGACGGCGACGCCGGTCCACGGATGGGCCTGGACGAGACGGCTCCAGCGGTACGAGAGGGTCTCGCGGGCGGGCTTGCGCTCGCGTCGGGGGACCTCCCGGCGCAGCGGGGCGATCGCGAAGGACGCCAGCAGCACGATCACCGCGAGCGGCGCGCCGACGAGCAGGGCGTCGACGCCGATGCCGAGGCCGAGCAGCGCCATCGAGACGAGGCCGGCGGCGACGAGCCCGCGCCAGCGCGTGACCTCGACCCGCTCCTGCGCGAAGCCGAGGAAGGCCGGCAGCAGCGTGACCGACGCGACCATCGTCACCGCGACCGTCGTGGCGGCACCGATCGCCAGGCCTGACACGAACGCCAGCCCGATCAGCAGCATGCCGAGCAGCGAGATGACAACGGTCATCCCCGCGAACACGACGGCCCTGCCCGCCGAGTCCATGGCGAGGCTCGTCGCCTCCTCGGGATCGTGGCCGCTGTGGAGCCCCTCGCGGAAGCGGGTGACGATGAACAGGGCGTAGTCGATGCCGACGCCGAGACCGATCATCGCGCCGAGCGTCGTGGCGAAGTCCGGCATCGCCGTGGCGTTCGACAGCAGGCCGATCAGCCCGATGCCGGTCCCCACGCCGAACAGCGCCATACCGATCGGCAGCCCCATCGCCAGGACCGAGCCGAACGACACGATGAGGACGATGACGGCGAACGACAGGCCGATCAGCTCGGACTCGGGCGGTTCGAACTCGGCGAAGAACTGTCCACCGATCTCGACCTCGAGGCCGTCGACCTCCGGGGCGAGCTCGGCGAGCTCCGCGCCGATCTCCGCGCCGCGCAGCTGGTCGACGTCGTCGTCGTCGATCGCGATCTGGGCGTAGGCGACGGTGCCGTCCTCGTTGATCTGGCGGGCACCCTCGTCGGAGTACGGGCTGGTGACCACCAGCTCGGGGATCTCGTCGGCGGCGGCGAACATCTCCTCCATCGC
>CAZBTQ010000269.1:0-3804 GCA_964494405.1 uncultured Iamiaceae bacterium
GGTCAGTCGGTCGGGGCGCGGTGGCGCTTGGTGAGGTGCAGACGACGGTGGTCGTCGCTCAGCGACCACGAGTCGACGAGCTCGTCGACGAGGGTCGCGAACCGCTCGAGCGCCTCGGCCGAGATCTCGGTCTCGACGTCGGTCTCTGCCTCGACCTCGACGTGCCCGGGCTCGGTCCCGTAGCGGATGGTGACCCGCTCGCCGGGGTGGTCGCCGCCGAGCAGGAGGATCAGGCTCTCGTCGATGGCGAGGCGGAGATCCTCGACCTCGCGGTACGAGAACCCGAGCCGCAGCGCGAGGGCGGCGACGGCGATGCGTGCGATCCGCGCGTACTCGTGGCGGGCGGGAAGCGAGAGGCGGACCTCGTCGCCGTCGCTGGCCGGCTCGGTGGCGTCGGCGGCGGGCTCTGACATCGAGGGACAGCGTATTGAGGCGGGGCATAGAGTCCGAACCATGGGGACCGAGTGGGAGAACGAGACCGGACCGATCGCGTCTGCGGACAGCGCCCTGCCGCGCTACGCAGAGCTGGGGGCGGACGGGAGCGCGCCGCCGGGATCGTCGTGGGGCATGTGGGGCGCCGACGACCGGATGGGCTGCTGGAACCTGTTGACGCCTGAGCGCGCCATCGCCGCGTCGTCGCTCGTGGAGCGCGGTCAGGTGTTCGCGCTGAACGCCGACCTGGCGGTGCCCGATCCGCCGCTGTTCGGCCGGGCAGGGTTCACCCACGAGGTCACCGGCGAGGTCGACGGGACGAGCCACGACGACGTCCTGCACGGCTGGAACACCCAGGGCAGCTCGCAGTGGGACGGCCTCCGCCACATTCGCAACCCGATCCACGGCTGGTACGGCGGCCACCCCGACGGCTTCCACGGCATCGACGCCTGGGCGGCGCGCGGCCTGGTCGGCCGGGCGATCCTCGCCGACGTGGGTCGCTGGCGTGAGGCGCAGGGGCGTCCGCTCCGCTACGACGAGCCGGATCCGATCCGCGCCGACGAGGTCCTCTCCACGCTCGACGCGCAGGGCACGGTGCCGGAGGTTGGCGACGTGTTGCTGGTCCGCACGGGCTGGCTCGGCTGGTACCACGGCCTGGAGCCAGACGCCCGCGCCGAGCTGGCGAACGGTCACCAGAGCCCTGGCCTGCACCCCGAGGAGCACACCGCCGAGGTGCTGTGGGACCTCCACGTCGCCGCCGTCGGTGCCGACAACGGGTCGCTCGAGGTGTGGCCGCCGGGATCCCTCCACTCGCCCGAGGAGCTGGCGGCGATCCGCGACGACAGGGCGCGCCGCCCCGAGCTGTTCGTCCACCAGCGGATCATCCCGATGCTCGGCATGTCGATCGGCGAGCTGTTCGAGCTCGATGCGCTGGCGGACGACTGTGCCGTCACGGGCACCTACGAGGGCTTCTTCACGTCGGCACCGCTGCGCCTGCGCCACGGCGTCGCCAGCCCCCCGAACGCCCTCGTCATCCGCTGAGCCGGCCTGCGCTGAGTGTCACTCCCGAACTTTGGCGCTGGCTGCGCGCTCAGCGAGCGCTCGGCGCCAACGCTGCGACGGGAAGCAGTGTGAGCCCGCCGTAGCCTCCACTCGATGAGCGATTCCACGCCGACCCCGCCGCGTCCCGAACCCCGCCCCGTCGAGCGCGTCCGTCACGGTGACACCGTCACCGATCCCTACGCGTGGCTGCGGGGGAAGGACGACCCGGAGGTCATCGCCCACCTCGAGGCTGAGAACCGCTTCGCCGAGGCGATGACCGCCCACACGGCCGACCTCCAGGCGACGCTGTTCGAGGAGATCAAGGGGCGGGTGCAGGAGACCGACCTGTCGGTGCCCACGCGGTCCGGTCCGTGGTGGTACTTCAGCCGGACGACCGAGGGCAGCCAGTACGGCGTCCACTGCCGCATCGCGGCGTCAGGCGACCGCCTGACCATCGACGAGGCGCCGCCCGAGATCGAGCCCGGGGTCGCCGCCGACGGCGAGCAGGTCCTGCTCGACGAGAACGTCCTGGCGGGCACGAGCGACTACTTCGCCCTCGGGGCGTTCGACGTCAGCCTCGACCACCGCTTGCTCATCTACTCGACCGACCACGACGGCTCGGAGCGCTACACGCTGCGGGTCCGCGACCTCGAGACCGGCGACGACCTGCCCGACGAGATCCCCGAGGTCACCTATGGCACCGCGTGGTCCGACGACGCGACGGTCCTGTTCTACGTCCGGCCCGACGACGCCGAACGACCGCACCAGCTGTGGCGCCACGTTCTGGGCACGCCGGTCGCCGATGACGTGCTCGTGCACGAGGAGCCCGACGAGCACTTCTTCCTGTCCGTCGGGCGCACCCGCGACGACCGGTTCATCGTCCTGCACCTCGGCAGCAAGGTCACCGATGAGGTGTGGCTGCTGCCGGGCGACGAGCCCGCTGGCGACTTCCGCGTGGTCGCCCCGCGCGAGCACGGCGTCGAGTACTCGGTCGAGCACCACGGGGACCGACTCGTCATCCTCACCAACGCCGACGGCGCCGAGAACTTCGAGCTGCGGACCGCGCCCGACGACCTGTCCGCCCGTGCGCCCGGCCGCGGGGACTGGGACGTGCTGATCCCACACGACCCGACGGTGAAGCTCAGCAGCGTCGTGCCGTTCGTCGACCACCTCGTGATCCACGAGCGCTCCGGTGGGCTCCGCCAGATCCGGGTGCGGCGCACCGCCGACGGCCACGAGCACCGGCTCGACCAGCCCGAGCCCGTCGGCACGGTCGGCGGCGGGTCCAACGCCACCTACGACACGACCGTGTTGCGCTACGGGTACACGTCGATGGTGACGCCGTCGTCGGTGTTCGACGTCGACCTGGTCACCGGCGAGCGGGTGCTCCGCAAGCAGCAGCCCGTGCTCGGCGGCTACGACCCCGACCGGTACGTCACCGAGCGGGTGTGGGCGACGGCCGACGACGGCACCCAGGTCCCGATCTCGATCGTCGCCAGGCGCGACCGGCCCCGCGACGAGCCCGGGCCGTTCCTGCTCTACGGCTATGGGTCTTACGAGGCGAGCATGGATCCCGGCTTCTCGTCGGCGCGGCTGAGCCTGCTCGACCGCGGGTTCGCGTTCGGCATCGCCCACATCCGCGGCGGCGGCGAGATGGGCCGGCGCTGGTACCTCGACGGCAAGATGCTGGCGAAGCGCAACACCTTCATCGACTTCGTCGCCTGCGCCCGCCACCTGGTCGACACCGGGTGGACCACGCCCGACCAGCTTGCTGCTCGGGGCGGGTCCGCCGGCGGGCTGTTGATGGGCGCGGTGCTCAACCTGGCACCCGACCTGTTCGGGGCGATCGTGGCCGAGGTCCCGTTCGTCGACGCCCTCAACACGATTCTCGACCCGAGCCTGCCGCTCACCGTCACCGAGTGGGAGGAGTGGGGCAACCCGGTCGAGTCGGCCGAGGTGTACGAGTACATGAAGGCGTACGCGCCCTACGAGAACGTGGCTGCGGTCGACCATCCGGCCGTGCTCGCGACGGCCGGGCTGAACGACCCCCGCGTCTCGTACTGGGAGCCCGCAAAGTGGGTTGCGCGCTTGCGCGAGGTCGGGACGGGCTCGAAGCCCGTGCTGCTCAAGACCGAGATGGGTGCGGGCCACCAGGGCCCATCGGGACGCTACGACGCGTGGCACGACGAGGCGTTCGTACTCGCCTTCGTCATCGACGCGCTCACCTAGGAGCGGCGCGGCGGGCGCGCGCTCCTGACAGGATGCCGCCATGGGGACCACTGAACTGCCACTGTCGGGTCGCAACGCGTACGTCACCGGGGGAGGCAGCGG
>CAZBTQ010000270.1:0-3732 GCA_964494405.1 uncultured Iamiaceae bacterium
CTCGCTCGGTTCGCCGGCGACGAGGGTGCGGCTGAGCTCGCCGAAGTAACCGTCGCTGATCACCGACGCGTCGAACGCGACGAGATCACCGATCGCCACCGGCGTGTCGCGGCTGGTGCGTTGCCACGGCTGGTCGCGCGAGGTGATCCACGCGACGTCCTGGGTCGCCGGGGTGGTCACGCCGTGGGTGGCCATCGCCTCCATGAACACGCCGGTGAGTTGCCGCTCGGTGACGCCGGGAGCGAACGCGCCGAGTGCCGCCTCGAGGGCACGCTCGGCGATGCCGACCGCGGCGCGGATGGCGTCGACCTCGGCGGGCAGCTTGGTGCCGCGGACGCGCCGGAGGAGCTGTTCGCCGTCGACGACGGTGGCGTTCGGAAACGCCGTGGCGAGCATGCCGGCGGCCGACGGCGTGAGCCCGTCGGTCGCGACCGTGCGCGCCGTGGTGGCGCCGTCGAGCTCGCTCAGGACGCGCAGGAACGTCTGGGAGTTGAACGAGATCCCGTAGAGGTGCTCGCGGGGGATGTCGTCGGGAACGCCCTCGTCCCACGTGCTGAGGAGATGGATCGCGCCGCCGTCGCGGATCAGGACGCAGCCGGGCCCGAACGGGCGCGAACCGGCGGTCCAGAGCCTTCGGACCCCGGCGACGTAGCGGGCGTTCGCCTCGCGGCCGATGACGAAGATGTCGATGCCGGCGCGCTCCATCTCGTCGAGCACGCGCTGGCGGCGCGCGACGCGCAGCGCGGCGTCGTCGGGGAGGACCTCGGTGACGTAGGAGTTCTCGGTGGTGGGTTCGGTCACGGTCACGGGAACCTCAGAACGGGTCGTAGGGGTAGTCGGTCATCGGCTGCCACCCGTCGTCGGTGATGAGGACGACCTCTTCGGAGCGGTAGCCGGCGGCGCCGTCGTCCCACACGATCGGTTCGAGGACGAGGATGCTGCCCGCCTGTAGCACGAGGCCGGCGTCGAACGCCTCGCCGATGTCGCTGCCGACGAACGGCATCTCGGCGGCGTCGATGCCGAGCCCGTGGCCCAGGTAGAAGTGCGACATCCAGGGCTTGACGCCACCGTTGACGGCAGTCGCCGCCGCGGTCAGCTCGCCGCCCGTCGCCCCGGCCCTGGTGACTGCGAGGACGGCGTCGACGATCGTGCGCCATTGCTCGAACTGTTCGCGCTGGCGGGCATCGGGCTCGCGGCCGACGATCCAGGTGCGGCCGAAGTCGGAGTGGTAGCCGTTCCACGTGACGCACGTGTCGACCCAGAGGACGTCGCCTTCGACGAGCTCGCGCTCGGTCGACAGGAGCGGGCAGGCGAGCCCGCCGGTGGTCGTCCACGGCCCGTCGCCCATCGACGGGGCCATCACCTGCCAGATCGGCTCGAGGACGTTGGCGTCGGCGCCGTGGTCGAAGACCGTGCGCAGGAACGTGGCGGTGAGCTCGGTCTGGCGCACTCCGGGTGCCAATCGGGCTTGCACCTCGGCGATGCCGAGCTCGGTGATGTGCAGCGCGGTGCGCAGGCACGACAGCTCGTCGGGTGTCTTGACGAGCTTCGCGCGGCTGATCACCTTGCCACCCTCCACGGGCGCGCCGCCGGCGAAGAGGAAGTCGCTCCGCCGGAGGGCATGGGTCCACTCGTCGATGGCGATGGTGGAGCCGGGTGCCGTCAGCGCCGCGAGCTCGGCGGTGAAGCCAGCAACCCCCTCGTCGAAGTCGAGGTACACCGGCCCGTGCAGGTGGTCGGCGGGCAGGTCGGCGCGCAGGCGCTCGTCGTCGTGGACGGGGGAGAAGACGTGCGGGTGCTCGTCGTCGGCGAGCACGACGGCGACCGGCTGTTCGAAGTGGGTGCGTCCCGAGTCGGCCAGCGGCCAGATGGCGCCCGTCGCGTAGGTGACGTTGGTGTTGCCCAGCAGGACGAGTGCGTCGATGCCCTGCTTGGCCATGATCGCCCTCACCCGGTCGGTGCGATCGCGGCGCATCCGGCTCAGGTCGGGTTGCGCGGGGATCAGCGTGGGCGCCGGCGCTGACCCTCTCGCCTGCATGAGGCCGGCGGGCATCAGTCGAGCCCGAGGTAGCGCTTGATGTTGTGGTCGACGATCGTGGCCGCGTCGTCGGCGCCGACTGCGCTGACCACGGTGGCCAGCGACTCGTTGCTGTAGCCGTAGGTGCTCTCGTTGTGCGGGAAGTCGGTCGACCACATGACCCGGTCGACGCCGATTCGGTCGATCAGGTCGAGGCCGAGCGGGTCGAGCATGAACGACGCCATCATGTGGTGCTCCCAGTACCAGCGGGGGTCGTGTTCGGGGATGTAGTTGTTGATGTGGTGGAGCGACGCCGCGAGGTGCTCGGCGTCCTGCAGCACCGACGGCACCCAGTTGATGCCACCTTCGAAGAAGCCGACCTGCAGGCCCGGATGGCGGTCGAGGATCCCGCCGAAGACGAACTTGCCGAACGGATCGCGGAACGGGGCAACCGACTGGAGCATGCCGATCTCGACGGCGTTGTACTCGTTGGGTGTCGCCGGCGGGGTCTCGCCGATGTGGAACGTCACCGGGAGGCCGGCCTCCTCGATCACCGACCACACGTCGCGCATCGCCGTGCTGGCGTAGTCGATCGGCGCCTTGGCGTCGTCCTTGCCGGGGTTGAGGGGCATCAGGAACGTCGTGAGCCCGAGCGACTTCAGCTCCTCGAGCGTGCGGCGCGCGCCCGCGGCGTCCCACCAGTTGATGAGGCCGACGCCGTAGATGCGTCCGCCGGAGCGCTCCTGCACGCCGGCGAGGTACTCGTTGTA
Organism: uncultured Iamiaceae bacterium; assembly: GCA_964494405.1. Taxonomy (GTDB): domain Bacteria; phylum Actinomycetota; class Acidimicrobiia; order Acidimicrobiales; family SKKL01; genus Actinomarinicola. The sequence continues at coordinate 2,788 of CAZBTQ010000270.1, forward strand.
GATCCGGAAGCAGACCTCGCGGACCTCCTTGTCGGGCCAGCCGAACAGGGCCAGGATCGAGTTGGGGAAGGCGAGCTCCTTGTCGACGCCTTCCGAGTCGAGCGCGGCGAGGCGGGCGTCGATGTCGCCGGCGTGCGAGCCGGGCAGCGGGTCGTACTGGGTGAGCACCTCGAGGAACTGGGGGTGCAGGATCGACTGGCCGCCCATGCCGACCGCCCAGCCGCCGTCGACGTTGAGCACCTGCGGCACCTTGTCCTTCATCGACTCCGGAGCCCGCTCGACGAAGATGTCCTCCGACAGCGAGATGTGGTTGTCGGCGGAGAACACCTCGGTGCCCACCGGCAGGCCCAGATCGTTCGGCGGCAGCGGTTGGCGGTCCTTGGGCGCGCCCCACCCGTTCGTCGGATAGGTCAACGTGGTCGTCATCGGTTCCCCTTGCTCTCGCGCTGCACAGGCCCGGACGGGGCACGGGCAGAATACTTCGGTCTCGTAGCAATTGTCAACGCGGCGCGCGATGACTACATTACTTCGGGTCGGAAGTAACTGAGGGGAAGGGTGCGCACGCCAGATGATCGAGGGGGACGACGGCGCGCTTGGCCACAACGGCGGCTGGAACGGTGACCGCGACGGTGATTGGGACGCCGAGTTCGACTTCGTCGTTGCCGGCTCCGGTGGAGGTGGGCTCACCGCGGCGCTGGCTGCCGCCGACGCCGGCGCCAGCGTGCTCGTGATCGAGAAGCAGGCCTTGATCGGCGGTTCGACGTGCATGTCGGGTGGCGTGGTGTGGGTCCCGAACAACCCACTGATGCAGCGCGGTGGCATCGCCGACTCGTACGACGAGGCGATGACGCACTTCGAGACCGTGGTCGGCGACGTGGGCCCGGCCTCGTCGAAGGAGCGACGCGACGCGTTCCTCACCGCCGGCCCGGACATGGTCGAGTTCCT
>CAZBTQ010000271.1:0-2059 GCA_964494405.1 uncultured Iamiaceae bacterium
GCCGAGCCGAGTGCACGACCGGCGCCCTCTACGCCCACTTCGACGGCAAGGAGGATCTGTTCCTCGCCCTGCTGGATCAGCGCTACGCCAACAAGGCCCGGGAGCTGTCGGCGCTGGTCGAAGAGGCGGCAGGCCAGAGCGACGCGGTCCAACGGTTGACGGCGCGGTTCGCGGCGCTGGGCCGGGCGGATGGCGATTGGGACCTGCTGGCAACCGAGTTCTGGCTGTTCGCGGCCCGCCGTCCAGATGTCCGCCGGAAGCTCGCCGCCGCACACCACCGCTTGCGATCGGAGGTGGCTCGGATCATCGAGGCACAACGTGGCGCGGAGGGATCGAACAGGGCCATGGATCCGCTGGCGTTGGCGACGATGGCCATAGCGATCGGTGATGGGCTCGGCATCCAGTCGCGCATCGACCCGGACGCCGTCCCCGCCGAGCTGTTCGGTGAGTCGCTGGTCCGGCTCTTCGTCGAGGGGGTGCGCTGAGGGCGGGCCCTCGCCGTGCATACCGCACGGGGTCAGTGAGCTGGTCGGTAGCGTTCGGCGATGGCGACGCCGGACGTGATCCTGTTCGACTTCTTCGGCACCCTGGTCACCTACGAAGCGGACCGGACCGCGATCCGCTACGAGCGCACGCACCGCCTGCTGACCGAGTGGGGTTCGACGCTGGGCCACGACGACTTCGTGGCCGAGTGGGACCACGCGTCGTCGGAGGTCGAGGCACGCGGCGCCGAGTCTCTGGCCGAGTCCACGATGGACGACGCCGCGATGGCGTTCGCGTCGCGGATCGGCTTGGACCTCGATGCCGTGGGCCGTCAACGCCTCATCGACGTGTTCCTCGACGAGTGGGCCGAGCCCGTCCGCCCCGTCCCCGGTGTGGATGCGCTCATCCGGTCGCTTGGGCAACGTCATCGCCTCGGCGTCGTCTCCAACACCAACGACCCGGCGATGGTGCCACGCCTGCTCGACGCGATGGGCGTGGCTGACGCGTTCGACGACGTCCTCCTGTCGGTCGACCACGGGTTCCGCAAGCCGCATCCGTCGATCTATGCAGCGGCCCTCGACCGGTTCGGTTGCGCGCCCGCGGACGCGCTGTTCGTCGGTGACTCCCTCGACGCCGACTACCTCGGTCCGCGTCGATGCGGCATGGCCGCGCTGCTCATCGACCCCGACCGCGGCCACCCCGACGTCGCAGCGGCCGACCGACTCGACTCGGTGCTCGACCTCGGCGGTCGCCTGCACGAGCATTCGGGCGCTCCTCGACGCGATACCTCGCGCTGAGCGCGGGCGGTTGCAGCGCCGAGCCCAGTCCTTCACGAGTTCGGGCGCGTGGGTGGCCCGGAGTCGTGAGAGACCGCGTGTCCGTCAGCCGAGCTGGCGCAGCTCGTCGCCGACGGCGATGGTGCCCGGCACGCGGACGAGCGCGCCGATGCCGAGCAGGCTGGCGCGCTCCCGGTTGATGCGCTTGAGGACGCTGGTGTCGCGCTCGATGCCGTCGGGCTGTGGCCGGGTCACCATGACGCACCGGTCGATCTGCTTGGTGACATCGAGAGCGACCGCCCCGAGCACCGCCTGCCCATCGACCAGCGCGTCCTCCTCGCCGGCGGCCCCGTCGAGCACGACGTTGAAGCGGAAGCGCCGCACCTCGGCGACCGGGGCGAACTCGGCGAGCGTCGCCTCGCTGCACAGCGAGACCTGCGTGCGCGTCGAGTCGTGGAACACGTCGAGCGGGCCGTCCCAGGCGACCCACTCGCTCGCGGCTTCGTCCACGCCGTCGATCGGCGACTCGTAGCGGGGTGCCACCTGGGTGTCGGCGGCCGAACGAAGCGCGACGTCGCGGCCGAGCCACGCGGAGAGTGCCGCGTCGTCGGTGGTCTCGCTGCCGTCGGGCAGCCGGATGGACACCGACCCGTCCGGTTGGAGGCGCGCCGAAGCCAGCAGCAGTTCGGGCACGCGGCGGGCCGTGAGGCCGTGCCCCGACTCCAGGTCGAACAGCGCCCAGCGACGGTCGCCGACCAGGCCGTGGGCGTCGACCGCGCTCTCGTCCAGCCGCTCGCCCT
>CAZBTQ010000271.1:2159-3724 GCA_964494405.1 uncultured Iamiaceae bacterium
CGGTCGCCGACCAGGCCGTGGGCGTCGACCGCGCTCTCGTCCAGCCGCTCGCCCTGCAACGACTTCACCGGATAGCGCCAGATCTGGGTGACCCGCATGCGCCCACGGTAGGGGAGTGCGATGGTGGACGAGCTGGCGACCGACCGAGCACGAGGTGCAGCGATGACCGAGCAGTGGCGTGTCGAGCACGACTCCATGGGCGAGGTGCGCGTCCCTGCCGACGCCAAGTGGGGCGCGCAGACCCAGCGGGCGGTGCAGAACTTCCCCATCTCCGGCCGGGCCATCGATCCACGGCTGGTCACCGCGCTCGCGCTGGTGAAGGGCGAGGCGGCGCGGTTCAACGCGCGGTCGAAGGACGTGCCGGCGGTCGACGCGCGCATCGCCCGCGCCATCGCCGACGCCGCCGACGAGATCATCGACGGTGAGCACGTCGACCAGTTCCCCGTCGACGTGTTCCAGACCGGCTCTGGCACCTCGTCGAACATGAACATGAACGAGGTCATCGCTCGCCTGGCGAACGAGGCGCTCGGCGAGGAGGGCGCGGTCCACCCGAACGACCACGTCAACGCATCGCAGTCGTCCAACGACGTGTTCCCGACCGCCATCCACATCGCGGTCACCGACGCGACCTTGCGCGAGGTGGTTCCCGCGCTCGAAGGGCTCGCCGTCAGCCTCCGGCGCAAGCAGCGCGAGTTCCGCGCCGTCGTGAAGTCCGGGCGGACCCACCTGATGGATGCCACGCCGGTGACGCTCGGCCAGGAGTTCGGCGGCTACGCCGCGCAGGTCGAGGAGGCAGTCGAGCGCTTGCGCGACACGGCGCCGCGGGTAGGCCGGCTTCCGCTCGGAGGCACGGCCGTCGGCACCGGGATCAACGCGCCGAGGTCGTTCGGGCGGTCGGTCATCAAGCGGCTCGCCGAACGCACCGATCTTCCGCTGACCCCCGCCCTCGACGCGTTCGCCGCCCAAGGCAGGCGCGACGCGCTGGTCGAGGTGTCCGGGCAGTACCGCGCCGCGGCGGTGGCGCTGGTGAAGATCGCCAACGACCTGCGGTGGATGGGCTCGGGCCCACGCACCGGCCTGCGCGAGATCCGGATCCCCGACCTCCAGCCCGGGTCGTCGATCATGCCGGGCAAGGTCAACCCGGTGATCGCCGAGGCCGTCACGCAGGTCGCGGCGCAGGTCATCGGCAACGACGCGGCGGTCGCCTTCGGCGGCTCGCAGGGCAACTTCGAGCTCAACGTCTACATGCCGATGATGGCCGACAACCTGCTCGAGTCCGCCCGGCTGCTGGCCAACGTGTCGGCGGTGTTCGCGTCGCGCATGATCGACGGCATCGAGGCAAACGAGGAGGTCTGCCGCACCTACGCCGAGTCGTCGCCGTCGATCGGCACCGCGCTCAACCCCTACATCGGCTACGAGGTGGCGGCCGAGGTCATCAAGGAGTCGACGGCGACGGGCCGCAGCATCCGCGAGGTCGTCGTGGAGCGGGGTCTGATGACCGATGACGACGTCGACGCCGCCCTCGACATCCTGGCGATGACCAAGGGTGGGATCGTGCGCTGAGC
>CAZBTQ010000272.1:0-3665 GCA_964494405.1 uncultured Iamiaceae bacterium
CGCGCATTGGAACACGGGGTGGAAGGCCGCTATCATCTCCCCTTCGTGCCCCCTGGACCTCGCGGTCCGCGTCGGGGGCTGACACATCCGCTCCAACCGACGTCCGCGCAGGCCTCAGGGAACCGCTCGGCACAACCTAGAGAACGCTCCGCCGGGCCCGCCCGGGCGGAGCGTTCGTGTGAACGGCTCGACGGCGCTGCCCACCAGCACCACCGAGGCATCCGTCGGACAACCACCGCTCACGACACCACTCCACAACATCTCCTTCGGGAGCACCCCGGCACGTTCGTGTCGCACGCTCCGCTTCGAGAACAAGGACACAGCCGCAATGGCGAACAAGGCAATCGTCGGCGAGAAGGTCGGCATGACCCAGGTCTGGGACGACGACCACAGAGTCGTCCCGGTCACCGTGGTCAAGGTCGCGCCCTGTCGCGTCGTGCAGGTGAAGCGCCCTGAGACCGACGGCTACAGCGCCCTCCAGGTCACCTTCGGCCACCGCGACGCCCGCAAGCTCAACAGCCCCACAGCCGGGCACTACGACAAGGCCGGCGTCGATCCGGGCACCCGCCTCGTCGAGCTCCGGCTCGACGACGTGTCGAAGTACACGGTCGGCCAGGAGATCTCCGTCGACGTCCTCACCGAGGGCGAGCTGGTGGACGTCACCGCGGTCAGCAAGGGCAAGGGCTTCGCCGGCGTCATGAAGCGACACAACTTCGCCGGCCAGCGGGCCTCCCACGGTGCGCACCGCACCCACCGCATGCCCGGCTCGATCGGCGCCTGCGCCACGCCCGCCCGGGTGTTCAAGGGCAAGAAGATGGCCGGTCGCATGGGTGCCGAGAAGGTCACGACCCTGAACCTCACCGTCGTGCAGGCCGACGCCGAGCGCGACCTGCTGCTGGTGAAGGGCTCGATCCCAGGCCCCAAGGGCGGCCTCGTCCTCATCCGTGACGCCGTGAAGGGTGGCAACTGATGGCTTCGGTCACCGTGAAGAGCCCCGCCGGCGGCAAGGGCGGCACCGTCGAGCTCGCCGACGAGGTGTTCGGCATCGAACCCAACGTCCCGGTCATGCACCAGGTCGTCACGGCACAGCTCGCCGCCCGTCGCGCCGGCACCCAGAGCACCAAGACCCGCGCCGAGGTGCGCGGCGGTGGTGCCAAGCCCTGGAAGCAGAAGGGCACCGGCCGTGCCCGCCAGGGCTCGATCCGCTCGCCGCAGTGGCGTGGCGGCGGCGTGGCCCTCGGGCCCAAGCCCCGCAGCTACGCCCAGCGCACGCCCAAGAAGATGATCCGCCTCGCCACCCGCTCCGCGCTGTCGGACCGCTTCGCCGAGGACCGCGTCGTCGTCATCGACACCTGGGGCTTCGACACCCCGAGCACCAAGGCGGCGCTCGCTGCGCTGTCGGCCATCGGCGTCGACGGCAAGGTGCTCGTGGTCCTGCCCGACGCCGACGAGGTGGCGTGGAAGAGCTTCCGCAACCTCCCCGAGGTGCACCTGCTCTCGTCCCGTGAGCTGAACGCCTACGACATCCTCTGCAACGACTGGGTCGTGTTCACGACCGAGACGCTGCCCGGTACCGAGTCCGCGGCCGGCAACACGGCCGGCGAGACCACCGAGGGAGACGACCAGTGAAGGATCCCCGCGATGTCATCCTCGAGCCGATCGTGAGCGAGAAGTCCTACGCCCTGCTCGACCGCAACGTCTACACGTTCAAGGTCGCCCCCCGGGCGTCCAAGCCCGAGATCCGCGATGCCGTGCAGCACATCTTCGGCGTCACCGTCACCAACGTGCACACCCTGAACCGCAAGGGCAAGCGCCAGCGCAACCGGCGCACCGGTGCCTTCGGTTCCCGTCCCGACTCCAAGCGGGCGATGGTCACCCTTGCCGAGGGTGACTCGATCGACCTGTTCGAAGCCTAGGAACGACTGACATGGCACTTCGCAAGCGCAAGCCCACCAGCCCCGGCCGCCGGTTCCAGACCGTCTCGGACTTCTCCGAGATCACCAGCACGACCCCCGAGAAGTCGCTGCTGGCCAAGAAGAACCGCACCGGTGGTCGCAACAGCTACGGCCGCAAGACCGCCCGCCACAAGGGTGGCGGCCACAAGCAGCAGTACCGCATCGTCGACTTCAAGCGCACCAAGGACGGCGTGCCGGCCAAGGTCGCCACCATCGAGTACGACCCCAACCGCACCTGTCGCATCGCCCTGCTGCACTTCCTCGACGGCGAGAAGCGGTACATCCTCGCCCCGAAGGGCCTCAAGGTCGGCGACACGGTCCAGAACGGCCACGGTGCCGAGATCCGCACGGGCAACGCCCTGCCGATGCGCTACATCCCCGTCGGCACCACCGTCCACAACGTCGAGCTGAAGCCCGGCCAGGGCGGCCGCATGGCCCGCAGCGCCGGCTCGAGCGTGCAGCTCGTCGCCAAGGAAGGCGACTTCGCCACCCTGCGCCTGCCCTCCACCGAGATGCGCCGCGTGCCGATCGACTGCCGCGCCACCATCGGCGAGGTCGGCAACGCCGAGCACGAGCTCATCAAGATCGGCAAGGCCGGCCGCAACCGCTGGAAGGGCGTCAAGCCCCAGACCCGCGGCGTCGCGATGAACCCCGTCGACCACCCCCACGGTGGCGGCGAGGGCAAGACCTCGGGTGGTCGTCACCCGGTGTCTCCCTGGGGCAAGCCCGAGGGCCGCACGCGCGACCAGAACAAGGAATCCCAGAAGCTCATCGTCCGCCGCCGGCGTACCCGCGGCTCCCGGAGGTAGGAACCGATGCCCCGCAGCCTCAAGAAGGGCCCGTTCGTCGACGACCACCTGTTGAAGAAGGTGGATGCGCTCAACGAGAAGGGCGAGAAGAAGGTCATCAAGACCTGGTCGCGCCGCTCGACGATCCTGCCTGACATGGTCGGCCACACCATCGCCGTCCACGACGGTCGCAAGCACGTCCCGGTGTACGTCACCGAGTCGATGGTCGGCCACAAGCTCGGCGAGTTCGCGCCGACCCGCACCTTCCGGTTCCACGCCGGCCAGGAGCGAGGAGGTCGTCGATGACCGGCCTCAAGACCAACGAGCGTCCGGGCACCCGGGCCCAGCACCGCTACGCCCGCGTCTCGGCGTACAAGGCCCGGGTCGTCCTCGACCTCATCCGCGGCACGACCATCGGTGAGGCCGACGAGATCCTCGCCTTCTGCGAGCGCGACGTCGCCGACGTGATCCGCAAGGTGCTCGACTCGGCCATCGCCAACGCCGAGCACAACGACGAGATCCCCGCCGACGAGCTGTTCGTGTCGGCCTGCTACGCCGACGAGGGCCCCACGCTGAAGCGCTGGCGTCCCCGCGCCCGCGGGCGCGCCACCCGCATCCGCAAGCGCACCTGCCACATCACCGTGATCGTGAGCCGCATGTCGGCCGACCAGATCGCCCGGCTGCGCGCCGCCGAGGACGCCGCCCGCGACGCCCGCTCGGGCCAGGGCGCCAAGGCCCGCACCGCTGCCGACGCCGCCGAGGCCCGTCGCCGCCGGGTGGCCAAGAGCCGCCAAGACGACGACGTCACCGACGACGAGGAGCTCGAGGAGGTCTCGCCGGAGGCGAGCGAGGACACCGACGTGGAGACCGAGGAGCTGGTCGAGGACGACGCGATCGAGGCCGAGGTCGAGGCCGAAGAGGC
>CAZBTQ010000273.1:0-3646 GCA_964494405.1 uncultured Iamiaceae bacterium
ACGAGGTCGCGCCGTTCGAAGACGAGGGTGCCGATGGCGACGGCGATGACCGTCGAGACCAACGGCAACAGCACCTCTGCGCTGAGCCCGTCGATGAACATCGCGTCGGCCACGTACCAGCGCCACGGCGCGAGCCACGTCAACGCCTCGAGGGAACCGGTGATGTTGCTGAGCGTGTAGACGACGTAGCCGGCGATGACGAACCCCGACGAGACGCCGACGGTGAGGCCCCGCCTGCCGGTGGTGCTGCTGAGCAGGTAGGCGATCGCGGCAGCGCCGAGCCCGACGGCCCAGGCCGAGATCGTGCCGTCGACGACGTTGCCGAACGCGACGCCGGGGTCGGTGATCGTGGTGCCGTCGGCCGCGGTGGTGACCCGGTCGGTGGTGAGGTCGAACATCGGGGCGGTGACCACCAGCGTGAGACCGGCTGCGATCGAGGCGATCACGAGGATGGTGACGACGCCGCCGAAGCGGGCGAGCGCGATCTGTCGGCGGGTGACCGGCTTGGACAGCAGGTACTCGAGGGTGCCGGCCTCCTCGTCGCCCGCGATGGCCGTCGCCGAGGCGGAGATGCCGAGTGCCATCAGCACCCACGGGACGATGTTGGCGTAGAGGTTCGACCAGATGAAGCCGAGCGGCGAAGAAGGGTCGATGCCCTCGCCCAGGCCGAACAGGGATGCCATGGCGGCGTTGTCGCTGGCGGCGCCGGTGAGCGCGTCCTCCACGGCCGGGTAGAAGGCAGCGGTCGCGCCGACGATCGCCGCGAGACCGAGCGACCACGAGATGGTGGACCGCCGCCGGTCACGGAGGAACTGCGCATAGATGTGCAGGCCGTTGGTCATGAGTCCTTGGCCGCCGTGTAGAGGTCCACGAACACGTCGTCGAGGTCGCGTCGCTCGGTGCGCACGTCGAGGGCGCCGAGCTCGCCGGCACGGGTGAGCAGCTCGGCGACCGGTCCGTCGACGGTGACCACGACGTCGTCGCCGTCGATCTCGACCGCCCGCACGCAGTCGATCGAGTCGAAGTCGGCGGCGGTGCGGGGGCTCGGGAACCGGAAGCTGACGCGTCCGGTCGTCTGTCGACGCAGGTCGTCCATCGTGAGCTCCTCGGCGAGGCGCCCCGACTCGATCAGCCCAACGCGGTCCGCCACCCGCTCGACCTCGGCCATCACGTGCGACGTGATCCAGATCGTGGCGCCGTCGGCCTTGCGCTCGGCGAGCAGGGTGCGGAACTCCTCCTGGAGGACGGGGTCGAGCCCGCTCGTGGGTTCGTCGAGGATCAACAGCTCGGGTTCGTGCATGAAGGCGAGCACCAGGCCGACCTTGCGTCGGTTGCCGGTGCTGAGCTCGTGCACGGGGCGGGTGGGATCGAGCCCGAACCGCTCGACGAGCGAGTCGCGTGTCGCCTCCTGCACCGGCGCACCGAGCGAGCCGTAGAAGTCGAACGCGTCGTTGCCGGTCATGGTCCGACTGAGGTCGAGGTCGCCGGGCAGGTAGCCCACGCGGCGGCGGATGGCGGGGTCAGCGCCCGAGCCGCCGAGCACCCGGGACCGCCCTTCGGTGGGGCGGATGAAGTCGAGGAGCATCCGGGCGGTGGTGCTCTTGCCCGCGCCGTTGCGCCCGAGGAACGCGTAGCACTGGCCGGCCTCGACCGACAGGTCGAGGTGGTCGACCGCGGTCAGCTCACCCCAGCGCTTGGTGAGGCCTTCTGCCTCGATGACGTGTGCCATGGCCCGGCACGCTATGCCAGGCGGTTCCTCGGCGTGGGGACGATGGCCGGGTCGGTGGCGGACGGGACCGGGAGTCACTCCCGCTCTCCCGTTGCGCCGCGCTCGCGCACCGCTGCACGCTTGACCCCCGATGGCTGACTCTCACGCGCACTCACATCGTGGTGGCCACGACCACGGGCACGTCCGCTCCGCTGGCGCGCACGCGGTTCGGGTGATCGCGGTCGCACTGGCGGCCAACGCGGTGCTCGCCGTCGGTCAGGTCGCTGCGGGCTTCGCGTTCGGCTCGATCGCACTGCTCGCCGACAGCGTCCACCAGGTCGTCGACGTCGTCGGGCTTGCGATCGCGCTGGCCGGTGCCCGGCTCGCCACGCGCGGGGTGACCGACCGCAACACGTTCGGCTGGGGCAGGGCCGACGTTCTCGGCGCGCTGGTCAGTGCCGCGCTCCTCGTCGGGTCGTCGGTCTGGATCGCCGTCGAAGCCGTGCGACGGCTCGCCGACCCGCCGGGCATCGAAGGGCTGCCGGTCCTCGTCGTCGCGGTGATCGGCCTGCTCGTCAACGGCGGGTCGGCGATCGCCCTGACGCGCGTCAGCGGCAGCATGTCCGCCCGTGCCGCGGTGCTCCACCTGATCGGCGACGCCGCCGGATCCGCGGGCGTGGTGGTGAGCGCGGTCGCGGTGCTCACCGTCGACGCGACCTGGGTCGACCCGGTCGTCGCCATCGTCATCTCCGTGTGGGTGGCCTGGACCGGTCTTCGGTTGCTGCGGGCGTCGGGTCGCCTGCTGCTCGATGCCGTCCCCGACGGGCTGACCACCGCAGCGGTGACCGACACGATGCGGGCGGTCGACGGCGTGGTCGAGGTCCACCACGTCCACCTCTGGGAGCCGGCGTCGGGCGAGCCCGCGGTGTCGGCGCACGTCCTGGTCGACGGCGACATGGCGGTCCACGAGTCCCAGGCGCTCCTCGACCGCGTCCGCGACGTCGTGCGCGCCGAGCACGGGATCGCCCACGCCACCTTCGAGGTCGAGTGCCACCCGTGTGAGGACATCGAGCACCTGTCGGCTACGGTGGCCGCCGACGAAGGGGAGTAGCCCCCGATCGGTCGATCGACATGCTGGCTCCTTCAAGGCCCGGTCGACCGAGCTCGAGCCTCGCTCGAGCGGGCGAGACCTTCGACACCGACAGCCGACGCTGCCGGGGTCGAGGTCGTCCCCCTCCTCCCGGTAGCCAGACCGAGGAGTGGTTCGTGGATGCAGCGCTGGTGGCGTTCGTCGTCGTGTTCGTGGCGGAGCTGGGCGACAAGACCCAGCTCGTCGCCCTCGGGTTGGCGGCCAGGTACCCGCTGGCGGTGGTGCTCGTCGGCATCGGCATCGCCTACACGCTGACCCAGGGTCTGGCCGCGCTCGCCGGCGGCGCGCTGGGAGCGGCCCTTCCTACGACCGCGCTCGGCGTGGGCGCATCGATCATCTTCCTCGGGTTCGCGGCGTGGACGTTGCGCGACGTCCTCGCCTCGAGCGGCGGTGACGACGACGACGAGGAGGTCGAGGAGGAGCTGTCCGCCGTCGACCGGGCGGCCGCCCGCGCCGGCCGGGGGTCCGTGGGCACGATCATCGCCATCGTCGGCGTGATGGTGCTGGCCGAGATCGGGGACAAGTCGATGATCGCCACCGCCACCATCGCCGCCGAGCGCGGTGCGTTCGGGGCGTGGATCGGCGCCAGCCTCGGCATCTTCGCCTCGGGCTGCCTGGCGGTGCTCCTCGGCCGCTACCTCGGCACCCGCCTCCCCGAGCGGACGATGGGCCTCATCTCCGCCGGCCTCTTCGCGCTCTTCGGCGTCCTCCTCCTCGCCGAGACCCTCCTCTGACCCCATCCCCCTGCCCCGGCCACCTGCCCGCCCGCCCCGGCCACCTGCCCGCCC
>CAZBTQ010000274.1:0-2173 GCA_964494405.1 uncultured Iamiaceae bacterium
GGGCGGAGCGCCCCGGGCTCAGAGGCCGAGGACGGCCTTGGCGATGAGGAAGTAGATGATCAGCGCCGACGCGTCCACCAGCGTCGTGATGAGCGGCGCCGACACGACGGCGGGGTCGACGCCCGCCCGGCGTGCCAGCAACGGCAGCGTCGAGCCGACCGTCGTCGCCCAGGTGCACACGATGAGCAGCGTGAGCATGATGACGGTGGCGATCTCGGGGTCGTAGAGGAACGAGATCGGGATGGAGGCCGCGATGCCGAGCATCAGGCCGAGCATCATCCCCACCCGGGCTTCACGCCACACGATGCGCGGGAGGTCGGTGAGGCGCACCTCGCCGACGGCCATGGCGCGGATGACGGCGGTGGACGCCTGGGCACCCGAGTTGCCGCCGGTGCCGGTGATGAGCGGGATGAACAGCGCCAGCGTGACGACCTTGTCGAGCGTGTGCTCGAACACCTGGAGGACGTTCACCGTGAACGCCGCGGCCACGATCAGCAGCAGCAGCCACAGGGCTCGAACGCGGGCGAGCCCGAACGCGCTCGCAGCCAGGTAGGGCGAGCGCAGGGGGCTCGAACCGCCGGCGAGCGCGAAGTCTTCGGTGTCCTCGTCCTCGAGGACCCGCAGCGCGTCGTCGACGGTGATCACGCCGACGAGGCGCCCTTCGCTGTCGACCACGGGGAGGGCGATGGCGCCGACCTCGCGCACCAGGCGTGCGGCGACCTCCTGGTCGGTGTCGGTGGTGACCTGGTGGATGTCGTCGGTGGTCATCAGCTCGCCGACGCGGGCCGACGGTGGCGCCAGCACGAGGGCGCGCAGACCGGTGATGCCGATGAGGTGTCGGTGGTCGTCGAGGACGGGGAGGGCGTAGACGGTCTCGGCGTCGAGCCCCTCACGGCGGATCTTCTCGATCGCTTCCGCCGCGGTGGAGGTGGCGCGCAGCGATACGAACTCCGGGCTCATCAGGCGGCCCGCTGAGTCCTCCGGGTAGCCGAGCAGCACGGTGGTGAGGGCCCGCTCGTCGGCGCTGAGCTGCCCGAGCAGGCGGGTGACGACCTTGGCCGGCATCTCGTCGAAGAGCCGCGCCCGGTCGTCGGGGTCGAGGGCCTCGATGAGGCCGCGGACCCGGTCGGCCCGCAGCCCGTCGAGGACCTGCTGCTGGTCGTGGGTGTCGAGCGCTTCGAACACGTCGAGGGCCCGGTCGCGGGGGAGGAGGCGGAACGCGACCGCCTTGTCGTCGGGGTCGAGGCGGGTGAGCTCGTCGACGATCTCGAGGACCGTGCTCGCCCGCAGCCACTCGGCCACGCGGCGCGTCTCTCCGTCACGGACGAGGTCGTCGAAGTTGACGTTGCTCACGGTGGCCTCCCTTCGTCGCGTCGGCCGGGATGGATGTCGGGACGGGCTCGGGTCGCGGCCGCGGATGTGGCCGTCCCTTCGTCTATCACCTGATGGCCGGCAACCCGCTCCACCGGGCGACGGCCGGCACGACCGGCGGAGGGAGGTACCGTCCGGTCATGCCTCTGCTCGGAACGTCGGTCCTGCGGGTCGAGGACCCGCCCCTGCTCGTCGGTGCCGGTCGATACGTCGCCGATCAACCGTTCGACGACGCGCTCCAAGTCAGCTACGTGACCTCGACGATCGCCCACGGCCGCATCCTGTCGATCGACGTGGACGAGGCGCGGTCTGCACCGGGCGTCGTCGACGTCGTGACCGCAGCCGACATCGACCTCGGCCCCGTTCCGCCGATCAGCCCGGCCTATCCGGAAGCGATGGTTCGGACGCTGCTCGCCACCGACACCGTCCGCTTCGTCGGCGAGCCCATCGTGGCGATCGTGGCCGAGACGTTGGCCCAGGCCCAGGATGCCGCCGAGCTGGTCTGGGTCGATGTCGACCCGTTGCCGGCGGTCACCGACATCGACGCCGCGCTGTCCGGCAAGGTGCTGCTGTTCCCCGAGGCCGGGACGAACGTGGTGACGACCGGCCTCAAGGGCTCCGAAGAACCGCTGCCGTGGGACGACTGCGAGGTCGTGGTCGCCGAGACGTTCGTCAACCAGCGGGTGGCGCCGTGCCCGATCGAGACCCGTGTCGCCGCGGCCGAGTGGGGCGACGACGGCCGGCTCACCTTCTATGCGTCGTGCCAGGGCGCACACCCGATCCGCAACCAGCTCGCGGCGGT
>CAZBTQ010000274.1:2273-3644 GCA_964494405.1 uncultured Iamiaceae bacterium
GAGGCGGACCTGGTGGGCGATGCCGGCGGGTATCCGCTGGTGGGGCCGAACCTGGTCACCAACGCGGCGACCCTGATGCCCGGCCCCTACCGTGTGCCCCACGTGCGGGCGACGACGCGCAGCGTGCTCACCAACACCACGCCGACGACGGCGTACCGGGGGGCGGGCCGGCCAGAGGCTGCGGCGCTCGTCGACCGCGCCGTCGACCTGTTCGCTGCCGAGATCGGCGTCGATCCCGCCGACGTTCGACGTCGCAACCTGCTGTCGTCCGACGAGTTCCCGTGGGACAGCCCGACCGGCATCACCTACGACAGCGGCGACTACGCGCCCGCGCTGGAGGCCGCGCTGGCCGAGGCCGGCTACGACGGCCTGCGCGCCGAGCAGGCCAGGCGGATCGAGGCGGGCGAGGACCGCCTCATCGGCGTCGGCACGTCGGTGTTCATCGACCGCACCGCCGGCGTGCCTGGGTCCGAGTACGGCTCGGTCGAGCTCCAGGCTGACGGCTCGATGCTGGTGCTGACGGGGTCGTCGCCGTACGGGCAGGGGCACCACACCGCGTGGGCCCAGCTCGTCGCCGAGCGCACGGGCGTGCCGATGGAGCGCATCACGGTGGTGCACGGCGACACCGACATCGTCCCCCGCGGTGGCATCACCGGCGGTTCCCGGTCGGCGCAGAAGGCCGGCTCGGCGGTGATCGAGGCGACCGAGGAGCTGGTGGAGCGCGCCCGTGCGCTGGCCGCTGATGCGCTCGAGGCGGCGCCCGCGGACGTCGTGCTCGACCTCGAGCGCGCCGAGTTCCACGTCGCCGGCGCGCCGGCCGCGGCGTCGGTCGGGTGGGCCGACGTGGCCGCCCAGGTCGCCGGGGGCGACGACGAGCAGGTGCTGAAGTGCGAGACCGACTTCGCGGGCGAGGGACCGACGTTCCCGTTCGGTGCGTACGTGGCGGTCGTCGAGGTCGATCGGGCGACGGGGCTGGTCGAGCTAGTCCGCATCGTCACCGTCGACGACGCGGGGACGATCCTCAACCCGATGCTGGCGCTCGGCCAGGTGCACGGGGGGCTGGCGCAGGGCATCGCGCAGGCCCTCTACGAGGAGTTCGTCTACGACGAGATGGGGAACCCGCTCACCGCGAACTTCGCCGACTACGGCCTGCCCACCGCGGCCGACATGCCGGCGTTCGAGTGCACGCTCACCGAGACCCCGTCGCCGAACAACCCGCTCGGCTTCAAGGGCATCGCCGAGTCGGGGACGATCGGTGGGCCGCCGGCGGTGCAGAACGCGGTCGTGGACGCGCTCGCGCACCTGGGCATCCGACACCTCGACATGCCGCTGTCGCCCCAGCGCGTGTGGAGCGCCATCGTCGACGCGACC
>CAZBTQ010000275.1:0-3600 GCA_964494405.1 uncultured Iamiaceae bacterium
CGTTCGTCGTCCCCGAGCCACTTGTTCAGGATGAGGTCGAGGCCCCACAGGGTGAGGGGTTCGCCGTAGCCGATCCGTCGTCGCGCGCCGGGCACGCGACGTGGCGCGACGCCGGGTGACTCGGGTCTGATCGGGCTGCCGTGACGGTCGGTGAACCGCCATCGGAACCGATCGGGAGGGGCCTCCGGGTCGGGGACGATGCGCAAGCCGTGGCGGTGCACGACCCGGTGGTGACGTCGGCACAGCAGGACCAGGTTGCGCAGCTCGGTGGGCCCGTCCTCGTCGAAGTACCGGATGTGGTGGGCGATGAGATGCCGAGCGATGCCGCAGCCCGGGTAGGCGCACCCGCCGTCGCGGGCGAGCGCGGCGCGCTTCTGGGCCCGGGTGGCGAGACGGACGGGTTGGGTGGCCATGATCGGCTCGCCGTTGAGCATGAGCGTCGTGACGACGGGCCCGCGCTCGGCGAGCATGTCGAGTGCCCACGCAGGGACCGGGCCGGCCCCGGGGATGAACGACCGGTCGACGTGGACGTCGCCGTCGGTGGTCTCGTGAGCGTGGATGATCAGGTTGGTGGTGATCGTGTCGGGGACGAACCCGACGTCGTCCGCGCGGATGGACGCGCCGCGCTCGAGGAGCGCCATCAACGCCTCGGCGCAGGTGCGCTCGTAGGGCGAGACGTGGGACTGCTCCCCTTCCACCTTCTCGTCGACGATGCGGGCGCGCTCGGCGTCGAGCCACGCCTCGATCGCGGCACCGTCGGCCTGGTCGCAGTCGGCGTGGAGCATGAAGCGCCCGTCGCGCCAACCCCAGCGAGCCGAGGTGGGGGGAGGGTCGTGCTGTTCCTCGGGCTCCTCGGCATCGTCGGAGTTGCGGTGGGAAGGGGCGACGACCCTGGCGTACTCGCGCAGCGTGCGCTCGAGCTGGTTGCCGGTGAGCGCCTGGGTGTCGGCGAGGATGCGCTCCTCGTTGTCCGGGGTGGCGCGGCGGGCGACCGTGAGCACCGTACGCAGCGACCGCTCGCCGGTGGCCATCAGCTCCCGCGTGCGGGGCAGCTCGGTCAGCCGGTCGACGAGCTCGACCAGCTCGCGCGCCTCGGACCCCGTCATGCCGAGGCCCCACGCCAGGAACGTCGTCCACGGGTCGCTGATGGGCGTCCGCATCAGCTCTTCGGTGGCCTCGACCAGGCGCGCCTGCCACGCCGTGACCTGCGCCGCCGCCTCACGGGCGGCGGCCAGCGTCTCGTCGTGCAGCCCGACGTCTTCGGCGAAGGTCATGCCCCCATCTTCCCCAGGGGGTGTGACAGTTTCGGCCTGTCAGTCGCGACGTCGTTCGGCGGCTCGATCGAGGATGACCTGCACCTGGGCGGGGGTCTGCGGCGCCTCCATGCGCACCTTCCGCGAGCCCGCCCGCAGCTCGGCCAGCCGAGCGATGGCGGCCTCGCCACTCAGTCCGCCGTCGACGAGCAGGCAGCCGACGACGGTGCCGGTGCGGCCGATCCCGCCCCAGCAGTGCACGTAGACGACCCCACGCTCGACCTCGTCGCCGATGTGGTCGACGATGCGGTCATAGGTGGCAGCGTCTGCGGTCGAGAAGTCGCGGATCGGGACGCGAACGTGGCGCACGTCGAGCCCGCGTGCCGCGGCCGCGGCGGCGACGTGTTCGTCGTAGGCGACCAACTCGCCGTCCTCGGTGAGGTCGACGAACGAGCGGACGCCGACGTCGACGAGCAGGTTGATGTTGGCTGCCGCCTTACCGGGGTGGTTCTTCTCCCCTGGGTACTCACCGGCCAACAGCCGGCCGGGCTCGACCCAGTACGCGTGGTGCTCGACGTCGTGGACCCAGCGCTCGCCAGGCGAGATGCCTCCGGCGCCCGCCCGGTAGAGCCCGTCCGCCATGGCGGTGATGCGGTCGCGCAGCACCACCTGGTCGAGCCAGCCCTCCGGGATGCCGCCGGCGCCCCACCGCGCCCCTGCGAGTTGGCCGGCGATCGCGGCGGTCGTGTCGGCATCGTCGCCGAGGTTCGCGGCTCGCAGCACCGCACCGCGCACGTCGTCTGCGCCGTCGACCGCCCACAGCGCGGCCTCGAGCGCGTCGATGCAGAAGCCGGTGCCACGGATGTCGGGCGGCTGCTTGTCGCGCCAGGATCCCGCGGCGATGGCGGCCACCTGGGGGTGCAGCTCGCCCCACTGCCAGAAGTCCGACGCGGTGACGTCCGGCCACGAGGTGCCACCGATGAGCGCCGCCACCATCGCGCCCATCAGCCGGCACGCGTCGACCGGGCGATCGGCGGCGTGCGTGGACCGGCTGGACTCACCTGACCGGTCGGCTGCTTCGCCGACGTCGGCGTGCCAGCGGATCGGCACCGGCGCCAGCCGCATCAGCGAACCGTTCGCAGCTGCCTCCTGGTCGGTGTACGGGTCGACGGCCTCGCCGGTGCGAGCGAAGCGAGAGAGCTGCCGGCTCACCGTGTTCCCGATGTCGAAGCAGCGGCCGTTCGACGACAGGTAGCCGTCGTCGCGCCACATCACGTAGCGCCGCATCTGGTCGGCGAGGTCCATTCCACCGGTGTCGAGCAGCGACTCGGCCAGGCACAGCGCCATCGACGTGTCGTCGGTCCACTGCCCGGGCGCGAGGCCGAACGGTCCGCCCCCGACCATGTCGGAGATCGGCGTGAACGTGCCGGGTCGCCGGAACTCGAGCGTCGTGCCGACGGCGTCGCCGCAGGCCAGCCCGAGGAGCGCGCCACGGGCGCGGTCGAGTCGAGGGTCGTTGGTCATGGTCCGCTCGCTTCCTGCCGCCGGCTCCGATGCCGGTGAGCCCTGTGCAACCTACCGAGGGTGAGTGACAGGAATCGGGCGTGCGCGACCGGCCGGGCTATTGCAGGACGGCTTGGAGCTCTCGGACGACGATGGGTGCGGTGAGGGTGGTGGTGAGTGGTGGGTTGACGGTGGTGGGTGGGCCGCCGTTGAGGGTGTAGGCGATGTTGATGGTGGTGGTGGCGGTGACGGTGTAGGTGCCGTTGGGGTCGGTGGTGGTGGAGCGGTGGGTGTAGGTGTGTTGCACGCTGCTGGGGGCGGGGGTGCCGAGGTCGCCGGTGGTGGTGCCGGTGTTGTCGCCGTGGTCCCAGGTGACCGAAGCGAGGGTGAGGGTGATGTCGAGCTGGTCGCCGTAGGGGTTGATCGGTGGGACGGCGATGGGCGCGCCGTCCCAGCCGGTGACCCAGTGGTGGCTGGGTGCGCCGGTGACGGCGTAGGTGTTGGGGGCGTGGTGGAGCTGTAGGCCGGGGGCGAGGATGTCGCGGACGTAGCGTTCGGCTTCGGTGCGGGCGATCTGGTCGTAGTCGACGATGTCGGCGGGGGTGACCCAGATGTCGCGGACGAACGCGGCGCCGCAGTAGATGCGGTAGGGGATCGCTTCGGGGACCGGTGGCGGGCCGATCTGTTCGAGTGCGACGTGGGTGGTGATCTCGATCGCCGAGTAGGTGCACCCGTACCGGTTGGCGGGGCTGGTCCCGCCGTCGTGTTCGACCCCCACGATTCGGGGCGTGCCACCGGATCGGACCAGGGTCACCCGCACCACCTGCCCATCCGACTCCACCGG
>CAZBTQ010000276.1:0-3595 GCA_964494405.1 uncultured Iamiaceae bacterium
CCCAGGCGGGCTTCGGGCGCAGCCCACCCCGGCCAGCGCTCACGGCTCTTCTGCGAGAGCTTCTGGAGCAGCGCGATCGCACCCGGGTCCGAGTCGCCCGGGCGGGCCTCGACGAGGCCGGCGGCGATCATCCGGCTGATGATCTCGCGGCCGAGGTCGGTGCGGACGATCGTGAGGGTCCAGTCGTTGTTCTCCCCGATGCCGCCCGTGGAGATGTCGGCGTGCTCGGCGGCGAAGTCGGGGCAGTGGTTGCACCCCTCTCGCGTCCACGCGTGGCACTCCTTGAGCGGGATCTCGTGGTAGCTGCCGTCGCGCATCCAGATCTGGAACACGCCCTTGATGTTCATCTTGACCATGTCGGACTTCGCCAGCCCGTACTTGGTCCAGAACAGCTCCTCGAAGATCGAGTCGTCGAAGCTCTTCGAGCACAGCAGACCGATGTTGAGGATGAACGGCTTGCCGGCCTTGCCGACCTTGCGGGTCCACATCACCGGCGGCACCGACACCTGGCAGCTCATCCCCACCAGCGCCAGCTTCTCGAGGCCTCGCTCGCGTGCCTCGCCGATCGCGAGCGTGTTGGCCGAGTACGTGTACCGGCTGCCCGCGCCCCGCAGGACCTCGTCGCGGTTGGTGGCCACCCCGGGCACGGCCTTCCACGACGACACGTCGCCGTCCTCACCCTCGATGAACGACGTCAGCGCGCCGTCGATGTAGCCCTCGTCCATGGCCCAGATGAGGATTGCCGACACCAGCCCGCCGTCCTGGCCCATCTGGTGCACCATCTCGTCGGTGGCGCGGGTGAGCAGGATGTCCTGGAAGATGCCGGACGGCTCGTCGGGCTGGCGCACGCGGGCGAAGAGGTGCTCGTCGGCCTGTGGCTCCCAGGCGCGGAAGCGCGGGCACGCACGGGTGCACGACGTGCAGCCCTTCTCGCCGTGGATGCAGTTGTCGACGCCGAGCTCGTCCTCGAGGTGGAACGGTCGGTAGTGCCCGGCCTCGTGCGTGTAGCCGATGACGTCGTGGGGACAGGCGATCACGCACCCGGCGCACCCTGTGCAGAGCCCCGAGGTGACCACCTCGGCGTAGAGCTCCTTCCACTGGTGCGTCCAGCGCTCGGCACGTGGCGTGGCTTGCGGCGCGGCCGTGTCCGTCATGTGCGGCACCCTAGCGGCGAGGCCCGTCTCGCCTCGAAACGGTGGAGGGCGTCGCCCGCTCGGCGCTGACGCCGCGGATGCAGTCCCGGATCGCATCGACGAGCTGGTCGGGCAGCCGTTCCTCGCCCTGGGCCAGGCGGTTCTCGATCCGCGCGAACTCCTCGAAGCTGAGGTCGTCGGTGAGGGTGTCGTAGGTGCACTCGCACACCTCGACGACGTCGTCGTCCGAGTCGTCCTCCGCGCACCCCTCGAGCACGCCGTCGTGGACCGCGGCGGTGAAGGCGTCGGGGCCGCTGTCATCGCCGCACGCGGCGACCAGCCCACCGAGGACCACCACGACGGCGATCACGCGGGCGACCGCGCTGACGGGTGCGAGGCTGGTCATCAGGCGGTGACGGTACCGGCCGGGGCGAGGCCGGCGAGGTCACGGGCGCGGGCGAACACCGCGTCGAGCATCGGCTCGGTGAGGCGGCCGGTGAACGTGTTCTGCTGGCTCACGTGGAACGAGCACAAGATGGTGCGCCCGCCCGGAGCCTCGACCTCGACGCCGTGCCCGAACCTCGGCCGGGGCCGCACGCCGAGCAGCCCGCACACGACCTGGTAGCCGAACGCGCCGAGGGCCACCACCACGCGGGTGTCGGCCAGGAGCGCGAGCTCGCGCTCGATGAACGGTCGACACGCATCGCGCTCGGCGGTGGTCGGCTTGTTCGCGGGCGGCGCGCACCGAACCGGCGCGGTGATCCACGCGTCGGTCAGCACCATCCCGTCGTCGCGGCTCGTGCTCTCCGGCTGGTTGGCGAACCCGGCCCGCCACAGGGCCCGGTACAGCCACTCGCCCGAGCGGTCACCGGTGAACATGCGGCCCGTGCGGTTGGCGCCATGGGCCGCGGGGGCCAGCCCGACCACCACGACGCGTGCTTCCGGGTCGCCGAAGCCGGGCACCGGTCGGCCCCAGTAGTCGTCGTCCCGGTAGGCCGCTCGCTTCTCGGTGGCGACCTGCTCGCGCCACTCGACCAGGCGTGGACAGGCGCGGCATCCGACGATCTCGTCGTGCAGCGCGACGAACGCCGCGCGCCGGTCCGTCGGCGGAGGGTGGGCCACCACCGCAGGGTAGGTTGACCCGAACGTCCGACCCGCACGGAGGCCCCTTGCCCCGCCGCCGACAGCCGCCCCGCACCACGCTCGTCCTGCTCGTCCGCCATGGCCAGACACCCACGACGGGTGCGGTGCTCCCAGGACGTGCACCGGGGCTCCACCTCGCCGACAAGGGCCGTGAGCAGGCCGAACGGGCCGCCACTCGCATCGGCGCGCTCAAGAAGGTGGAGGCCGTCTACAGCTCGCCGCTCGAGCGCACGCGAGAGACCGCGGCGCCCATCGCCAAGGCCACCGGACTGCGGGTCCGGCGCGACAAGGGCCTGCTCGAGTGCGACTTCGGCGACTGGACCGGCCAGGAGCTCAAGGTGCTGATGAAGCTCCCCGAGTGGCGCACCGTGCAGAGCCGGCCGTCGATGTTCCGCTTCCCCGGCGGCGAGTCGTTCGCCGAGATGCAACTGCGGATCTCGTCGACGGTGCGACGCCTCGCCGCCGAGCACCGCGGCGGCGCGATCGTCGCCGTCAGCCACGCCGACCCCATCAAGGCCGCCGTCTCCGAAGCCGCGGGCGCGCACCTCGACTCGTTCCAGCGGCTCGTCATCTCGCCGTGCTCGATCACCGCGCTGCTCGTCGGCGACTCGTCCACCACCGTGCTCACCGTGAACTCCACCGGCGACGACCTCACCACCCTCGCCCCCTCCTGACCGGCCCTGCGATGAACCCCTCGTTCGAGTTCCCGAACCCCGACCACATCACCGTCGGCACCGTCGGCGAGACCGGCGCGCGCACCTTCTACCTCCAGGTCGGCGCGGTGGGCAGCGTCGCGAGCTTCAAGCTCGAGAAGCAGCAGGCCGCCGCGCTCGCCGAGTACCTGGGCTCGGTGCTGGCCGACCTTCCCGAACCCGAGGCCGCTCCCCTGCCGGCGCCCGAGCTGGTCGAGCCGGTCGTCAGCGAGTGGACCGTCGGCGGCATCGGCATCGCCTACGACGAGGACGCCGACCGCGTGCTGCTCGTCGTGCACGAGGTCGCCACCATCGACGTCGACGACGAGGACGAGGACGGTGACGACTTCGATCCGGACGGGCCCGACGACGAGGCCGCCGCCCGCATCCGCATCACCCGCCCGCAGGTGGCGGCGCTCATCGCCCGGTGCCAGGAGCTGGTCGCGGCCGGTCGACCGCTGTGTCCGTTCTGCGGCCGGCCGAACGGCCCCGACGGCCACTTCTGCCCGCGCGAGAACTGACCGGTGGCCGGGTCGGAGCAGCCGGACGACCTCCTCCTCGACGGGGAGATCGAGATCGAGGGGCGGATGCCGTGGAGCAGCAACGTCACGATGCTGGTGACGCTCC
>CAZBTQ010000277.1:0-3588 GCA_964494405.1 uncultured Iamiaceae bacterium
CAGGCCGAACTGCGCCGCTCGGGCGCCCTGCCCTGGCTGCAGCCCGACGCCAAGTCGCAGGTCAGCTTCCGCTACGAAGACGGCCGGCCGGTGGCGATCGAGGCGGTGGTGCTCTCCACCCAGCACGCCGAAGACGTCGACACCGACACCCTGCGCGCGGCGGTGAGCCGCGAGATCATCGATGCCGTCATCCCGAAGGAGCTGCGCGCCAACGGCTTTCGCGAGCTGATCAACCCCACCGGCCGCTTCGTCACCGGCGGCCCGAAGGGCGACACCGGGCTCACGGGGCGCAAGATCATCGTGGACACCTACGGTGGCGCCGCGCCCCACGGCGGCGGCGCCTTCTCGGGCAAGGACCCGTCCAAGGTGGACCGATCGGCCGCGTACATGGCGCGATTCCTGGCCAAGCAGGTCGTGGCACGGGGCTGGGCACCTCGGTGCCTGGTGCAGTTGGCCTATGCCATCGGCGTGGCCGAACCGGTGAGCTTTCTCGTCGATGCCGAGGGCGCCAGCGCTGCCCGCAACGCGGAAATCGCTCGAGCGTTGCAGGAGGAGTTCGACCTCACCCCGGCCGGGATCATCCGGCAACTGGACCTGTTGCGACCGATCTACTACCCGACGGCGGCCTACGGGCACTTCGGGCGGGATGACCTGGCGCTGCCGTGGGAGGCCACTGCCAACGCGGGAGCACGGCCATGAGCGCCGAGATCGATCTGCACTACCGGCCGGACACCTACTTCCGGCCGCAGAAGCTGGAGCGCTACCTGCTGTCTAAGATCAAGGGCGCGGTGCTGCGCAAGAAGCTGCAGGCCCTGTTCGACGCCGGCCGGCACGCCGAGGTACGCACCCTGCTGACCGCCAAGGGCATCTCGGCTGCCGACCGCAAAGCCTTGGAGTCATTCCACCCGATGTTCATGGGCGGCAACTACCTGCCCGACACCGAAGACGGCGAGGTGGAGATCGCCCGCATCAGCATCAAGTCGACGACCTACGACGTCACGTGCGTCTACGCGCGGCCGGATGGCGGTGCGATCCAATACCGGGTGGTCGACGAATACGGCGGCGAGACCCTGCAGGGGACGACGGAGGCACGGACCGACAAGCCGATGACGCTGGGCGCGTTCGCGGACTTCTTCCTCGGGGCCTGGCCGCTGATCGATGTGCTCGAGATGAACTTCGAGGGCGACCTCGATGGGAGCTTGGACTTCTTCACCGCCGAGTCCGAGTTCTACCCGGACTTCGACAGACTTTACCGGCAGCGCGTGATCGAACACTTCCCGGAACCGGAGGAAGAGGACGATGCGGAGGACTGAGGATGGCAAAGGTGGCTCCGGCGAGAACGCCTTGCCGACCCGGGCAACCCGGCCGCCGGCAGGGGTCGCCCCGATGACCTATCCGCCGTGGGTCGTCCTGCACGTGCCGCACGATTCGACGGCGGTGCCGGCGGACGTGCGCTCGCAGTTCCTGCTCGACGACGCCGAACTCGGGCGCGAACTGGACCGTATGACGGACCACCGGACGCTCGCGATCTTCGCGGATCCGTCGTCGGAAGCCGAGGTCGTCCGCTCGCCTGTCAGCCGCCTCGTGGTGGACATCGAGCGATTCCCGGACGACGCGGACGAGCCGATGGCCGCCCGCGGCATGGGCGCGGTCTACACGGTGACCTCGCAACTGACGCCGCTGAGGCGGCGCCTGAGCACCGGCGAGCGCGAAGCGCTGATGCAGGCCTACTACCGCCCGCACCATGCGATGCTGGAAGCCGCCGTGGCGACGGCGCTCGAGCGGCACGGGCGATGCCTGGTGATCGACTGCCACAGTTTCCCGAGCGCGGCGCTGCCCTACGAGATGGCCGACTCCTCGAACGCAAGGCCCGACATCTGCATTGGCACCGATGACTTCCACACTAGCGCCGCGCTGACCGGAGCGGTCGCGGCCGCCTTCCGTCGCGCCGGGTGGCGCGTGAGCCTGAACGAACCGTTCGCGGGAGCGCTGGTGCCGGGCAGTCGATACCGGCGCGACGCCCGCGTCGGTGCCGTGATGGTCGAAGTCAACCGCGGGCTCTACCTGCGCGAGGTCGATGCGACGCCCTCGGCGGATTTCGAGGACGTAGCTCGGCGGATCAGACAATGCTGCGTCGAGGCGATTGCCTCGTGCGGTTCATAGAGGGAGCGAGTCCATGACCACGAGCGACAAGACGCCGAAGCAGCCCCCGGAGCCGGCCGAACCGATCACCGAATTCGAGGTTAGCGACGGCGGCACGTTGCGCATGGCCGACTTCGCCGAGGCCGAGACCCGTGCCGAGTTCTACGAATACGTCGCCAGCTTCTGGTCGCGCTCGCCAAAGGATCTGGCCGAGGCCATGGACGAATGCCAGCCGCTCGCGTGGGCAGTCCACTCGATCTACTCCGACTTTCGAGACGAGCTCGAGGCAGACTTGCAGGAGGTGCACGACGCGGGCGGCGGACACCCGGAGAGACTGGCCGCCCTGAAGGCACGGCTCCAGGCGCTGTCCGAGGAACCCGAGGAAGGAGCTTCGGCCTGGCTCCTGAGTCTGACCAGTAAGGAGTTCGAAGGCCGCGTCGTGTCCGAAATCGAGAAGTGGTTCGGGGAGCCGCCGAACTGGAGCTTCGAAGACGACTACCTGCCCGAGTCGGGCACGGCGCAGGGCGCAGCGCTGGAGTTCTTCCGCGACATGGCGGCCGATGACCTCGAGACACTGGATGTCGAGGTGATCGAGGGTGAGCACCCCGGGAGCACGTACTACGCCGCGGAACTGCGCGGCGACATCGACGAGGCCAACCGCGCGGCGGAAGCGGCCGGCATCCCGGTGCGTTTCGTGGCGGCCAAGGATTGATCCGCGGCCCGACCGGGCATCGGCATTCCTCGGACAGCCTCCGGCTATCGCTCCCAGAGACACTCCAGCCCATGTACGTGATCGACCTGACCCACTACCTGGACTCCAAGGGTGCGATCGCGCCCGAGCGGGGCCCGGCCCGAAAGATGGCGGACTTCCTGACCGCCGTGGTCGTCCACGCGTCCGATTTCGATCGATCCGACGACGCGCCGGGCCCAGTCTGCTTCAAGTGCCGCAAGCGCGACCAGCGCGTCGTCGAGACCGGCATCACCGAGGATGATGTGGTCGTCTGGCGCTGCCTCGCCTGCGGCACCGCGGGGCGTATCTCGAACTGGCAGGGCACGTTCTGGGACTTGAGCCAGGGCACGCCGCCGAATTGAAGCGCAGGCCACCGCCCCACCCCATGGCGAGACCACCCAACGAAGACCTGGAGACCTTCCTTCGCCGTCAGGACGCAGGCGACCTTGTCGCCGTGCTGCTCGAACTCGCCAACGACCACGAGGCCGTCCAGGCACGCCTTGCGCGCATGCAGTTGGCCGACCGGCCGGACAAGCTCGCCGCCGGCTTCAAGAAGACGCTGTCCGGCTGGCGGCGTTCGACCAAGTTCTACGGCTACCGCGAGGCCGGAGAGTTCGGCCGCATGCTCGACGGCTGGCTGGACCAGGTGGCGCGCGAGCTTCTGCCCAAGGATCCTCCCGCCGCCCTCTCGCTCTTCGAGGCCTTCATCGAGGCGG
>CAZBTQ010000278.1:0-3586 GCA_964494405.1 uncultured Iamiaceae bacterium
TGTCGCTCGGTGCCATGGGACGAGTGGACACCGGCAGGGTTGCCTCGCGGTCACGCGGCGGTGACAGGAGTGCGACGTGGTCTGCAGCCCACCGGCATCAGCTCGTGAGCCCCCTCACATTCGGTGAACGAGGCACGTGAGCAGAACGTCTCGCGGGCTCAACCGACGGCTGGGCGACCCTCGACTACTCGGTGCTGAACGGCGGGTAGTCGTCGACGACGAGCCGGGCGTAGGCGCCGATGCGCAGCGACACCCGGAGCGCGCCGATGACGAACCGGCGGAGCCCCTCGGGCCAGCGCCCGAGGATGATCACCGCGAACCAGCCGACCATGATCGCCAACCACGCCACGAACCAGATCACCATCGCGAAGATCACCGCCGGGATGATCCAGAGGAACCGCAAGCCGACCGTCAGGCGGTTGCGGCCCTCGATCTGGCCCGACACGTCGACCTGCACAAGGTCGGAACCGTCGTCAGCCTCCTCCATCGGGAAGTCGAACGCCGGGTACGGCTCGCGCATCCACAGCGCATAGCTCGCGACCCTGGCCTCGTAGCGGAGCACCATCACCTGGAAGCGCGAGATCCCCTCGACCTGGTTGCCCGTGAACACGATCGAGAACCAGCTGAGGATCGACAGGAGCTCGGCGACCTGGCCGAGGATGCCGGCGACGAACAGGTGGGGGATCACGAGGATCCAGTGCACGAGCGGACGCCAGCGAGCGACCTCCAGCGGCGCGTCGACGCGCAGGACCGCCGGGTAGCCGGAGGGTGATGGCGACGGCGGTGGCGATGACAGTGGGTCGGTCATGGTGGCGGCACTCCGATCGGGTTGGGGTCGGGGACGGAGATCGCGGCTCGTACGGCGCGGGCGATGGGGTCGAGCACCCGCAGGACGTCGTCGTCGACACCGGCAGCGCCGAGCGCGTCGACGGGGCCCGCTGCGAGGCGGTCGGTCGTCGCCTCGACCTCGGCGACCAGGGCGGAGCCGGCTGCGGTCGGCGTGTCGGGGTCGACCAGCAGCCCGCGCGCGGCCAGCCGCGCCACGGCATCGTCCCAGTCGCCGTCGCTCCAGCCCCGAGCGGCCTGCATGAGCGCGCGGTCACCACCGGCGACCGCCAGGCGCAGCACGTGCGACTCGCACCCGTCGATGCCCGCCGCGACGAGCGCGGCGACGTGGCCGTCGCCCCGGTGCTCGCGCCACAGGGTGCACGCCTGCCAGAGGGCGGCGATCGGCTCGTCCGGCAACGGCAGGTCGAGGTTGGCGGCGAAGAGAGGACGACCGGCAGGTGAGCAGGCGCGGAGCGACGCATCAAGAGCTGACGCCGCGCTTGCGATGTCGTCGGTCGAGATCGAGGGGAGCGCCTCGACCACTGCCTGGAGCGCACCGACCGCACCGGCGGACCTGGCGTCGACCAGGGCCGGCGGTGCCGCGCGGTCCCACACGTCGGGGACGGCCCGCGCGACGAAGTCGGGGTGGAAGCCGAAGAAGGTCGCGACGACCGGACCGGCTCCCACCGCGCCCATGGGCGCGGCGCGACCACCGAAGTAGCCGCGCCAGAACCCGGTGACCCCCGCGGCCTCGTACGCCGTGCCCGCCTCTGGCGCGAAGTAGGTGACGAGGTGGACGTGCTCGGCCGCGACCCACATCCGTCGCACGGTGTCAGCCGTCTCCACCTGGCCCTCCCTCCGTCGCTCGCCCGATGGTAGGTCACCCCACCGACCTCTACGGTGTACGACCATGCTCGACTGGACCGACGAACAGCAGATGGTGCGCGACGCGGTGCGTCGCTTCGTGGACGAGGAGGTGCGGCCCCACGTCGACGACCTCGAACACGGCGACCTCCCGCCCTACGACATCCTCCGCAAGCTGTTCGCCACCTTCGGCATGGACGCCATGGCCCGCGCCAGCTTCGAGAAGCGCATCGCGCGCGAGAAGGCCCAGCTCTCCGACGACGGAGCCGCGAGCGAGTCGGGCGAGGAGTCCGAGAGCCGCGGCGGCGGTGACGGCGGCAGCCTCACGCTCATCCCCATCATCGAGCTGTGCCGCGTCTGCCCGGGCATGGTCACCGCCATGGGCGTGTCGATGGGGCTCACGTCCTCGGCGATCATGTCCAAGGGCACGATCGCCCAGAAGGAGCGGTGGGCGCTCGACCTGCTCACGATGGACAAGGTCGGCGCGTGGGCCATCACCGAGCCGGGGTCCGGCTCGGACGCCTTCGGTTCCATGCGCTCCACCGCCCGCCGAGACGGCGACGAGTACCTCCTGAACGGCAGCAAGACCTTCATCACCAACGGCCCGTACGCCGACACCACGGTCTTCATCTGCAAGCTCGACGAGGGCAACCCGCCCGAGGAGCGCAAGATCCTCAGCTTCGTGCTCGATCGCGGGATGCCCGGCTTCGAGCAGTCCAAGCCGCTGCGCAAGATGGGCATGCACTCGTCGCCAACCGGCGAGCTGTTCCTGACCGACGTGCGCGTCGGCCGCGACCGCCTGATCGGCGAGACCGAGGACCTCCCTTCCGGCGGGCGCGCCGGCGCCAAGGCCACCTTCCAGCAGGAGCGCTCCGGGGTCGCGGCGATGGCGCTCGGCATCATCGAGGAGTGCCTCGAGGTCAGCATCCAGTACGCGAAGGACCGGGTGCAGTTCGGCAAGCCGATCGGTGAGTTCCAGCTCATCCAGGACAAGCTCGCCCGCATGGAGGTCGCCCGCCTCAACGTGCAGAACCTGGTGTTCCGCACGATCGAGCTGGGGGCTGCCGGTCGGTCGATGACCCTCGCCGAGGCGTCGGCGATGAAGCTGTACTCGGCTCGTGCCGCGACCGAGGTGGCGCTCGAGGCCGTGCAGCTGTTCGGTGGCAACGGCTACATGAGCGAGTTCCGCGTCGAGCAGCTCGCCCGCGACGCCAAGGTGCTCCAGATCTACGCCGGCACCGACGAGATCCAGATCACCCACATCGCCCGGGACCTCCTCAACCGCTAGCAGGATCCCGCGCACCCTGGATCTGTGAACGGATCTGGCCGGTGCTCCGCATCGGCTCGCAGAATGGAACCAACGCGCCCTCGCTAGCGTCCAAGGCGCATGCACACACGCCACGCGATCATCGGAGCGCTCCTCGCGGTCAGCCTGCTCGCAGGCTGCGGTTCCGACGACGCGACCGAGGTCGTGTCCGGCGACGACAGCACCACGACGGAGGCACCGATGGACGACGACACCACCAGCTCCACGTCCGGATCGGGGAGCGCCGCGACCGGTGGCGCCGAGGTCGCGGCGGCAGACCTCGCGACGTACCTCGGGGTCGAGCCCGACGAGGTCGAGGTCGTGTCGGTCGACGCGGTGACGTGGCGCGACTCGTCGGTCGGCTGCCCCCAGAAGGGCTTCATGTACCAGCAGGTCGTCACCGAGGGGACGCGGATCATCCTCGAGGTCGACGGGACCCGGTACCAGTACCACTCGGGCGGGACGGGCGACCCGTTCCGCTGCGCCGATCCGCAGGAACCCCTCTCGGTCGGCTGAGGCAGTTCGGTCGGCTGGGGCGGCGCCCGCCCCAGCCCTCAACCCGTGTTGATCTCGACGAGCGTCAGGCCG
>CAZBTQ010000279.1:0-3574 GCA_964494405.1 uncultured Iamiaceae bacterium
CGCCTCGTCAGCGCCATCCACAACGAGGCCACCATCGAGAACCACCGCACGATGGGTCGGCGCCTCGGTCGGCTGATGTACGAGGGGCGCTGGTTCGACCCCCAGGCGCTCATGCTGCGCGAGCCGCTCCAGCACTGGGTCGGCGCCGCGGTCACCGGCGAGGTCACGGTGCGCCTCCGGCGAGGCGACGACTACACGATCGTCGACACCACGGGGCCCGACCTCTCCTACGACGGCGACCGGCTGTCGATGGAGCGCAGCGAGAGCGTGTTCGGACCCCTCGACCGCATCGGCCAGCTCACGATGCGCAACCTCGACATCGAGGACAGCCGGGCCAAGATCGACGTGTACCGCCGCGCGGGCAGCCTCGGGTCGTCAGACGTGGGTGTCCTCGGCCCTGGTGATGCCGCGTCGTCTGGCACGGGACAGGACGAGGGGCACTCATGAGCACGTTGTGGCACGGGCGGTTCGAGCGTGGTCCGGCCGAGCAGTTGCTCGCCTACACGGTCAGCCTTCCCTACGACCAGCGGCTGTTCCCCGACGACATCGACGCCAGCCGGGCCCACGTCCGCGGTCTGGGGCGGGTCGGGCTCCTGGACGAGTCCGAGGTGCAGGAGATCCTCGCCGGCCTCGACCAGGTCGACGCCGAGCTCACCGCGGGGACCTTCGAGTTCGTCGACAGCGACGAGGACATCCACACCGCGGTCGAGCGTCGGGTCACCGAGATCGCGGGGCCGGTCGGCGGAAAGCTCCACACCGGGCGCAGTCGCAACGACCAGGTCGCCACCGATCTGCGCCTCTTCACCAAGCGCAACCTCGCGCTGCTGGCCGAGCGGGTGTTGGAGCTACAAGGGGTGCTGTTGGCCCGGGCCGAGGAGGCCGGTGAGGCGTACCTTCCCGGCTACACGCACTTGCAACGGGCCCAGCCCGTCCTGCTCGCCCACCACCTGCTCGCCCACGGCTGGGCCCTGGCGCGCGACCTCGATCGCCTGCTCGACACCCGCCGCCGCCTCGACGTGTCGCCGCTCGGTGCCGGCGCGCTCGCCGGCTCGTCGCTGCCGCTCGACCCCGAGTCGGTCGCCGCCGACCTCGGCTTCGCCGCCACGTTCGACAACTCGCTCGACGCGGTCGGCGACCGCGACTTCGTCGCCGAGTCGCTGTTCGACCTCGCCGTCATCGGCGTGCACCTCTCGCGCATCGGCGAGGAGATCGTGCTGTGGTCGAGCGAGGAGTTCGGCTTCTGCCGCCTCGACGACGGCTACTCGACCGGGTCGTCGATGCTCCCCCAGAAGAAGAACCCCGACATCGCCGAGCTGACCCGAGGCAAGTCCGGTCGGCTCATCGGCAACCTGGCGGGGTTCCTCGCCACCCTCAAGGGCCTCCCACTCGCGTACAACCGCGACCTCCAGGAGGACAAGGAGCCGCTGTTCGACGCGATCGACCAGATCGCGCTCGGGTTGTCGGCGGTGCAGGGGCTCCTCAGCACCGCGACGTTCGATCTCGACCGCATGGCGGCCGCGGCCGACTCGCCCACCTCGTCGGCCACCGATCTGGCCGAGCACCTCGTCGCGGGCGGCACGCCGTTCCGCGAAGCCCACGCCATCGTGGGGGCGCTCGTCCGCCAGGCGATCGACCACGGCGACGACCTCGCCGAGTTGGTGGCAGCCCATCCCGCGCTCGGTCCCGATGCCGTGGCGCTGTTGGGTCCAGGGGTCGCCGCCCGTCGTCGCACGACCCGCGGCGGTGCCGGCCCGGCACCGGTCGCCGACCAGATCGAGCGGTTCAGGGCGCGGTTGGCCGCCGACCGCGCACGCCTCGACGCGTAGGGCGTGCCCGCCGAGCTGGGGTCGCCGATCGACCGCGACTGGCTGCGACGCTCGTCGGTCGAGGTCGCGCCCGACCTGCTCGGTCTGGTCCTCGTGTCCGGCGACCGGGCGGGTCGCATCGTCGAGGTCGAGGCGTACATGGGCGAGCTCGACCCCGGCAGCCACGCCTACCGCGGGCCCACGCCGCGCACCGCCACCATGTTCGGCCCGCCAGGGCACCTGTACGTGTACTTCAGCTACGGGATGCACTGGTGCGCCAACGTCGTGTGCGGTGAGGAGGGCGAGGCCTCGGCGGTGCTGGTGCGGGCCCTCTCGCCGCTCTCCGGCGTCGGGGCCATGCGCGCCGCCCGTCCCGCGGCACGCTCGGACCGCGATCTCTGCAACGGTCCGGCCAAGCTGTGCCAGGCGCTCGGCATCGACGGCTCGTTCGACGGCGTCGACGTCGTCTCGGGTTCGGGCGGGGTGATGCTCCTCGACGACGGCTGGACGTCGGCTGCGCCACCCGTGGTGACCACGCGCATCGGCCTCAGCGCGGGCGTCGACGCGCCGTGGCGCTGGTACGTGCCCGGTGATCCCAACGTCTCGCGACCGTCGGGTCGAGGTGGCATCATCGCCGGGTGAGCGCCGACGGACCGCAGCTCTGGACCACAGGCGACCCGCGACTGGCCAGCTCGGGCGACCTGGCCGTTGCACGGCAGACGATCGAAGCCGTCGACGCCAGCGATCCGGTGGTGCAGGCCAACCGCACCCGGATGCTCGCGTTCGTCGACGACCATCCAGACGCGCTCCGTCGGTCCTGCGAGGTCGGCCACCTCACCGGCTCGGCCCTGGTCGTCGACCCGTCGACCGGGCGCACGCTCGTGCTCTTCCACGCCAAGGTCCGGCGCTGGCTGCAACCGGGGGGCCACGCCGATGGCGACGCGAACCTGGCGGCGGTGGCGCTGCGCGAGGCCACCGAGGAGACCGGCATCGAGGGGCTCGCCGTACACCCGGTGCCCATCGACCTCGACGTGCACCGCTTCGTGTCGGCGCGGCGTGACGAACCGGATCACGACCACCACGACGTCCGGTTCCTCGTCGTCGCCCCGCCCGGCGCCGAGGCGTCGATCAACCACGAGTCCGAAGGTGCGCGCTGGGTCGCGCTCGGCGACCTCGCCAGCGTCGGCGTCGACGATGGGGTCCTGCGCATGGCGGCCGCGGGGCTGGCGCGCCTGGGCCGCGGGTGATGGCTCGACGTTCCTCGGCGCCCACCCGGGCTGTCGGGGTCGTCCAGGACGCGGGCGTCGACCACCGGCTGCACCGCTACCAGCACGATCCCGATGCCGAGAGCTACGGCCTCGAAGCCGCCGTCGCGCTCGGTGTCGATCCGGCGCTGGTCCACAAGACGCTCCTGGTCGACATGGGCTCGGGGTTGGGTGTCGCGATCGTGCCCGTCGAACGCCAGGTCGACCTGAAGGCGGTCGCCGGCGCGCTCGGCGTGCGCAAGGTTCAGATGGCCGACCCCGCGGTCGCCGAACGTCGCACCGGCTACGTCGTCGGTGGCATCAGCCCGCTGGGGCAGGCGCATCGCCACGCAACGGTGCTCGATGCCGACGCGGCAACGCATCCGACGATCTTCGTGTCCGGTGGCCGTCGTGGCCTCGAGATCGAGCTCTCGCCGACCGACCTGGTGCGCCTCACCGGCGCGGTGCTGGCCCCGATCGCCCGTTGACCTTCACACGTCGCCCGGCGCTCTGTCACACGTCGCC
>CAZBTQ010000280.1:0-3571 GCA_964494405.1 uncultured Iamiaceae bacterium
ACCTACGTCTGGTACCCCCAGCGTGCCGGTCGAGCCGACCTGGCCGCCCCTCACGCACGGGCGGTCGGCCGGTCCCACGACCTCGTGGCGCGACAGCAGATAGCCGACCTCCAGGCGCTCGACCGGGCCGCTCGCTGGACAGCAGAGCGCGTCGCGGTGGCCCGCAGCCAGGGACGACCCCCCGGTGCCGAGGGGTCGGTCGCCAAGCTCGCGGGCAGCGAGATCGCCCGCCGATCCGGGCGCGTGCACACGGCGCTGGCCGGCGCGGCGGGGATGCTCGCAGGGGCGGGTGCCGGCTTCGACGGCACGATCGCCGAGATCCTGGTCAGCACGCCGGCGGCATCGATCGCCGGGGGCACCGACGAGATCCAGCGCAACATCGTCGGCGAGAGGGTCCTCGGCTTGCCCAAGGAGCCGGACGAGACGCGGGACCTGCCCTATCGGGCCGTACGACGAAGTTGACCGCGGTCAGATAGCGAGCTTGAAGTCGTCGGGTCGCCGGACGTAGCGGTCGAGGAACAACAGCATCTCGGCCGCGCACTGGCGACCGAACGCGGGCATCGCGTCGAAGCCGTGGGGCTGGTCGGCGTACATGTGCAGCTCGACCGGGACCTTGGCGGCCACCAGCGCCTCGTACATCCGCAGGCTGGCAAGCGGTGGTACGACGTCGTCGCTGGTGCCGTGGATCAGCATCATCGGCGGGTTGTGGTCCGCGACGTGGTGCAGGGGACCGGCGAGCTTCGCCATCTCCTCGGTGAGGTCCTGGGTCAGTGCCGCGAGCGGGACCGCACCGCGCTCGCGCTCGCCGTGGGAGAACAGCGTCGGCGTGTAGACACCGATGGCGGCCGCGACGTGGGTGGACACGCCGGGGTTGCCGCCGTCGCCCTCGAGCTCGGGCCGGTCCTGGGTGACCGCGGCCAGCAGCGCCAGGTGCGCTCCGGCCGAGTTGCCCTCGATGGCGATCCGCTCGGGGTCGATGCCGAGCTGTTCGGCGTTGGCGCGCACCCAGCGGATTGCGGCCTTCACGTCGTGGATCTGGGCCGGCCAGTCGGACTCGCCGGTGAGGCGGTACTCGGGTGCGACGCACACGTAGCCCTCGCGGCCGAGCAGGACGCCGTAGCCCCGCAGTTGGCTGCGGTCGCCGCCGCTCCACCCGCCGCCGTGCACGAGGATCACACAGCACCGGTCCGTCGCCTCGTCCGGCGGCGTGTACACGTCGCAGCGCAGGTCCCGCCCGCCCCCGGTGCCGTACACCACGCCCTCGTCGATGCTGACGCGTCCTTCGGCCATGTCGGTTCCCCCTCGTGTCCCCGTCTCGATCTCGGCCGAGAGTGTGCCACGCCGTCAAGAGGTGCGAGACGAGGCTGCCAGGCCGCACGCGTCGCCGTCGGGGTCGACCACGATCGTCGGTCGGCGCCAGGTTGGGGTGCCGAACATCGAGCCGAGCGCGTCCACCTGGTCGGGCCCGACCTCGACCACCAGCGAGCCGCCCGGCCGCAGCCAGTGCGGCGACTCGGCGACGATCCGTCGGGCAACGTCGAGACCGTCGGGCCCTCCCGCCAACGCGACGCGTGGCTCGTGCTCCCTGACGTCGGCAGCCAGCGAGCTGACGGTGCCGGTCGGGACGAACGGCGGGACCGTGACGATCACGTCGACCTGGCCAGCGAGGTCCGGGAGCAGCGCCTCGAAGAGGTCGCCGACGTGTGCGTCGACGCCGTTGGCCACCGCGCAGGCGACCGCGCGCGGGTCGAGGTCCGCGGCCACCACTCGTGCGCGTGGTCGGCGCGCCGCGATCGCCGCGGCCACCGCGCCGCAGCCCGTGCACAGGTCGAGCGCGACGCCGTCGTCGGGCAGCAGGTCGGCCGCGGCCCGCGCGATCGACTCGGAGGTCCAGCGTGGGATGTAGACCCCGTCGTCGACCCGCAGGTCGAGCCCGTCGAACTCGACGCGGCCGACGAGCCGGGGGAGCGGGACGCCCGACAGACGGCGCGCGACCAGTGACGTGAGCATCGCTGGATCGCCCGCCGCGTGGGCAGAGAGGAGCTGCGCCTCGTGGTCGGGACGCAGCACGCCCCCCGCGCTCAGGGCCTGCGCGAGCGAGGGGTCGTCAGGGGTCGAGGCGGGCGGTGGCGTGGCCGCGGAACACCTCGGTGCCGTCCTGGTTGGTGGTGGACACCGTGAAGTCGGCGTACCACTCGTCGCCGTCCTGGCGGACGTCTTCGACCGTGGCGGTCGCGGCCAGGTCGTCGCCGGGGAAGACCTGCGAGCTGAAGCGCCCGCCGAACTTGGTGAGCCGTCCGTCGCCGACGGTGTCGGTGAGGAGGCGCCCGGTCATGCCCATGGTGAGCATGCCGTGGGCGAACACCGACGGGTAGCCGGCGACCTGGGTGGCGAAGGGTTCGTCGGTGTGCAGCGGGTTGTAGTCGCCCGAGGTGCCGGCGTACTGCACGATCTGGGTGCGGCGGAGGTCCTCCACCAGCACCGCGCTGAACTCCTGGCCCTTGCTCAACGTCTGCGCGCTCAGTGCCATGTCAGCTCTCCACCGGTCGTTCGGTGCGCACACCGACGCTGCGGGCGGTGACGACGAGCTCGCCGTCCTGGTCGCGGTACTCGGTGATCGACTCGGAGAACACGAGCTTGCCCGCCCGGCGTCCTTCCTTCTCCCACGAGTCGCCCCGGCGGGTGGTCGAGGTGAGCACGTCGCCCACCCGCACCGGCCGGTGGTACTCGTAGTGCTGCTCGGCGTGGAGGCCGCTGCCGCCGCCACCGCCCCCCGAGCGGCCGCCGCCGCCCCCACCGCTGGCACCGCCGTCGGAGGACCCTTCGCCGTCGCCCTCGGAGCGGCGGCGCATGAGGCCTGACGCCTCCTTGCCCGAGCCGTGCCACGGCCGGTCGGGATGGGGACGCAGCCCGTAGTCGGGGTCGAACTGGGCGCTCGCCTGCACGAAGGTCGGCGGGGCGATCACACCGCCCACCTCGGTGCCGGCCGCGTAGTCGAGGTCGGAGTAGATCGGGTTGGTGTCGCCGATGCTGCGAGCGAACATCAGGATGTGCCCGTACTCGATGGGAAACCGTTCTGCTGGCATGTCGGGCGACAGTACCCACCTGGCTCGGCGTGTGCTCGTGGACCGGCGGTACTGTCGTTCGACACGGGTGCACCGGGGGGAGCCGACGATGTCGTACGAGAACCTTCAGCTCGAGCGCGAGGGCCACGTCGCGGTCGTCACGCTGGATCGGCCCGCGAAGCTCAACGCGCTCGATGCGGGCCTGCGCGCCGACCTGTTCGCCGTGCTCGAGGAGGTGCGCGGCGACGACGATCTCCGCGCCGTGGTGCTCACCGGCACCGGCCGTGGCTTCTGCGCGGGCGTCGACCTGAGCGGCGCCGGGCGGATGAGCACCGGCCTGAGCAGCCAGAACGAGCAGCTCGACCGAATGGGGTGGGTCGGTCGGCAGGCCACCACGGTCTACGAGCTCGACAAGCCGACGATCGCCGCGGTCAACGGCCCCGCGGCCGGTGCCGGCATGAGCCTCGCCCTCGCCTGTGACCTGCGCGTCGGCGGTCCCGGCGCCC
>CAZBTQ010000281.1:0-3554 GCA_964494405.1 uncultured Iamiaceae bacterium
GCGCGCTGCACCCTGGGCGGGGCCCGGAGGTGGCAGGCCGTAGGCTGGGCCGGTGCCGCGCAGCTACTCCATCCGCACCTTCGGGTGTCAGATGAACGAACACGACTCCGAACGCATCGCCGGGCTGCTCGAGGCCGACGGGCTGGTGCGCGCCGAGTCGCCCGACGACGCCGACGTCGTCGTCGTGAACACCTGCTGCATCCGCGAGAACGCCGACAACAAGCTCTACGGCACGCTCGGCCACCTCAAGTCGGCCAAGGACGCCCGCCCCGGCATGGAGATCATCGTCGGCGGCTGCCTGGCCCAGAAGGACCGCGACCTGGTGCGCGAGCGAGCCCCGCACGTCGACGTCGTGCTCGGCACCCACAACGTCCACCGCGCCGCCGAGCTGCTGCACGAGGCCCGTGAGCACGGGCCGATCACCGAGATCCTCGAACAGGCGGTGCTCGACGACGCCGAGGCGTTCCCGTCGGCCCTGCCCGTCACCCGCGACGCCCAGCACACCGCGTGGGTCACCATCCAGATCGGGTGCGACAACAACTGCGCGTTCTGCATCGTCCCGGCTGTGCGTGGCACCGAGATCAGCCGTCCCTTCGGCGATCTGGTCCGCGAGGTCGAGGCGCTCGCCGCCGACGGCGTCACCGAGGTCACCCTGCTCGGCCAGAACGTCAACTCCTACGGCCGCGACCTCACCCTGCGCCTCCGAGGCGAAGAGCCCAACGCCGACGACCGTTCGGTGGCCGGCACGCTGTGGGCCGACGACACCCGGCGCCGGCCCCGGCCCCTGTTCGCCGACCTCCTGCGGGCGGTCGGCGAGGTCGAGGGCATCCGTCGCGTCCGCTACACGAGCCCGCACCCCAAGGACTTCCGCCCCGAGACCGCGGCCGCCATGGCCGAGGTGCCGGCGGTGTGCGAGCACCTGCACCTTCCGCTGCAGGCGGGCTCCGACCGCGTCCTCGCCGCGATGCACCGGGGCTACACCGCCGAGCGCTACCTCGAGAAGCTCGCGGTCGCCCGCCGCGCCATCGACGACCTCGCCGTCACCACCGACCTGATCGTCGGCTTCCCCGGCGAGACGGAGGCCGACTTCGAAGCGACCCTCGAGGTCGTCGCCGCCGCCGAGTACGACGCCGCGTACACGTTCATCTTCTCGCCGCGCGAGGGCACCGAGGCGGCGTCGATGACCGCCGGCTTCGTGCCCCACGACGTGTCGGTCGCTCGGTTCGATCGGCTGCGAGCTGTGCTCGAACGCAGCGGCATGCGCAAGCATCGAGAGCGGATCGGGCGCACCGAGGAGGTCGTGGTCGAAGGCCCCTCCAAGCGCGACCCGTCGGTGCTCACCGGGCGCACCCGCCAGAACAAGCTCGTCCACTTCCCATCGCCCGACCCGCTGCGGGTGGGGACGTACGCGTCGGTGCTGGTCACCGACGCCGCGGCGCACCACCTGCGGGGCGAGCTGCGCGAGGTGCTGGCACCCGCACGGCACCGCACGCGCATCCCCGTCGCGGCCGGGTAGGCGCATGCGCGGAACGGTTCGCACGCGCTCGTGACCGGCGAACCGCCGCTGTTCGAGCTCTCGACGCTGCCCCGCGAGCTGGCGGCGCTGCTCGCAGGGGCGACCGTGCGTCCCATCACGGTCGGGATGTCGGGCTCGGTCGTCGCTCGCGTCGAGCGTGTCGACGACGTCGACCTGGTCGTCAAGCTCGTCGAGCGGGGGAGCGCCGCGCCTGCGTTGGCGCCCGAGGCCGAGCGGATCGCCTGGCTCGCGGCACGGTTCCCTGCCCCCGTCCTGGTGACCCACGGCAGCGACGACGGGGCCGAGTGGCTCGTCACCGCCGCGCTCGACGGTGTCGACGCCACCGCGACGCCGCTGGCGGCCGACCCCGGCCGGCTGGCCACCCTCCTCGGTCAGCACCTACGTCGCCTCCACGACACCCTCGACCCTGTGGAGTGCCCGTTCGACGCCAGCACGGCATCGTTGGTCGCACACGCCAGACGCCAGGTCGAGGCAGGGCTCGTCGATCCGGCGGACTTCCAGCCGATCCACCACGGCCTGACACCCGAGGACCTGCTCGCCCACGTCGAAGCGTCCGCGCCAGCCGAACCCGACGACCCGGTCGTGACCCACGGCGACTACTGCCTGCCGAACGTCGTGCTGGGCCGCGACGGCGAGCTGGTGGGCCTGGTCGATCTGGGCCTGCTCGGCGTTGGCGACCGCTATCGCGACCTCGGCATCGGCGCGCGCAGCGTCGCCCACAACCTCGGCGGCACCGCGGTCGGTGCGTTCATCGACGGCTACGGGCTCGACCGTCCCGACCTGGCTCGCCTCGATGCCTTCGTGACGATCGACGAGCTGTTCTGACATGTCCGGGTCGGCACCGCCCCTGGCGCTCGTGGGGACGACGGCATCGGGCAAGTCGTCGCTCGCGCTGGCGCTCGCCCGCGAGCGGCCGGAGGCCGAGCTGGTGTCGGTCGACTCGATGCAGGTGTACCGAGGCATGGACATCGGCACCGCCAAGCCCACCCCGGCCGAGCGTGCGGACGTGCTGCACCACGGCCTCGACCTGGTCGACCCGAGCGAGGAGTGGACCGTTGCGGAGTTCCGCGACGCGGTCGTCGAGGCGGTCAAGGCGATCGACGCTCGTGGAGGGCGCGCCCTGCTGGTGGGCGGAACCGGCCTCTACCTGCAGACGGTGGTCGACGACCTCGAGATGCCCGGTCGCTACCCCGACGTGCGCGCCGGCCTCGAGGCTGAGCCCGACACCGCCGCGCTGCACGCCAGGCTGAGCGAGCTCGATCCCGTCGGCGCCGCTCGCATGGAGCCGACCAATCGTCGCCGGGTGGTCCGCGCCCTCGAGGTCACCCTCGGCAGCGGGCGCCCCTTCTCCTCGTTCGGACCGGGTGTGGGGGCGTATCCCCCGACGACGTTCCGCCTCGTGGGCGTGCGCCTGCCTCGCGACGTGGTCGACGCCCGCATCGCCGACCGCTACCGGGCCCAGATCGACGATGACTTCCTCGACGAGGTCCGGCGGATCTGGGACGACCCGCGCGGCGTGTCCAGGTCGGCATCCCAGGCGTTGGGCTACAAGGAGCTGGCCGAGCACCTCGCCGGTCGGTGCACCCTCGACGAGGCACTCGCGGAGGCGATCCGGCGCACCCGTCGATTCGCCCGCCGCCAGGAGCGCTGGTTCCGGCGCGACCCTCGCATCACGTGGATCGACCCGCCGGCCCCGAACGAGCCGCTCTCCGCCCTGGGCGCACTACTGGACATGTGGGATGGGGCGTCGCATGAACGCGGTGGTGGATCCGACGCCTGACCGGCGAGACTGCAACCAGATGCACCTCACCAAGCACCACGGCCTCCGCAACGACTTCCTCGTCCTGCTCGATGAGCGCAACGACGCGCCGGTGGCCGTCGGCCCCGACCTCGCTCGTCGGCTGTGCGATCGCCGAGCGGGCATCGGCGCCGACGGGCTCATCCACGGCGCTCGTCCCGACGGTGACAGCGACGCCGACGTCGTGATGCACCTCTTCAACGCCGACGGCAGCCGTGC
>CAZBTQ010000282.1:0-3549 GCA_964494405.1 uncultured Iamiaceae bacterium
TGCGACCCCGCCTACGGCGAAGGGGTCGCCAAGGCCATCGCCGCCCTCCACTGACAAGCACAGCCGCCGTCGCGCAAGCGCGACGGCGGCTGTGACCCTCGGGTGACGACCGTCAGGACGACAGTGTCGGCTCCTTGAACCAGCTGTTGATGTCGACCAGCACATCGACCGCGGTGCTCGAGTAGAAGCACACCGTCCCGGTCGCCGACACACCCGTCAGGACGGCGTTCGCGGTGTCGGTATTCGCCTGGAAGTTGACGTTCGACACCTCGCCCAGGGGCCCACACGGCGTGACCGTCAGGTATCCCGCCTCGGCGGCGCCGGCTGTCGTCACGTTCAACGACACCGTGTACACGTTGCCGGCCGGGACGATTCCTCCCGGCAGATCGGTGAACTTCACCTCCAGTCGCTTGCCCGCAGCGAGCTTCACCTGCTCGACCGTGCGCAACGTCGCGGGGGTCCCCGGACGGGTGTCGAACACGCGATCAGGTGTCACCATCTGCAGATCCGAACCCGTCTTGAACCACGAGTTCACATCCACCACGAGATGCGTCGGTGCGCTCGAGAAGAAGCACACCGTGCCGTCGGCCGACACCGGCACGATCACCGCGTTCGCGACGTCCGCGCCAGCCTGGAAGTTGACGCTCGACACCTCATGGCGCGTCCCGCACGGGATCACCGTGATGAACCCGTCCGCGGTCGTGCCGGCGGCGGTCACGTTCAACGACACCGCGCTCACGCCCGACGCCGGGATCAGAC
This sequence comes from uncultured Iamiaceae bacterium, assembly GCA_964494405.1. Lineage (GTDB taxonomy): Bacteria > Actinomycetota > Acidimicrobiia > Acidimicrobiales > SKKL01 > Actinomarinicola. The sequence continues at coordinate 760 of CAZBTQ010000282.1, forward strand.
CGCCCGGCAGGTCGGTCAGCTTCACCGTGAGCGTCTGGCCCGGCGCGAGCAGCTGCTTGGTCACGTCACGCAAGCCGACCGGCGCACCGGGACGGGTGTCGAAGACACGAGCCGGCGTCACCGGCACGTAGCCCTGTTCCGCACGGAACCAACCGTTGAGATCCGCCAACACGTCGACCGTCTGGTCCGACGTGAAGCAGATCTCACCGCTCGCCGACACCGGCACGATCACCGCGTTCGCCCGGTCCTTGCCGGCCTGGAAGTTGACGCTCGACACGACGTTCGAACTGCCGCACGGCTGCACCGTGACGTAGCCGTTCGCCGTAGTGCTCGCGACGGTCACGTTCAACGACACCGCACCGACGACCTCTGTCTCCGGCACAGTCGTCTCTGGCAGGACGAGGTCGGTGACCTTCACCTTCACCGTCGTCCCCGGGGTCAGCTTCACCTGCGGCACCGTCAGCAACGTCGGCGGTGTCCCCGGGCGGGAGTCGAACAACCGCACCGGAGTCACCGGGTTGTAGTCCCGGTAGGTGGGCTCTGGTTCGGGCTCTGGCTCTGGTTCGGGCTCTGGCTCGGGCTCGGGCTCGGGCTCGGGCTCGGGCTCGGGCTCGGGCTCGGGCAAATCGAAGGTGATCTCGTGACAGCCCACCGTCACCGAGGTGAGGATGCCATCGCCCTTGACGCCCGAGCCGAGCGAGAACCCGACCCGCACCACTGTGACGCCCTGGGCTTCGATAGCCGCCTGCCACTCGGCTGGTGTCCCGAAGTACGGCGAGCCGTTCCCACTCCCGCCCTGTGTCGGGGCGTAGCCGGCCGCCGGATCGCTGCCGGACGTCCAGAACGTGTTGCCGTAGACGGTCTCGCCGATGAGGACCGACCCGTCGCTCAGCAGGATCCATGCCCCCGGCCCCGGAGAGGTGCCGGCCCACTCGACGACGAACGATTCTCCGATCTGGGTTCCGGGCGCGTCGACGAATCCGGCGACCTTCGCGTTGGTCGTGCTGTCGTCGGTCCACAGGTGGGCGGCGCCATCAATTACCTCGAAATGGCCGCTCGAACGGATGACGGCATCGTCGAAGTCGTCCACCTCCGTGATGAGCGTCGAACCGGTCGTCGCGCACACCGGTGACGCCTCCGGCTCGAAGTCATAGGTCGTGGTGGTGATCGTCTGCATGCCCGCATCGATGACGCCGATTGCGAGCGCGTCGACGTTTCCGGTGAACGTCGCCCATCCGGAGCCCGCCTTGAACAGCACCTGCGGATCGCTGGCGTTGATCACCGCGTTCGGGAAACGCTCGAGGATCTCGGTCCACGTGCACGGGGTCGCCTGGACGCACGGCGCGCCCGCGGCGTTGCTGGCCCACCACTTGCCCGCGAACGTGTTCCAGTCCTGCCAGCCTTCCGGAACGATGCCGTCACCGAACATGTGAGATGGCTCGAAGACGAGGCGACCCTGCCACGGCCCATCCTGACCGTCGTAGCGCACACTGAACTGCAACGCTGCTGCGAGTTGTCCTTCCGGCTGAGACGACGAGTAAGCGAGTTCGGTGAGGTTTGCCAACGGCGTCCCGGCGAACTGCGCAATCGACAAGGCCTGGTGCTGATCCGCGGCGCTGACTGCGAGCTCCGCACTGCCGACGCCGAGCGGCGCTGGCGCCGGGCCGGTGACGAACTCGCCGGCCTGACCGGTGTCAGGCTCGTCGTCGGTGTTGAACTCCCAACCGTGCTGCGCCCCCGGACGCACGACCACGGTCGAGCTGTCCTCTGTTGCCGGCGCGGTGTTGATCCGGCCAGCGGCACGCCGTTCTGGTCCTGAGGAGGAGGCCCAATTCCATACGCCGAATGCACCGTCGACCTGTTGTCGTACCACTGCACCGGACAGGAGATCGACGCCGGCGGGAACCGGTGTGTCGACGGCGGGGATCGCCACGTTCATCTGGTCGTAGCCACACCATGTCCTCGGCGTAGTCGGAGGATTGTTGTTGCAAGCAGCGTTGGCGGGCATGCCGCGGCCGGTCGTTTCGAATCCCACGGTCCACACCACGTTGCGTGGGAGCTCAATCGGGTCGAACTGGAAGTGGATCGGCACCCGGACGTAGGTCTGGCAATCGCCGTTCTCGTCCTTGAACTGGAAGTTTGGTCCCAGGCAACCAGGGTCGTACGAGGGACGGTACGGAATGGCGAAGGTCTGCGTGATCGGCGAGTCGATCGGATCGCCCGGCATACCGGTCGCATAATCCCATTCGTAGAAGGTCAACGTGAGAGGGTGATCGAAGGTTGCCCCGTCCTCCGTCTCACACGAGGCGTGGTAGATGATGTTGTTGCCGCAGACCCAACTCGTGAGCACCGTGTCGAACGATGTCGCGGACCGCGAGCCGGGGGCCAGTTGAACCGCATCACCGAACTCGGTCAGGTAGCCGTAGAAGGGCACACTCGAGAGCGGATACGGCAACGGGTCGGGGATCGAGTCGTACGCCACCCCGTCGTTCGGCGCCGGGGTGGCTTGCACCACTCCACCGCTCGGTGACGCGGCGACCAGGCCGCCGGCAACGAGTGCTGCTGTGAGCAGGCCGCGCGCTGCTCGCTTCCATCTGTCAGTCCGCTTCATGGACGGCAGGGTAGACGACCGGCGGCTCAGGAACGAGGCGACGGCTTGAAGAGTCCGAAGGCCAGCCCGCGTTCGGTGAGTCAGCCCTGCACTGGCGACCGGCAGGCTGCCGCGGGGTACGGTCACCGCCCGTGAATCCGGGCGCCGACCTGCAGAATCGGCCGGCCAGCGGATCGACG
>CAZBTQ010000283.1:0-3516 GCA_964494405.1 uncultured Iamiaceae bacterium
GCCGCGATCGCGTACGGCGCCTTCTGGCCGGGCCGCCACATCAGCGTGACGGTGAACGCGATCGACAGGGAGTGGCCGTCGCGGTGCAGGGCGGGGACCTGGAGCATCGACTCGCCGTACTTGGTCACCCCGGTCTCCATCGTGTGGTGGAACCCGGCGTTGTGCCGCGCCCGTAGGCGCTCGGGGATGATCGTGTCGAGTGGCCGGCCGACCATGTCGGACTCGGTCCAGCCGAGCAGCCGGGTCGCTGACTCGTTCCACAGCACGACGTCGCCGGCCCGATCGGCGATCACGACCGCGTCAGCCAGGTCGCGCAGCAACTGGCCCAGCGCGGGGTCGGTCAGCTCCTCGACCACGTCGCCGTGCTGGGGCATCGCACACGCCGACTCGCCACCCTCGTCCGCACCGCTCACATCGGTCCCCTCTCCAGTTCGCCCAGGGTCCACGATCGTGGCCGACGGGACGTCCGGCGACAAGCAACGTGGTGGGCGCCGGCCCTCGACACCCCGTTGTGCCGGGCACCGACGCCCACGATCGGGGGTCGCTACTCGTTGCGCTGCTGGCAGTTCACGCAGTAGCGCGCCGACGGCATGATCTCGAGGCGCTCGACGGGGATCGCGCCGCTGCAGTCGAGGCAGCTGCCGTAGGTGCCGGCGTCGATGCGGGCGAGCGCCGAGGTGACGTCGGCCAGCGCGGTCTGCGCCATGGCCTCGAGCGCGGCCGACACGGCGTCGTGGCTGGCCGGGTCGTCGGTGTCGTCGAGGTCCTCGGCGGTGAGCCCGGCGTGGGCGAGCAGGTTGTCACGCTCGGTCTCGAGCTGTTCACGAAGTCCGAGCCGGATCGGCTCGTCGATCAGTGTCACGTCGCACCTCCTGCGCGTCACGAGGTCCCTACATCAGCGGGGATAGAGGGAACGCTAGCGACGCTACAGCTACGCTAGATGTGCAATAGCTCTGCTATCACACCGATGATCGAGAGGAGCAGGCTCGTGCCACAGACGAGTGGGATCCCCGGCCTCGACGAGCTGATCGGTGGTGGGCTCCTGCTCGGCGACAACGTCGTGTGGGTCGGCGGCCATCCCGAGCACGTCATGCCTGCATGCCGCGCCTTCCTCGCCGCCGACGGTCCTCGGTCCCGCTACGTGGCGTTGGGCCACGAGCCGTGGCCGGGCCTCCCCGCCGACGTCGAGGTCGTGCGGGTCGCCGTAGCCACCGAGCCCGACGGCGCGCTGGTCGACCTGTTGACCGACGTGGCCGAGCCCGAGGGCGCGCGGCTGGTCATCGACGGGCTCGACGACCTGCTCGCCCGCTGGGGCGCGCCGGCCACCGTGGCGTTCTACCGCCGCGTCTGTCCCCGCCTGCTCGACCTCGGGATCATCGCCTACTGGACCGCCAGCCGCGACATGCTCAGCCAGCTCACGATCGACGGGATCACCAAGATCGCCCAGTGCGTGTTCGACGTGCGCGAGGACCGCTTGCGCATCGTGAAGGCCGAGGGCCGCCCGGCTCGCACCCAGGGGACCCTCGTCGAGATCGCCGTCGATGACGGCACGGTGCGGGTGGTCCGCGAGCACGCGGTGGGGCGGCTGGGCGAGGGGCTCCGCCACCTGCGCCGCGAGCGCAACCTCACCCAGAGCCAACTCGCCGCGCTGGCCGGCGTCACCCCCGCGGCGATCTCCCAGGCCGAGACCGGTCGGCGCGGCCTGTCGCTCGACACGCTCCTGCCGTTGAGCGATGCGCTCGGCATCACGCTCGACGACATCGTCGGCGCACCCGGCACCACCGACGCGGTCCTCGTCCGCCACGACCGACGCGCCGGTGGCGCCGACCCGAGCCCGGACCCGGTCTCGCTGTTCGACGACCCGAACGAGGCGATGCGCGCCTACCTCGTCACCCTCGGTCCCGATGAGGCGGGCGCGCCGAGCTTCGCCCACAAGGGCCTCGAGCTGATCCTGGTCGCGGACGGGCTGGTGCTCATCGACCTCGGCGACCAGACCCCGGTGATGCGGGCGGGCGACGCGCTGATGGTGCGACGGGTGCCGATCCGCGGGTGGTCGAACCTGCGCGACGAGCCCGCCCGGCTGTTCTGGGTCGTGTCCGGTTAGATCAGGCCGAGTGCGACCATGGCCCGAGCGACCCGCTCGAACCCGGCGATGTTGGCGCCGACCACGTAGTTGCCCTCGTTGCCGTACTCGGCCGCGGTCTCGTAGCAGGACGCGTGGATGCCCTTCATGATGTGGCGGAGCCGTTGCTCGGTGTACTCGAAGGTCCACGAGTCGCGGCTGGCGTTCTGCTGCATCTCGAGGGCGGAGGTGGCGACCCCGCCGGCGTTCGCAGCCTTGCCCGGGCCGAACGCGACCCCGGCGTCGTGGAAGACCCGCACGCCCTCGGGGGTCGTCGGCATGTTGGCGCCCTCGGCGACCGCGATGCACCCGTTGGCGACGAGCTTCTCGGCGTCTCGACCCGTCAGCTCGTTCTGGGTGGCGCACGGCAGCGCGACGTCGCAGGGGATGTCCCAGATGACGCCGCCCTCGGTGTAGGTGGCGCTCGGGCGCTGCTCCTCGTAGTCGCAGATGCGACCGCGGTCGACCTCTTTGATCTGCCGGAGCAGCGCGAGGTCGATGCCGGCGGGGTCGTGGATGACACCGCCGGAGTCCGACGCAGCCACGACGGTGGCGCCGACGTCGACGAGCTTCTCGATGGCGTGGATGGCGACGTTGCCCGAGCCCGACACGACCGCGGTGCGCCCGTCGAGCTGTTGGCCGCGCACAGCCAGCATCTCCTCGACGAAGAACACGGTGCCGTAGCCGGTGGCCTCGGTGCGCACGAGCGAGCCGCCCCACTCCGTGCCCTTGCCGGTGAGCACGCCCGACTCCCACCGGTTGGTGATGCGCTTGTACTGGCCGAACATCCACCCGATCTCGCGGGTGCCGACGCCGATGTCGCCTGCCGGCACGTCGGTGTACTCCCCGAGGTGGCGGTAGAGCTCGGTCATGAAGCTCTGGCAGAACCGCATGACCTCGCGGTTCGAGCGACCCTTGGGGTCGAAGTCCGAGCCGCCCTTCGCCCCACCGATCGGCAGGCCGGTGAGGGCGTTCTTGAAGATCTGCTCGAAGCCGAGGAACTTGACGATGCCGAGGTTGACCGACGGGTGGAAGCGCAGGCCGCCCTTGTAGGGGCCGAGCGCGCTGTTGAACTCGACGCGGAACCCGCGGTTGATGTGGACCTCGCCGTTGTCGTCCTCCCACGGCACCCGGAAGATGATCTGGCGCTCGGGCTCGCAGATGCGCTGGATGATCTTGCGGCGCGCGAACTGCGGGTGCTTGGCGATCGACGGGCCGAGGGCGTCGAGCACCTCGTTGACCGCCTGGTGGAACTCGGACTCGCCCGGGTTGCGGCGCAGGACCTCGGCGTAGACGTCCTCGAGCTTCTCGTCGATCACAGCGTCAGCACCCTCGGAGAGTCAGGAAGGGGAAAGGAAAAGGTACCGGACCTCCCCGCTCGGCCCAAAGGTGGG
>CAZBTQ010000284.1:0-3499 GCA_964494405.1 uncultured Iamiaceae bacterium
GGAGATCGTCTCCTGGGTGAGATCGAGTCGACCAGCCAGTCCGGCGCTCGGCCACTTGATGTCGGGGGAGCGCCCCTATCAACCGGATCGCGTGCTGGAACGTGTGAAGGTGTGAATGTCGATGGCGGAAAGGATGCGCACCGATTCGGATGGCGAACTCTCCTTCGACGCGTTCTTCCGCGCGGAACACCGACGCCTGGTCGCTTTGGCATCGGTGCTCTGCGGTGACCGAGAAACCGGGCGCGACCTCGCGCAAGAAGCACTCGTTCGGGCCTACACGAATTGGGACACCGTCGTCCGGCTCGAACGTCCGGGCGCGTGGGCACGACGTGTCGTGGTGAATCTGGCCCGCGACCACGGCCGGCACCGCGCCGTGCGACGCCGCCGGCTCCCCGAGCTTGCCCGCCAGACCGATCTGTCCCACAGCGCCGCGGACGCGCCGTACGACGGCGAGTTCTGGGCTGCGGTGGCCACGCTGTCGGACCGGCAACGAACCGCGGTTGCCCTCTTCTACGTGGGTGACCGATCGGTCAGCGACGTCGCGGCCGCGATGGGCATTCGCGAGGGCTCGGTCAAGACGACGCTGCATCAGGCCCGCAAACGGCTACGTCACTTGCTGTCGGAGGATCAGGGATGACTGTCAACCACACCGACGACCCGATCGACGCCCGCGCCCGCACAGCGGCCGATCGCTTGATCGCGAGCTTCACCGATCTCGACACCGAGGCCGCACTGCAGGCCGCACGGCGGGGCTCCACCTTCACGATCATCGACCAGCGCGAGGCCGGAAGGACACGGTGGATCGCGGTCGCCGCGGCGGCCGCCCTGATCATCGGCGGCACCGTCGCCCTGGCCGCCACACGATCGCGAACCACGTCCACTCCATCCGACTCCGGTGTCGTCAACGAATCGACCGTGCCGACACCCACGACCGTCAACGAGCCGGCACCGACCACGGCGCCTCCTGGGGGCGTCGCGCCGCGGCGAGTCGTGCACCAGGTGACCGTCGACAGCGGTGTGCCGCAAGCTGACGGCACGGTTCTGGCGGCACTGCCGTGGGGTTCGGGCGACGGGCAGGTCGGGCGCGGCTCGGGCTCACCGGTCGAGTTCGGGCCGTTGGGCTTCGCCGTGTTGGACGACGCATCGGTGGTCGTGAGCGATCCGGCGAACGCGCGGCTCGTCGCGGTGGGACCGGAGGGGGACGCGCGAACGGTCGGTGGCGGCGCGTCGGGTTGGGTGCTGCAAGACGAGCGCGACGGGACGGTGTACACCATCGCGGACGAACGGGTGGACCGGGTCGGCGGGCCCGACCTGTCGCCGGTGAGCAGTTTCGAGGTGCCCGATGCGGTCGCCGGCTACATCGGTTCAGGTGTGGCAATCGTCGAGGGGCAGATGTTCCGCCTCACGAGCGACGGAAGGTGGGGGAAGGTCACCGACGGCGCGTGGCCCGGCGACGGCGAGGCCATCGGTCCAGGAGGGATCCCAGCCGACATGGAACTGACGGCGAGCGTCGTCACCGGGCCGCTGATCGTCACGAAGCACAGCGACCGTACCGATGTCGTGTGGACCGTCGAGCTCCCTGAGACCCCGGGGCGGGTTCTGTTCTGGCACCTGCTGGACGACGGCGACGTCCTGGTCGCCGTGAGCGGCGTGGAGTCGCCCGCGGACGCGTGGCTGCTCCGGCTCGACGAGGACGGGTCGAGCCGCGCGGTGCGGATCGACTCGGGCTGGGACTTTCCCGACGGGAGCGCACAGTTCCGGTTCAACGGCGACTCGATCGACGTGATGACGACAGATCCGACCGGTGTGACCGTGACCCGCTCGCCCATCCCATCCGGTCCATCCGGACCGGACCCGACGACGTCAACGATCGTTCCCGAGTTGCCCGCGACGTGGTCGGAGATCGCCGCATCGACCGATGTGGCGTGGGAGTCGTCGGGGATCGCGCGGGCGTGCGGGATGGTGTGGTGGGAACAGCAACAGATGGAGCAGGAGCGCTGCACCGCGGTGATGGTCGATCCAGCCGGAGTGCCGGTCAGCTACGACCCGACCACGCGTGTCATCACCCGCCACGCTCGCGACGGAGGGCCCGTCGAGTTCCGCTTGCCCGACGAGTACGTCGACCCCTCGCTGATCGCGGCCGGCCCGGACGACGTCGTCTACTTCGCGCTCGACAACGAATGGCCGAAGGCGTCCGACGTGCTTGCCGTGTCGGTGAACCCCGACGATGCCGGCACCGTGCTGGAGCGCTTCTCGGAGGTGATGGGTATCGGCGACGCCGACCTGTTCCTCGCACCAGACGGGCTGGTGCTCAGCGATTGGTACGCCCAGGGTCCACGACCTGCACCCGATGCGGTCCCGTTCGTCGAATGGGTCGAACGCGACGACCGAGGTGCGAACGACCCCCCGTTGTACTACGGCGGCGGGACGTTCGATGGATCCTCCGGAACCGTGACAGCCGCAGGCTGGCAGTGGTACCTGGGCGATGACCGCCTGATCCAAGGTGGCAGCGTCGGCGACGTGCTCGCCACCCACGACGGAGGATTTATCACCTCGTCGCTCGAACACGACGGCGAGCTGCGCGCCGAGATGATCCGGGGCTACCGCGACGGCTCGGTCGAGCACTGGCTGTTGCCCAGCTCCTGGTTCGCGCTGGGCATCCCGGTCCTCGAGCCGCAAGGAACGATCCTGGTTCCCAACGGCAACACGTTCGCACGCATCGCGCCGTTCGCCTCCAGGCCGAACGGCTGGGACGGGGTCCTACAGGTTGACACAGCCGCCGGTACCGCGGAAGCCGTCGGGTTGAACGAGTACCTCGACGGCGTGTCCGCCACGTTCAATGATCTTGGTGGGGATGGTCCTTGGCCGTGGTACACCGGACCCACGCAGTTCGCCAACGCCCTCGCCGGGCCGACACAACCAGCCGAAACGCGCACCGTCCGGCTGCTCTCCACCGAAGGAGCCAGCTCGACCGTCGCCGTCACGACAGAGGGCTTCCTCGATGACTCGGTGTTCGGCACACAACTCATCGCGCGCATCGCCTGGACCGACGCAGGGATGCGTGTCGATCACATCGACTGGACGAACTCCTGCCAACCGGGCCGCGGCCACCAGGACTACCAACCAGACCTCTGCATCTGACTGGCGCAGGACGCGAGCGGCTTCGGACGGCTCAGGGGAACCGGGGTCGGCGACGGCTGCAGCAGCCTCTACTGCTGAACGACACCACGGCACTGATCACATCTGCCCGGTGTGATTGGAGGAGGTGGTCGCCCTACCGGTTACGTCGAGAGACTCGCTGCCAGGCCGCCGTCGTCGCTCGGTAGAGCAGGCGCACAACAGCGCGGAGTCCGTCCGCCACGACCAGCACGAAGCAAACAGAGCGCGATCGGAACGGGCTGGCACGCGGCCAGTCGCTCGCAGTAGTCCGGCTCGGTCACGTTCGGCCCGGTCTACGGCGGGTCGATGGGATCGGTGCAGCCCAGGGCGCCGATGAGGG
>CAZBTQ010000285.1:0-3460 GCA_964494405.1 uncultured Iamiaceae bacterium
CCCGACAGCGCGGTGTCGAGCGCGACCGAGCGGGTCTTGGCCGCCTACGACGAGTACTGCACTGGCTGACGTCGGGGGTGCCCGATGTCAGGTCTGGTCGTGCGGTAGACACGAACCCATGCGCATCCGAGCCCTGGCCGTCATCGCCTGCATCGCCCTGTTCGCCGCCGCGTGTGGCGACGACGGCGAGACGACCACCGACACCACCGACGGGTCCTCCACCACGAGCGAGTCGACGACCTCGACCTCGTCGACCTCCGGCACGACCGAGCCCGATGTCGACACGATCGACGCGTCCGTCTACTTCATCGATGACGAGGGCAACATCCGGGTCGGCTGGGAGCGCGACGTGGTCACGCCGGCCGTCGCCGAGGGCGTGCTGACATCGCTGCTCGACGGGGTCACCGACGACGACACCGGGCTCGGCCTGCACTCCGAGGTCCCCGACGGCGCCACGCTCAACAGCGTCAGCATCGAGGACGACGGCACGGGCGTCGTCGACCTCAGCGCCGAGTTCGCGGCAGGGGGTGACGAGGCCTCGGCCGCCGGCCGTCTGGCTCAGGTCGTCTACGTCATGACGCAGTTCCCCACGGTCGATCGGGTTGAGATCCTCGTCGACGGCGAGCCGCTGACCTCGGTCGGCGATGCCGGGCTCGCGGTCGACGGCGCGTTGACCCGGGTCGACTTCCAGTTCGGCGGCACCTACGAGGGCATCGAGGGCAACATCCTCGTGGAGCTGCCCCGTCCAGGCTCGGTGGTCGAGGGCACCAACGTCGACGTCGGCGGGTCGGCCAACACCTACGAGGCGACCGTCAACCTGGAGGGCATCGATGCGGCCGGCACGGTGCTGGTGCCCGAGGAGTTCACGACGGCGACCTCTGGTTCGGGCACGCCCGGCACCTTCTACACGACGCTGAACTTCCCCGACGGCACGACGGGCGAGGTGATCGTCCAGGTCTTCGAGAACTCCGCCGAGGACGGCAGCAGGCGCTCGCTGACCGCCGTGCCCATCACCCTCGAGTAGCTCGGTCGTCGATCGCGTCGAGGCGCACGACGGCCCTTGCCTCCTCGTCGGAGGCGTCGAGGTCGACGGTGGCGTGGATCGCCCAATCCCGGTCGCCGTCGGGGTCGTCGAGCACCTGGCGCACGTGCCATGTGCGGGTCCCGTCGGTCGCCGGTGAGATCGTGACCAGGTCGGCCGAGCGCGCCGTGGCGTCGATGCCGATCGACTCGTGTCGCTCCCAGTAGGGGGCCATCGCGGTGGCGATCGACTCCAGGGTGGCGGCGCCTGACCCATCCCGCTCGGCGAGCTCTGCGTACGCGTGCCGCGACAGCAGCTCCACCCAGCGGAACATCTCGTTGCGCACCATCACCCGGAACGCCCTGTCCGAGCGGGTGACGCCCGGCGGCTCGACGATCGGCCGGTGCGACGGCGCCTCGGTGTGCTCGGGGTCGGTCGGGTGGCGCAGCTCCTCCCACTCGTCGAGCAGGCTCGAGTCGACGTGGCGGACGGTCTCTCGCAGCCACTCGGTGATGTCGAGCAGGTCGTCGGTCTTCAGGTCCTCGGGGACGTTCTGCACGAGCCCCTTGTAGGCGTCGGACAGGTAGCGCAGGACCAGGCCCTCCGAGCGTGCGAGCCCGTAGTGGCCGATGTAGTCGGTGAAGGTCATCGCCCGCTCGAACATGTCGCGCGCCACCGACTTCGGCTTGATGTTGTGGTCGGCGACCCACGGGTGCTGTGCCGCGTAGGCGTTGAAGAGGGCGTAGGTCTCGTCGCGCAGCGGCTTGGGGTGCTCGAGCGTGTCGAGCTCCTCCATGCGCTGCTCGTACTCCATGCCCTCGCGCTTGAGCCGTTCGATCGTCTCGCCGCGGAGCTTGTGGAGCTGCGCGGCGAGGACGACACCAGGGTCTTCGAGCGTCGCCTCGACCATCGACACCACGTCGAGGGCCCACGTGTCGGCGTCGGCGTCGAGGTGGCCGATCGCGTCGAGGACGAACGGCGACAGCGGCCGGTGCAGCGCGAAGTCCTCCTGCAGGTCGACGGTCACCCGCACCAGCCGCCCCTGCGCGTCGGGTTCGTCGAGCCGCTCGACGACGCCGGAGCGGACCAGCGACCGGTACATGGAGATCGCCCGTTGGATGTGGCGTCGTTGGGCGGGACGCGGGTCGTGGTTCTCGACGAGGAGCTGGCGCATCGCCGCGCACCCGTCGCCCGGCCGGTCGAGCACCTCGAGCAGCATCGAGTGGCTCACCGCGAAGCTCGACGTCAGCGCCTCGGGCGGCGCCGCGACGAGCCGGTCGAAGGTGTCCTCGCTCCAGGGGACGAAGCCGCGGGTCGGGGCCTTGCTCTTCACGACCTTGCGCTTCTTCTTCGCGTCGTCTCCCGCCTTGGCCATGGCGCGCTCGTTCTCGATGACGTGCTCCGGCGCTTGCACCCACACGTGGCCCTCGACGTCGTAGCCCGCTCGCCCCGCCCGGCCCGCGACCTGGTGGAACTCGCGGGAGGTCAACAGGCGCGACGACGTGCCGTCGTACTTGCACAGTTGGGTCAGCAACACGGTGCGGATCGGCACGTTGATGCCGACGCCGAGCGTGTCGGTGCCGCAGATGACCTTGAGGTGGCCGTCCTGGGCGAGGCGCTCGACGAGCCGCCGGTACTTGGGCAGCATCCCCGCGTGGTGCACGCCGATGCCGTGGCGGACGTAGCGCGACAACGACCGCCCGAACCCCGCGCCGAACCGGAAGTCGCCGATCGCGTCGGCGATGGCGTCCTTCTCGTCGCGGGTGCACATGTTGATCGACATGAGGGCCTGCGCCCGCTCGACCGCGGCGGCCTGGGTGAAGTGCACGACGTACACCGGCGCAAGGTCGCGCTCGAGGATCTCTTCGATCGTGCGGTGGATCGGCGTGCGCCGGTACTCGTGGCTGAGCGGGACGGGCCGGGTAACGCCGTGCACCGCGGCGGTGGGGCGACCCGTGCGCTCGGTGAGCTCGACCTCGAAGCGCCGGGTGTCGCCGAGCGTCGCCGACATCAGGATGAACTGCACCTGGGGGAGGGTGAGCAGCGGCACCTGCCACGCCCAGCCACGGTCGGGGTCGGCGTAGAAGTGGAACTCGTCCATGACGACCTGGCCGACGTCGGCCGCTGAGCCGTGCCGCAGCGCGATGTTGGCGAGCACCTCCGCGGTGCAGCAGATGACCGGTGCGTCGGGGTTGACCGATGCGTCGCCGGTCAGCATGCCGACGACGTCGGAGCCGAGCTCGTGGCACAGGTCGAAGAACTTCTCCGACACGAGCGCCTTGATCGGCGCCGTGTAGAAGGTGCGGCGGCCCTCAGCCATCGCAGCGACGTGCGCGGCCAGGGCGACGAGCGACTTGCCCGACCCGGTCGGCGTCCCGAGGATGACGTTGGACCCCGAGTAGATCTCGAGGATCGCCTCCTCCTGGGCGGGGTACAGCG
>CAZBTQ010000286.1:0-3434 GCA_964494405.1 uncultured Iamiaceae bacterium
GGTCGGTCCCCCACGCCGACGTCGACGACTACTTCTGGGAGCCGACCGACCCGCCCTACGCAACCCAACGAGACCCCAAAGCCCGGCTCGAGCTGATGGAGGCGATGTTCGCCCCACGGCCGGCGTGGGTGCTGTCCGGCTCGATCATGGGCTGGGGCGAGGTGCTCATCCCGCGGTTCGACGTCGTCGTGTTCGTCACCCTCGAACCGGCCGTGCGACTCGCCCGCCTCCGCCGGCGCGAGCACCAGCGCTACGGCACGCGGATCGAGCCCGGTGGCGACCTGGAAGCAGCCAACGCCGAGTTCCTCGCGTGGGCAGCCGGCTACGACGACCCCGACTTCGCCGGACGCAGCCGTGCGTTCCACGACGCGTGGCTCGCGGCGCTGCCGTGCCCCGTCCTGACCCTCGACGGCGAGGCTCCTGTCGCCGAGCTCGTCACGACCATCACCGGCTGGGCGCCGAACCCCGGGTAGGCGACCGTCTCGTGCCTATTCGCCGAGGTGCTCCTTCAGGAAGGCGACCTGGAGGAGCAGCAGGTTCTCTGCCACGGCCTCCTGCGGAGTCATGTGGGTGACGCCCGACAGCGGCAGCACCGTGTGCGGCCGCCCCGCCTCCAGCAGCGCGCGCGACAGCTGGAGCGTGTGGGCGACCACGACGTTGTCGTCGGCGAGCCCATGGATGAGCATGAGCGGCCGGGTGAGGCCGGCGGCCAGCGGCGTGAGGTCGGTCCGCTCGTAGTTCTCGGGCTCGTCGTCGGGATGGCCGAGGTAGCGCTCGGTGTAGGCGGTGTCGTAGAGCCGCCAGTCGGTGACGGGCGCGCCCGCGACCGCGGCGTGGAAGACGTCGGGCCGACGCAGCACCGCCAGCGCCGACAGGTAGCCGCCGAAGGACCAGCCGCGGATGCCGACGCGCGACAGGTCGAGCCGCGGCTCGACCTCGGCGGCGGCGAGCAGCCCGTCGACCTGGTCGTCGAGGACGGGACCGGCCAGGTCGCCGAGCACCGAGCGATCCCATGCCGGGCCCCTGCCGGGCGTGCCGCGCCCGTCGACGACCAGCACCGCGAACCCTTGGTCGGCGAGCCACTGCGACGCGTGGAACGCGCCCCGGCTCCGCAGGACGCGCTGGGCGTGCGGCCCGCCGTAGGGGTCGAGCAGGACCGGCAGCTTGCCGTCGCCGCCGTCTGCGGGCAGGAGCAGCGCGCCGCGCAGACCGCGCTCGCCGAGCTCGAGGAAGCGAACCTGGGGGTCGACGTCCGGCGACTCGGCGTGCGAGACCAGGGGCGTCGCACCCGACGATCCCGACGCGACCACAGAGATCGACGCGCGGTCGTGGTCCATGTCGGCGGTGGTGAGCACCAGCACCCCCGAGCCGGCGACCGCTCCGGACACCGCGTCCGCGGCCGTCAGTCGCTCGACGGTGCCGTCCCACCCGACCCGCGCCACGACGATCGCGGTCGGGTCGTCCTCGGAGGCGGTGACCAACACGCCGTCGTCGTCGACAGCGGCCACGCCGCGCACCTGCAACCCCGGTGGCGACAGCGGTGAGCCGTCGACGATGACCCGGTTGGTCTCGCCGTCGGAGCCGACGAGCACGAGGCGGCCGTCGTGCCACGCCGGGGTGCCGGTCACGACGTCGACCCACGCCTGGTCCTCCAGCCGCGCCAGTTCGGCGGTGGCGCCAGAGCCAGGATCGACCCCCAGGACGACGATTGTGCGCTGGTCGCGCGTCAGCACCGACAGGAGCAGCGGTCCCCCGTCGGGCCACACCACGTTGGCCAGGTACGGGAAGGCGTCGGCGTCCCACTCGACGTCGACCCGGCCGCCGTCGAGGTCGACGATCGCGAGCCCCACCACGGCGTTCGACGTACCGGCAGCGGGATAGCGCACGGCACGCGGCGCGGTCCACGGCTCGGTCGGCGACGCGATGTGCCAGGTGGCGACCGGTGACTCGTCGACCCGTTCGACCACGAGGTGGTCGCCGGTCGGGGACCACCAGAAGCCACGCGTCCGCGACAGCTCCTCGGCGGCGATGAAGTCCGCCGCACCCCACGTGACGTCGGCCTCGCCGATGACGAGTTGGTCCGGGTGGTCCGGGCCGACCGCCCGGAGAGCCCCGTCCGCCACGTAGGCGACGAGCGAGCCGGTGGGGTCGAGCCGCGGATCGTAGGCGCCGGGTTCGGCGTCGAGGGGAGTGACCTCTCCGGTGCCGACATCGACGAGGAGGAGGTGGCCGTTGTGGGCGGCGACCGCACGAGTGCCGGCCGCGTCGAGCGCGTAGGCGACGACGCCCTCGCCGGTCTCGCGCGCTCGCTCGCGTCGCGCCCGCTCCTCGGCGGGCAGGTCAGCATCGTCGGCACCGCCGCTCCGGCGGGGGTCGAGCAGCACCCGCTCGGTGCCGCTCGCCACGTCGAGCGCCCACAGCGAGTGGACTGGGTCCTCGGGACCGCTCGACCGGAGGAACACCACGGCGTCGCCGTCCAGGGCGACCGCCGGGGTCCGTGGCGCGCCGAGCGTGAAGCGGCGGGTGACGGCGGAGCGACGCGGGAAGCTCATCGGCGGAACGCTACCGAAGGCCGGTCCGTGCGATGCTCGTCGCCGACGAGGAGGCCCGGGGTGGAGAGCGCACGACATCGACATCTGGCGGCGACGCCGTGGCCGGCCGAGGACGGAGGTCCGCGTCGCCAGCAGCGTCCGCACGGCTTGGCTGGGCCACGCGCAGGCGGGGCGAGGCTCGCCGCGGTGCGCCAGGCGCCGCTGTCGATCATGGCGCTGCTCGCGCCCGACGACCGGGTCGTGGTGCTGCGGAGGGAGCCAGGCATCGATGGCGCCTCGTGGGTCGAGGAGGTGGCGCCCGACTCGCTCGACGTGCAGCACCGATCGCCCGACCTCCCCGTCGGTCCGTTCTGGCCGGGGGGTGCCGCCGTCCTCGCCGACGGCGCCATCGTCGTCGTGCAGGGACGGTGGGCGCACCGCCTGTCCCCCGACCTCCAGGTCGAGGTCGCCCGAGAGCTGCCGGTCGACGCGCCCTACAACTCGTTCGTCGTGCTCGACGACGGCTCGCTCGCCACCAAGGACCTCCAGCGCCCGGGCGGGCCGGCATCGACCCTGTCGATCCTCGACCCGGTGAGCCTGGCCGACCGCACCGCGCCCCACCCGTTGCCCGAACCCTGCGTCGCGCGCCTGAGCGCCGACGGCAACGACGTGGTGGTCGTCGGGGTGACGGCGCTGCACCGGGTCCGCTGGCACGCCGCGTCCGGTGAGGTCACCCTTGTGCACGACGCGGTCCCCTACCTCGACGACGACCAGCACTCCTTCGGGTGGGACCCGGTCGTCGACGCGGGTGCGACGTGGTGGCTCGACAACGGCGACCACCACTTCGAGGACGGGTTCACCATGCTGGGCAACGGCGTGGCACCCGGCGCCACCAGGCTGTGG
>CAZBTQ010000287.1:0-3424 GCA_964494405.1 uncultured Iamiaceae bacterium
CCCGCCGAGTCGTCGTCGGTCATCGGAGGTAGCGGTAGAACGAGGCGCTCCCGAGCGCCAGCAGCACCGAGAACCCGGCGGTGACCCATGCGAGCGCGTCGTCGTCGGCGTGCCAGGCGTCGAGGCCGACGGTGAGCAGGAAGATCTGGAGGGTGAGCAGCACCCCGACGAAGATCCCGATCGCGACCGGCACGTCGCGGCGGGAGCGCACGCCACGGGGCCCGGCCCGGTAGGCGGGCTGGGTGCGGGGGGAGTCCCCCGGGAAGGGCGTGCTCACGTCTCGCCTCCGTCGTGGCGGGCGGTCTCGCCGAGGTACTCGATCGCCCAGATGGTGCCGTCGCGCACCTCGACGGCGATCTCCCCGAGGGGCCGCTGCGGCGGTCCGGAGATGACCCCACCGGTGCGCGCGTCGAAGAAGCCCTCGTGGCACGGGCACTCCAGCTCGTCGCTGGTGGGTTGGAAGTACACGACGCATCCGAGGTGCGTGCACTTCTGGCTGAACGCCCGGAGCTCGCCGTCGTCGAGGTGCACGAGGATCGCGGGATCGGCGTTGGTGGGGAACTTGAAGACGTGGGCGGCGCCGACCGGGAGCTGGTCGAGCGCGATCACGGGCCGGGGCTCACCCGGCTCGATCGACCGGGCGGACGACCAGATCGCCACACCGACGTTGCCCACCGCGAACCCACCGGAGGCGAGCACCAGGTAGCGGACGAACTCGCGGCGGGTGACCTCGTCCTCGCCCGCCGAGGTGAGGGGAAAGTCCTGTCGCCAGACCGGGTCGGCTCGATCGGTCACGATCCGACCTCCTCGAGCCCGAAGGGATCGTCCTGCCACGGCCGGGGTGCGTCGGCGGTGGTGACGTCGACCGCGCCGGCGGTGTGCGCGACGGTGCGGACCTTGGTGGTGACCGTCTGGTTGCCGAACTGCCACTCGTTGACGAGCGTGCCCGACCGCGTGCGGTTGAACTCCTCGTGGGTGCCGAACCACAGGGCCTCGCTCGGACAGACCGTGGCGCACATCGGCTTCAGGCCGACCGACGTGCGGTCGTAGCACATGTCGCACTTCATCATCTGGTCGATCGACGACATGTACTTGGGGACGCCGAAGGGGCACGCGAGCACGCAGTTGGAGCACCCGATGCAGCGCGGCTTGAGCGACGACTGCACGACGCCGTCCTCGTTCTGCTTGATGGCGTCGGCAGGGCACACCTCGGCGCAGGTGGGGTCGTCGCAGTGCATGCACACCATCGGCGCGGTCTGGGTCGACTCGGCCCGGTCGATCGTGTCGAGGTGGATGAGCGAGGTGCCTCGGTGCGTGCCGCACTCGCCGCACGCCTGCACGCACGACTCGCACCCGATGCAGCGGCTCTGGTCGATGACGAACAGGCTGTCGCCGAACCCGCCGAACCCGCTGAGCCACTGAGGGGCGCGCGACGAGCGGGTGGCGCCGAGGTCGACCGCGACGGTGTGGCTCACGACTCGAGCTCCATGTCGCGCTCGTCGACCGTGGTGTGGTCGGCGGCCCCGACCCGCTCGACGCGCACCGCGGACACCTTGTACTCGGGGATCTTCGAGATCGGGTCGAGCGCCCGGTTGGTGAGCTGGTTCGCCGCTTGGCGTCCGGCCCAGTGGTACGGGATGAACACCGTGTCGGGCCGGATCGTCGTGACGACCTTGGCGGGGAGCTCCATCGACCCCCGGCGCGAGGTGACCCGCACCGTGTCGCCGTCGGCGATGCCGAGCGAGTCGGCCAATCGCGGGTGGATCTCGCACAGCGGCTCGGGGTACTGGGCGACGAGGGGTCCGATCCGGCGGGTCTGGGTGCCCGACAGGTACTGGCTGACGACCCTGCCGGTGGTGAGCCACACGGGGTACTCGTCGTCGACCACCTCGGCCGGGGGCCGGAACGGCACGGCGTGGAACACCCCCCGACCAGACGGGGTGTTGAACCGTCCACCCTCGTAGAGGCGTGGCGTGCCGGGGTGGTCCTCGGTGGGACACGGCCAGAACACGCCCATCTCGGACTCGATGCGATCCCAGGTGATCCCCGCGTAGTCGGCGGTGCCGCCCTTGGACGCGACGCGCAGCTCCTCGAAGATCTGCTCGGTGCTCGTGTAGTCGAAGTAGCGGCTGCGCCCGAGGCGGTCGGCGAGGTCGACGACGATCTCCCAGTCGAGCCGGGCGCGACCGGGTGGCGGCTTGGCGGCGTTGAGCTTCACGACCCGACCCTCGACGGTGGTGGAGGTGCCCTCGTCCTCCTCGTGGAGCGACCCGGCGAGGACGATGTCGGCGTGGCGAGCCGTCTCGGACATGAAGAACTCGATGTTGGCGTAGAACTCCAGCGAGTCGAGCGCCTCGGCGGTGAAGGTGCTGTCGGGGAGCGACACCACCGGGTTGAAGCAGATCGACAGGAGGCCCTTGATCTCGCCGCGGTGGATCGCCTCGACGATCTCCTCGGCCGTGATGCCCGCGCCGGGGATCTCGCTCTCGTCGCAGCCCCACACCGAGGCGATGTACTCGCGGTGCTCGGGGTTGGTGATGTCGCGGGCACCAGGGAGCTGGTCGCACTTGTGGCCGTGCTCGCGCCCGCCCTGGCCGTTGCCCTGGCCGGTGATGGTCGACACGCCGCACCCGGGCTTGCCGAACTTGCCCGTGGCCAGGCCGAGGTTGATGCACGACAGGACGTTCTCGACGCCCTTGGTCTGGTGCTCGATGCCGCGGGCGTGCAGGAGCATCCCTGTCGCCGACGTGCCCCAGATCTCGGCTGCTTCCTCGATCCGTGCCGCGGGAACACCCGTGACCTCCTCGGCCCACTTCGGCGTGTGGTCGCGGACGGCAGCGGCGGCCGCGTCGAAGCCCTCGGTGTGCGCCTCGATGAAGTCGTGGTCGAGCCAGTCGCGCTCGACGAGGACGTTGAGGATCGCGCCCATGAGGGCGGAGTCGGTGCCGGGGCGCAGGCCGAGGAACACGTCGGCGGTGCGTGCCAGCGGGGTGACCCTCGGGTCGGCGACGATCAGCTTCGCCCCGCGGTCGCGCGCTCGCCACACGTAGCTGGTGGTGATCGGCGCGCACTCGGCGACGTTGGCGCCGGCGATGAACACCACGTCGGCGAGCGGGATGTCGCTCCACGGGTTCGACGCGCGGTCGATGCCGAGGGCCTTCTTGTTGGCGGCGCCGGCCGACACCATGCAGAGCCGGCCGTTGTAGTCGAGGTTGGCGGTGCCGATGCCGAGCCGGGCGAACTTGCCCATCAGGTACGACTTCTCGTTCGACAGCGACACGCCGGACAGCACGGCGAACGAGTCGGGGCCGTGCTGCTCCTGGATGCGACGGATCTCGCGTGCAGTCCGGTCGAGGGCGTGGTCCCACGACACGGTCCGAAAGCCGGTCGGCGCCGACGGGTCGCGCTCGAGCGGGTCGAGCAG
>CAZBTQ010000288.1:0-3399 GCA_964494405.1 uncultured Iamiaceae bacterium
TCCCCCGGTTCTTTGAGCAGTTGCCGGCCCATGGGCAGGAGAGCGCGCAAGGAACCGGGCGAGGGTCGGCGGCGGGCACCCCAGCGCCGCGGCGGGAACCGGGCGGCGGCGATGATCGTCACATGCCCATGCGACTCATCCGCGCCCTGTCCCTCCTGCTCGTGCCGGTGCTGCTGGTCGCCGGCTGCGGGGACGACGATCCCGTCGAGTCGTCGATGCCCGCCGGCGCCGAGATCGTGCCGGTCGACGACCCCGTCGACGTCGAGCGCGCACCTGCGGACGACACCTACCTCGCCGAGCTCGTCGCCGGCCTGAACGGCGCCGGCTACGACATGTTCCTCGCGGCGTCGGCGGGCCACACCGACGACGTGGTCATGTCGCCGTTGTCGATCGGCATGGCGTTCGGGATGGCAGACGTCGGCGCCACCGGCGACACGGCCGTGGCGCTCCAGGAGCTGTTCGGGCTGCCGGCCGAGGGCGTCGACCGCTGGGCCGCGTTCAACACACTCGACCTTGCGCTGGACGACGTCGGTGCGCCGACCCTCAACCTCGCGAACCGGGAGTTCCCCGACGTCTCGTTCCAGACCGTCGAGGGCTACGACGAGACCCTCGCCACCTACTTCGGTGTCGCCGTCGAACCGCTCCCCCTCCAGGCGGACCCCGACGGCTCGACCGAGCGCATCAACCAGTACGTCGCCGACGAGACGATGGACCTCATCCCTGCGCTCCTGCCACCGGGCTTCGTGAAGCCCAACTCGGTGATGGTCCTGGTCAACGCCCTGTACCTGGAGGCCGACTGGGCCCGACCGTTCGGCAAGTACCCCACTGCGGACCGCCCGTTCACGCTCCTCGACGGATCGACCGTCACCGTCGCGATGATGAACGAGCGAGAGCTCAGGGGTCCGGCCGTCGCGACCGACACCTACGCCGCGACCGAGATCCCCTACGAGGATGGCGAACTGTCGATGCTCGTGATCGTGCCCCAGCAGGGCTCGTTCGACGCGATCCAGGCGCGTCTGGCCGACGGACTCGTCGACGAGATCGATGCTGCCGCAACCGAACGCAACGTCGAGCTGTTCCTTCCACGCTTCGAGAGCACCAGCGACATCGACCTGGAGGCCGTCATCGAGGGCGACCTCGGCATGGCGGACATCTTCGGCGACGGCTACGACGGCATCGCGCCCGGGATCTTCCTCGACGCGGCCGTGCACGCCGCCGACATCGCGGTCGATGAGTACGGCACCGTCGCCGCGGCGGCCACCGCCCTCGGCTTCGCGGACAGCGGCCCGCCCGCAGCCGATGTCGTCGTGCGCGCCGACCGGCCCTTCCTCTACCTCATCCGCCACCAACCGACCGGCGCGGTCCTGTTCGTCGGCCGGGTGATGGACCCCTCCGCGTGAACGACGGCGGGCCGCTCACGCCGTCGCCGAGTGCTCCGAGTCCTCCGCATGGTCGAGCCCGGCGCGGCGTGCGACCACATCGGCGAAGGCGTCCACCGCCGCCCAATCGGTGTACTCGTAGTCCTTCGAGGTGTCGGTCTCGTGGCCCTCGCGACGAGCGATCGCACGCATGACCCGCCGCTTCAGCCACCCGTAGCGGGTGTACGCGAGCCGGCCCGCGAACAGCGCGACGTCGTTCGGCCGCACCCCGGTGTCGGCGACCAGGTCGGCCACCATCTTGCGGGCCAGCGCGTCGTGCTCCTCGTCGTGGGTGGCCGAGGTGAGGCTCACCTGGAACAGGGCGAGGGGCGCCTGGGCCAGCGCGACGGCGTTGTCCACGAGGTAGCGGCGCAGCTCCTGGCTGTGGCGTCCGAGGTGGATCGAGTCGCCGACGACCACGGCGTCGAACCCGCGCGGCTCGGGCGCCACGTCGGGCTCGACGACGCTCACCGCTCCACCCCGATCCCGCAGGGCATCGGCGATGCGGTCGGCGATGCGGCGCGACTGCCCTTCACCCGTGTGCACCACGACCAAGATCTCATGTGTCGTCCGTGTCATCGGACCTCCCCTCCTCAGCCGCCGTCGGGCACGATGACGGCCCGACCGTCCAACGTCCCCGCCCGCATGGCCTCGTACGCGGCGGGCGCGTCGTCCAGGCCGAAGGTGGTCACGTGGCTGCGCACCTTGCCGTCGCGAGCCAGCGCGAGGACCTCCATCAGCTCGGTCTGGAAGCCCCAGTAGGTCGTCGCGACCGAGACCTCGTAGCCGATCGTGAAGAAGCCCACGGGGAGCTGGCCCCCGCCGATCCCCACGATCGTCAGGTGGCCGAGCGGGCGGGTGACCGCTGCGGCCAACGCCAACGTGTCGGTGGTGCCCACGAGGTCGAGCACGAGGTCGGCGCCGGGCGCTCCCGCACCGCCGCGGATCGCGTCGATCGCCTCGGGGTCAGCCGGATCGACCGCTCGCGTCGCGCCGAGCTCCAACGCCAGCTCACGTGCCGACGGCCTCGGGTCGACTGCGACGATCGCCGCGGGCGAGAGCTCCCGCAGGAACTGCACGGCCATGTGGCCGAGCCCGCCGATGCCGATCACCACCGCGGTGCTGCCCGGCACCAGCCGGTCGAGCGACCTGGCCACCGCGTGGTACGAGGTCAAGCCGGCATCGGTCAACGGCGCCGCCTCGACAGGATCGAGCCCGTCGAGGGGCACGAGCAGCCGGGCATCGGGCACCAGCATGCGCTCGGCCATGCCCCCGTCGAGACCGAGGCCGCCGCCCGCGGCCCCGACCTCGGCTGCCCGCTCGCAGTAGTTCTCCATCCCCTGGCGGCACCGGCGGCAAGCGCCGCACCCCCACGGCCCGTACACGGCGACCGGGTCGCCGACGCTCCAGCGGGTCACGCCGGCGCCGACCTCGTCGACCCAGCCGGCGTTCTCGTGGCCGAGCGTGAACGGCGGACCCCACGGGACCGCCCCGTCGACGAAGTCGTGCATCAGGTGCAGGTCCGAGTGGCATGCGCCCGCGGCCCCGATCCGCACGACGACCTGGCCGGGACCGGCCCTGGGCTCGTCCACCTCGACGAGCGTGGCGTCGGACTTCCACTCGAGAAGACGTAGGGCCTTCATGGCATCTCCCTCAACGGGTCCGCCCGTCTGGTCTGGGACCATCGTGCGACCGTTGAGGGTCGGCCACTAGGGCCGAAGGGCCCGACCGCTCACTCGGACGAGTTGGGCACGAAGACGTCGAACTCGTTGCCTTCGGGGTCGGTGAGCGTCACCCACCGGACCTCGGGCATCTCCTGGGAGCCGTGGCGCGTGGCGCCGAGCCCGACGAGTCGCTCGACCTCGGCGTCGAGATCGCCGTCGACCGCGGCGAAGTCGATGTGCTGGCGGTTCTTGGCCGACTTGGCCTCGGGCACCTTGAGGAACATCCAACGGCCGGCGGGGGCGTCGCCCTCACCCAT
>CAZBTQ010000289.1:0-3397 GCA_964494405.1 uncultured Iamiaceae bacterium
TTGGGGACGATCGCGCCAACCCGCTGGCGATCCCGTACCCAAGCCCGGCCACGAGGGGGCTACGCGCCGCTGTGGCCGAAGCCCCCGACCCCACGTTCGGAGTCGGCGGGGAGCTCCGCGACCGGGATCCAGCCGACCTCCTCGACCCGCTGGACCACCAGCTGGGCGATGCGGTTGCCGCGCACGAGGTGGAAGTCGGCGGTGGGGTCGGTGTTCAGGAGGATGACCTGGAGCTCGCCCCGGTAACCGGAGTCGATGAGCCCGGGCGTGTTCGCCACCGTGACCCCGTGGCGCAACGCCATCCCGCTGCGAGGCAGGACGAAGCCGGCGTACCCGGCCGGGATCGCGATCGCCATGCCCGTGGGCACCAGCACGCGTCCACCGCCGGCGGGGACGACCGCATCCTCCCGAGCCACCAGGTCCAGTCCGGCGTCGCCGTCGCGGGCGTAGGACGGCACCGGCAGGCCGGGGTCGAGTCGGACGATCGGCACCTCGATCACACGGCGACAGTAGCCACGGTCCACCGCCGCCACGCGCCCGATGCCCGTCCGAGCGGCCGCACTTCGTAGGATCCCCTCGATGCTCGCTTGGATGGACCTCGAGATGACCGGCCTCGATCCGGCCCGCCACACGATCGTGGAGATCGCCACGATCATCACCGACGACGACCTCAACGTGATCGCAGAGGGCCCGGACCTCGTCGTGCACGCCACCGAGGCGGAGCTCGCCGAGATGGACTCGGTCGTGGTGAACATGCACACCCGCAGTGGGCTGCTGCCGGCGATCAAGGCATCGACGCTGTCGCTCGCCGATGCCGGCGCCGCCACCTACGAGTTCATCCGCCAGCACATCCCCGAGCCGCGCTCCGTGCCGTTGTGCGGCAACTCGATCGGCACCGACCGTCGGTTCCTCGCGGTCCACCTGCCCGAGATCGAGGAGTACCTCCACTACCGCTCGGTCGACGTGTCCACCCTGAAGGAGCTCGCCCGTCGGTGGAACCCCTCGATCGTCAAAGGCGCACCGGAGAAGGACACCACGCACCGAGCGCTCGACGACGTCCGCGAGAGCATCGAGGAGCTCCGCTACTACCGCGAGCACCTGTTCGTGCCTGCAGAGGCAACCTCGCCCACCGCAGCGTCGGCCGATGCCGATGGTGGAGCCGGCGAGGCACCCGCCTAGCATCGACGCCATGAGGGGGGAGCAGGGGCAGCACGAATCCGGGCAGGCCGACGCGCACGCCCACACCCACGGCCACGACCACGGCCACGGCACGGGGGCGCCGACGGTGCGCGAGGAGCGGCAACCTGCCCTCGACGAGGCCACCGAGGTGGCACCTGGCGTCATCCGCGTGCAGCTCCCGATCAGCCTGCCCGGCCTCGGCCACGTCAACTGCTACGCGATGCCCGACGCCAAGGGGATCACCCTGGTCGACCCTGGCCTGCCGGGACCGCGGTCGTGGAAGGAGCTCCGACGGCGACTGCACGACGCCGACCTCCCTGTCGAGCGGGTGCACACCGTCGTGGTCACCCACTCACACCCCGACCACTTCGGCCAGGCGGGCCGCTTCCGCGACGAGTACGGCAGCAAGGTCGTCACCCACCGGCTGTTCCGCACCTTCTTCGACCCCGACGAGGAGCCCGACGAGATCGCCGTCGAAGAGATCGGCGTCGCGCCCGCGGGCGCGACGAACGCCCAGGTGGCGTCGATGCCACCGGTCGACCCCACCGTTCCTCGCATGCCGTGGGGCGGCCCGATGCCGTGGGGGCAGGCGAGCAGCTCGCCCGGTGGCGCGGGACGACGTGGGGCTGGTCGCGGGCCTGGTCGCCCGCCCTGGCGCAGGCGTCTCCAGTACCGCATGATGCGCGGCGTCGGCGGGCGCATGGGTGCGGTCCCCACGCCCACCGACCGCATCGAGGACGCCACCCGGCTCGAGCTGGGCGGTCGCTCGTGGGTGTCGCTGCACACGCCGGGCCACACCAACGATCACCTGTGCCTGCTCGACCCCGAGGCCGGCGTGCTCATCTCGGGCGACCACGTGCTGCCGACGATCACACCGCACATCTCTGGCGTCGGGCCCATCGTCGACCCGCTCGACGCGTTCTTCCGCTCGCTCGACAAGGTCGGCGAGCTCGACGGCATCACCCAGGTGCTGCCCGCGCACGGTCTGCCGTTCGACGACCTCGGCGGGCGCGCCGGGGCCATCAAGCGCCACCACCAGGACCGGCTCCAGCTGCTGCGCGACGCGTCAGCCGACTGGGGTTGGGGGACGGTGCCCGACTACACCCGGAAGCTCTTCCCCGAGCGGTCCTACGGCCAGATGGCCGACAGCGAGACCTACGCCCACCTCGAGCACCTGCGGCTCACGGGAGAGGCGCAGGTGCGCGACGACGGCGAGGACCTGCGCTACCTCGTCGGCGGTTCCGACTCGTCCGCCGCCTGAGCCGACCTGGGCCTGCCCGCCCGAGCCGCCAACAACCTCAGCCGAGCGGGCGCACCCGGATCGAGGTGTAGACCGTCGACGGGTCGGCCAGGTCGACCACCCAGGCCGACAGCCCGCCGCCTTCGTGGTCGAGCGACGTGCGGCCGACCTCGTGCCCTCGTTCGATCGGGGCGCGGAACTCGACCTCGGCCCGGACCGGGGTGCGCAGAGCCGGACGGCTCGCCCGCTCTTCCTCCAGGACCGACCACGAGATCGCGTTGTTGACGTGGCCGAGGACGTCGAAGTCGGTGAACCGCAGCGGCCACGCGATCGGCGACGGGGCCGGCGTCGGCGGGTCGCCGTGGTACAGGCGGGCCCGCACGGTGCGGCCCTGCGCCGCCTCGGCGTACAGGTCGTGGAACTGCTGGGGTAGCGGGAGCGGCCGACCCGACTGCATGTCGAGGTGGACCCACAGCGTCGCCAGCTCCATGTGCGCGCCCTGCTCGCCGCGGATCACGACGCGGCGCTCGGCCCATCGGCCGCCGGTGCCGCCGCAGAACGTGGTGAGCTCGAGCTCCTCGCGCATGCGGGCATCGACGAGGACCTCGACGACCGTCCGCCGTACCACCCACGCCATGTCGGCCTCGAGCCCGGCATCGACCGTGTCGTCGTTCGAGACGTCCTGCGCGTAGCGGGCCAGGGCATCGAGGCGCAGGCGTCCCGCGGGACTGACGTCACCCAGGCGTACCCGCCGACGGCCGGTGAAGCGTCGACCGATGTCGGGCAGCGGGACCAGAACGTCCTCGGCGGCCGGCGGTGCCAGCGGCGGGGCGGGAGCGGCAGCGGAGTCAGCCATCGTCGAGCGACGCTACCGGGCCGGCCCCAGGCCCCTCCACGCAGCCCCCGCTGCCGGGCGGCGAACCGCACGATCCGGACACGTTCGCGACCGATCCGGACAAGAACATGACAAATAGGTTG
>CAZBTQ010000290.1:0-3396 GCA_964494405.1 uncultured Iamiaceae bacterium
CGAAACCGGGGCCTTGGGCGGTGACCGTGCGATAGGGTGCACGGAACCCGAGCGGGAGGAGACGGCATCGACGCCGTCAGCCGGATCTCGTCGATGTCGACGACCATCACCGGCACCCTCCACCGCAGCGTCGCACTCGGGGCACCGTGACCACGGCCGTTCGGCCACCTGCCGCGCTTCGAACGCGGTTGGTGCAGCGCTGCACCGCGACTCCATCCGTCGACGGACCTCGTCCGTCCACCTCCGAGGGAGCCACGCCATGACCCGACCCGCACCGGACCGGGAGCTCGACGCCTGCGGCATCGGCTTCGTCGCCGACGCGCAGGGACGCGAGACGCGCGCCATCGTCGCGGCCGCGCTGCAAGGGTTGGCCAACGTCAAGCACCGTGGCGCGGTGGCCGCCGACGCACGCAGCGGTGATGGATCTGGACTGCTGACCCCGATCCCGACGGCGATCTTCGGCGAGGGACACGGCGTCATCACGCTGTTCGCCCGCGGGGCCGATCCGCGGCCGGCGGTCGAAGCCGCCTTGGCCGGCGAGGACCTCGCGCTCGTCGAATGGCGCATCCCCGAGACCGATGACGACCACCTCGGCGACCTCGCGCGGCAGAGCAAGCCCCAGATCATCCAGGCGATCATCAGCGCACCAGCCCCCACCGACTCGACCGACCGTTCGCCCCGCTCAGACGATGACGAGAAGGTCGCGTTCCGACTCCGCCGGCGGATCGCCGCGACGGCTGCCGGCACGTACGTGGCGTCGTGCTCGTTCCGCACGATCGTCTACAAGGGGCTCGCCGCGGCGGACGAGCTCGCGAACTTCTACCGCGACCTCGCCGACGACCGCTTCGAGGCCCCGTTCGCCGTCTTCCACCAGCGCTTCTCCACCAACACGCTGCCCACCTGGGAGCGGGCGCAGCCGTTCCGCATGTTGTGCCACAACGGCGAGATCAACACGATCTGGGGCAACGAGAACCGCATGGCCGCGCGCGACGTGCTGGGCACCGAGGGCGCGGGGCTCGGACCCGAGGACGACTTCCGGCCCGTCCTCGATCCGACCGGCTCGGACTCGAGCAAGCTGGACGAGGCGCTCGAGCTGCTCACCCGCGGCGGGCGCACCGTCGACCACGCCATCGCGATGCTGATCCCCGACGCGTGGGAGTCGGGGCGGAACCTCTCGACTGAGATGCAAGGGTTCTACCGCTACCACTCGGCGCTCATGGAGCCCTGGGACGGGCCCGCCGGCATCGTGTTCACCGACGGGCGGCGCGTCGGGGCCCTGCTCGACCGCAACGGTCTGCGCCCGCTGCGCTGGCAGATCTGCGACGACGGTCTGGTCGTGTGCTCGTCGGAGGTGGGCGCGGTCGACATCTCCGGCCACGGCAGCGTGCGGCGAGGTCGGCTCGGTCCAGGCCAGCTCTTCCTCGTCGACCCCGATGACGGCGGCGTCCGGCTCGACGCCGAGGCGAAGCAGGCATTGGCCGAACGCGCGCCCTACGGGCGCTGGGCAGCTGACGGATTCCACATGCTGGCGTCGGGCGACGCGGTGCTCACACCACCCGCCGACCTCGTGGAGCGCCAGGCCACGCACGGCTACACGAAGGAGGAGCTGGCCATGGTGCTCAAGCCCATGGCCAACGACGCCTACGAACCCACCTTCGCCATGGGCGACGACACGCCGCTGCCGCCCTTCGCCACCCGCAGGCGACCGATCCACCACTTCCTGCGCCAGCGGTTCGCACAGGTGACGAACCCGCCGATCGATCCCATCCGCGAGCGCGCGGTCATGAGCCTGCGAGTGCTGGTCGGACCTCGCTCGCCGATCCTCGGCGAAGGCCCCCGCGTCACGCGCCTGCTCACGCTGCCGTCGTTCTTCATGTTCCCGTCGGCGCTCGAGCAGTTCCACGACATCGGTCGCTGCCCGTTCCCCGCCGCGGTGCTCGACGCGACGTTCGACGTGTCCGAAGGCCCCGAGGGCCTACGACGAGCGGTCGAGCGGCTGGCCGACGAAGCCGCGGCGGCGGTGTCCGACGGCGCGGGGGTCATCATCGTCGACGACGGCAACATCTCGCCCGACGTCGCGCCCGTCCCGTCGTTGCTGTCGACGGGGGCGATCGAGCACCGCCTCACGGCCGAGCGCCTGCGGTCGCGCACCAGTCTCGTCGTCGTCGCCGACGACGTCCGCGACGTACACCACGTCGCCACCTTGGTCGGCTACGGGGCGGACGCGATCTGCCCGCGCCTCGCGCTGCACACCGTCGGGGCCGAGGCCGACGCCGACGACAACACCGACAGCGTCAGCCCCGAGGCGCAGTTCAACTTCCAGGCGGCCTGCGAGGCCGGCCTCCTCAAGATCCTGTCGAAGATGGGCATCTCCACCCTCGACAGCTACCGCGGTGCGCAGATCTTCGAGGCGATCGGATTGGCCGACGAGGTCATCGACCTCTGCTTCGCCGGTACGACGTCGACGGTCGGAGGGCTCGGCTTCGTGCAGCTCGGAGAGGACGTCCTGGCCCAGCACGCGATCGCCTGGCCCGACGAGGGGGTGCCCGAGCTCGACTCGCCCGGGTTGGTCCGCGACCGCCGCGGCGGCGAGTACCACGCCCACGACAAGTCCGTCGTCGACGCGCTCAACGCGCTGACCGGCACGGTCCAGAAGAAGCCCGAGCGGGCGGCGGGTCGCACTGGCACAGGGCGCACCGAGCGCGCCGGTGGTTCGGCGCGTGTGCGGCGCAACGCCGATCTCACCGCCGTCGAGGAGGCGCGCGTCGACGCCGAGTCAGCCGCTGCGGCGAACGGGGTGGCCGCGGGGGACGGCCAGCTCGCGGACATGACCGCAGCGCACCTGCTCCAGCGGGCGATCCGCGGCGAGTCGAGCGACCTGTACGACGAGTTCGCGCGGCTCGTCGCCGACCGACCGACCACCGAGCTGAACGACCTGCTCGACCTGGTCATCGCCGACGTGCCGGTTCCCCTCGACGAGGTCGAGCCCGCCACCGAGATCGCGCGCCGCTTCAGCACCGGCGCCATGTCGCACGGCGCGCTGTCCAAGGAGGCCCACGAGACCCTCGCCCAGGCGATGAACATCATCGGCGGCAAGGCCAACTGTGGCGAGGGCGGCGAGGACCCCTACCGGTACCGCACCCGCGGCCAGGGCCGCGACGACAAGAACTCACGGATCAAGCAGGTGGCGTCGGGCCGGTTCGGCGTCACGCCCGAGTACCTGGCGTTCGCCGACGAGATCCAGATCAAGATGGCCCAGGGCTCCAAGCCCGGCGAGGGCGGGCAGCTCCCCGGCCACAAGGTCTCGGCCGAGATCGCCCGCCTGCGCCACACCCAGGAGGGCGTCGGGCTCATCTCCCCGCCCCCGCACCACGACATCTACTCGATCGAGGACCT
>CAZBTQ010000291.1:0-3297 GCA_964494405.1 uncultured Iamiaceae bacterium
ACCGCCACGGCGATGAACGGGACGACGCCGACGCTCAGCCCGTACGGGCCGGCGGTGCTCGCGCCAGCGGCGATGAGCACGCCGACGGCGATGACCCGCAGGACCCCCTCGGCGCCGAAGTAGAGGGCGTAGTCGCCGAACCGGTTGCCACCCGCGAGGAGCCCTCGAACGGGGTGCGCGATCGCGTAGCCGGTGAGCGTCAACAAGAACCCGGCGAACAGCAGCGCCTGGCTGTCCCAGATGTCGTCGAACGTGAGCGGCAGTGTGGCGACCGAGATGGCGACCACGATGGCCAGGAGTCCTGCGCCGACCAACGCCGCGTTGCGCACGACCGGCGCCGCCCCCAGGTGACGGGCGCGGCGGCTGGCCACGGCGCGGCTGAGCTCCTGCTCCAGGGGCAGGAACACGCCGGGCGCGGCGAAGAACGTGATCGCCCACATCACCGACAGGGGCGCCATCGCCGTCGGTCCCAGCTCTCGGCCGGCCAACCCGAGGAACACGTAGAGGCCGAGCCCGTTGACGATGAGGCCGGCGCCCACCGACGCGGTGCCCACCGGCAGCGCGGCCTGGACGCGGCCAATCATCGACGGCCGAGCCGCGGCGTTCACCTCTGCCATATCGGCCGCGACACTAGACGCCTCCCGGCTGGTCGCCCGCTACCGGCAGGTCGGACGGCCGGCCCGTCGACCGGCTGTGCCGCTCAGCTCGCCGGGGGCTGGAGCGGGTGCGGCGAGCAGAGCTCGTCGTACTCTGCGATGACGATCTGGTCGGGGTCGATCGAACACGCCGGGCAGTTGGGGTCGCGCCGCACGTTGAACGTGCGGAACGACGTCTCGAGCGAGTCGTAGGTGAGCAACCGGCCGGCGAGCGAGTCGCCGAGTCCGAGGAGGAGCTTGACCGCCTCGATCGTCTGGATCGTGCCGATGATGCCCGGGAGCACTCCCAGAACACCGGCCTCGGCGCACGACGGCGCGAGCTCGGGAGGCGGCGGCTCGGGCAGCATGCACCGGTAGCACGGACCGTTGTGGGGATCGAAGACCGTGGCCTGGCCCTCGAAGCGGAAGATCGAGCCGTGCACGACGGGGATGCCGACCTTCAGCGATGCATCGTTCAGCAGGTAGCGGACCGGGAAGTTGTCGGCGCCGTCGATGACGAGGTCGTAGCCGCTCAGGATCTCGACGACGTTGGTGGCGTCGAGGCGGGTGTCGTGGGCGATGACGTCGACGTCGGGGTTGAGCAGGGTGATGGTCTTCTTCGCCGAGTCGACCTTGCGGTCACCGATGCGATCCATGTTGTGGATGATCTGGCGCTGGAGGTTCGACTGGTCGACGACGTCCATGTCGACGATGCCGATCGTGCCGACACCCGCGGCCGCCAGGTAGTACGCCGCGGGCGAGCCGAGGCCGCCGGCGCCGAGCAGCAGGACCTTCGAGCCGAGCAGCTTGAGCTGACCCTCTTCGCCCACCTCGGGCAGCAGCAGGTGGCGCTGGTAGTGGTTGCGCTGCTCGGGCGTGAGGACCTGCGGAGCCTTCCACTCGCGGCCTTCGTCCTTCCAGCGGTTGAAGCCGCCGATGACCGAGACGACGTCGGTGTAGCCGAGCTCCTCCATCGTCTTGGCCGCGAAGGCGGACCGGGTGCCGCCCGCGCAGTAGATGACGACCGGCGTGTCCTTCTCGGGGATTCGGGCCTCGATGCCGCTCTCGAGCTGGCCGCGGGGGATGTGCACCGCGCCGGGGACCGCGCCCTGCTCGAACTCGTCGGGCTCGCGCACGTCGAGGAGCACGGTGCCGGGCTCGGAGCGAGCGGCGTCGGCCGCCTCGGTGTCGACCTCGCGGATCTGGGCCTTGGTCTGCTGGAGCAGCTCACGGAAGCTGGGCATGTCGAAATCCTAGCGATCTGGTCGGGATTCAGAAACCCACGGCGTCGGAGCGGTGGGCCACACCTCAGCGTGCGGTGACGAGACGGGGCAGCACGTCGCTGATCTGTCCCCGGACGACGACGTCGGCCAGGTCGTCGAACGCCGTCGCCTCTGCGTTGACGATGACGACCTGCGCACCGAGGGACGCAGCGAGCGGCACGATGCCGGCCACTGGGTACACCCCGAGGGTGGTGCCCACCGCCAGCATGAGGTCGCAGTCGTGCGCCGCAGCCTCGGCGGCGAGCAGGGTCCTGGTGTCGAGCGACTGCCCGAAGCTGATGGTCGCCGACTTGAGGATCCCTCCGCAGGTGCGACACGCCGGGTCGTCTTCGCCGGCCCGGACGCGGTCGAGCGCCACCTGCATCGGCGCCCGCTCCTCACACGCCATGCACACGACCTCGTGCACCGTGCCGTGCACCTCGATCACCAGGCTCGGGTCGGACCCGGCGGCCTGGTGCAGGCCGTCGATGTTCTGGGTCACCAGCGCGCGGAGCCGACCCTGGCGTTCGAGGTCGACCAGGGCGAGGTGTCCGCGGTTGGGGTCGGCCGAGAACGCCCGGTGGTCGAGCCGCGCGCGCCAGGACCGCCGCCGCACCTCGGCGTCGCTCATGTAGTGCTCGAGGGTCGCCTGCTTCTCAGCCTCGGGGTTCTTGGTCCACACGCCCTGGGGGCCGCGGAAGTCGGGGATCCCGCTGTCGGTCGAGATGCCCGCACCGGTGAGCACCGTGATGCGCTCGGCCGCAGCGACCAGCTCGTGGGCCCGAGCGACGGCTCCCTCATCGGTCGGCTCGGCGGTCGACTCAGCCATGTTGGCACCCTACCGAACGAGTGGGAGTGCGAACCCCTTGACATACGACACAGCATGAAACACTCTGAAAGTTGTCCACAGGCGCCTCGGCCGGGCGCGCGAACCCACCGGCCCTCCTCGTCATACGCACCCACCCGGAGGCTCCGGTGCCCAAGACCACCACGACCCGCATGTCCACCTACCTCGCTGCGTCCGAGCTCGGCGACGCCACGATGCAGATCCGCCCGTGGGTCGACCCCGTCGTCGACGACCTCGGCCACGATCCCAGATCCCACTACGTCGAGCACTACTGGACCGGCGTCCTCGGACCATCGACCACGCTCTTCCTGCGGCGCCTCGCCGAGGGGTTCGACACCGAACCCGAGGGCTTCACCATCCGCCTCGCCGACATGGCCAGGTCGTTGGGGCTCGGCACCCATGCCGGTCGCAACACGCCGTTCCTGCGGGCGATCGACCGCTGCTGCCAGTTCGGCATGGCCCGGCGCCACCAGGACGTGCTCGAGGTCCGACGCCGGCTCCCCCCGCTCACCCGGCTGCACCTGGCACGACTGCCGGAATCCCTCCAGAGCGA
>CAZBTQ010000292.1:0-3282 GCA_964494405.1 uncultured Iamiaceae bacterium
GTGTGGATCAGCGCGACCCGCTCGTACCGCCGTTCCGGCGCACGCAGGTGGCCCGATGCGCCGAGGGCGAACGAGCGTCGCTCGAGGCCGGGGCGACCGTCGTCGGAGAGGATGACGACCGGGAACACGTCGTCTTGGGTCTGGGACCGCAGCGCCGCGAGGAGTCGGTGGCTCTCGTCGATGTCGAGCGCGCTCACCACCACGTCGGGCACGCCCTTGCGGCGGCGGTTGGCGATCGCTCGCTGGATGTGGGCCGCAGCCTCGTCGACGCCGGCGACGACCTCGATGCCGACGTCGAGCACGCTCTCTTCGGCGGCATCGGCGAACAGGGCCGCCTCGTCCTCGTCGTCGATGACGAGCAGCACGTGGAGCTGCCGCCCGTAGAGCCGTCGGACGGCGTGGGCGAGCCCCGCCGCCGTGTCGGCCTGCAGCTCGTCGACGGTGGTCTCACCGGACGCGACGACGGGGGTCGCCTGAGCGCCTCTTCCCGTCCCCTCGATGTCGCGGTGTACAACCATGGAGCACCCCTGAAGCGATTGGATGCTCCATCGGCAGGCCGCGTCGGGATGTGAGCGCGACCCGGTCGAACGACTGGCCCGGACGCGCACCGTCCCCGACGCAAGGGCCGGGGACGGATCGTGGCGGAGAGGGTGGGATTTGAACCCACGGCCAGGGTTACCCCCAGCACCTCCTTAGCAGGGAGGCCCGTTCGACCGGACTCCGGCACCTCTCCAGGTGATGGGCGATGTTAGCGGCCACCCGCGTGGGCGTTGTCGGGATCGGAATCCGCATCGGCCGCCGGACGCCGAGCGATCCGCGGGCCGCGGTCGGGCAGCGTGCGGTTCCGCGCCTCGACCCGGGCGGTCAGCACCTCGATGGGTGCGTCGAGGAACCGCAGCTCCACCGCGACGTCGTGCTCGCGCGCCCACGTGCGGCGCAGGTCCCGCTCCCACGCTGCCACACGCCGCACTCGTCCACCACCGTCAGGCCTCGCAGGACGAGTGCCTGGGCCAGCTCCCACTGGAGCCGTTCGACCGCGACGCGAGCGCCCTTGTCGTAGAGGTCGAAGCCGAGCGAGACGAGCCACTCGTCGGGGCACATGCGGATCGCGCCATCGGCCTCGAGCTGCTTCGCCAGCGTCGTCTTGCCGGCACCCGTCAGCCCGCACAACACGATGAGACGACCGGTCCCAGTCGCCATCGTGCTCATGCCCGGGTCATCCGATCAGCAGCCCGTCGCCGCTTGGAGGGTTCGGCAGACCTCGGCCATGCGGTCGGGGGCCAGCACCGCCACCCTTTGGCGGAACGTCTCCCGAGGGATCGTGTGGATATTGTCGAAGTTGACCACGCTGTCGGTTGGGACGCCGTCGGCCGTCGTCAGCGGGAGCTCGGACACGAGTCCTCGGCGCGTTCGAGTCAAGGCGGCGACGACGACGGAGCCGATGCGGTCGGCCACGGGATCGCGCGTCAGCACCAGAACCGGCCGGTCCCCGCCGGGAGTCGCAGCGAACCAGATCTCACCGCGCTGCATCGACGACCCAGTCCGACCAGTCTTCCGCAGGACCCCAGTCGGTGATTGCGCCGAACGCTCGCTCGCCGTCGTCGAGGGGGGTGGCCGCCCATCGGTCTGCGTCCCCCTCCGACGCCAGTCGATCGAGGTGGCGGCGCAGCGCCTCGCGCAACAGCTCGGAGCGGTCGATGCCGAGCGCCGCTGCCCAACGACGGACCTCGTCGGCGTCCCGTTCGTCGACCCGGAAGCTCAACATCGTCATACATAGAGACTAATGCGTATGACGCCCAACGCGTGGCGTCACCGAGGCGGTTGCTGGCGATCGCGTGGCATCCGTCTCGGCTGGCCCCTCGGCCGAGCCGGCGTGAGGGTGGTGCCGGGCGTGGTCGGGCGCGGTTGACCGGGCGGGCCAGGTCAGTCGCGCCCAACCCGACCGTTCAGCCGGGGTGGGGTCAAGCTGGATAGGTCGGGAGGGCTTCCATGTCGAGTTCGGTCCTCAGTTGCTGGATGAACGCCCGCGCGTACTCCCGTCCCGCTTCCGCCTCGCGACGTCCGACCCCTGTGGCGAACCTGGCCTTCTCGAGGTTCTGCTCGAAGATGCGCAGGGTCTCCTCGTAGGTCTGCCGGTCAGCGCCCCCTCGGGTGAAGGCCTTCGCGACCCCGAGCGCTCCGATCACCTCGAGCAAGTTGGCATCGTGCACGAGCTCTTCCTCCAGCCGCGCTGGGGAAGTGGTGTGTCGGCGAAGGCCGGCCAGAGCGTCGTCGGCATCGACGCGTGTCCAGCCGAGGGTGGCGAGGAAGTCGGTCGTCTCCCCCGCGAAGCCGTCGTCGGCGAGACGCGGGACGAGTCCGTGGTAGGCGACGAGGAACCAGAGGTAGGGCAGATCGAGGTCGGCGTCGTCAGGCGCGAGTTCGACCACTCG
This sequence comes from uncultured Iamiaceae bacterium, assembly GCA_964494405.1. Classification (GTDB taxonomy): domain Bacteria; phylum Actinomycetota; class Acidimicrobiia; order Acidimicrobiales; family SKKL01; genus Actinomarinicola. The sequence continues at coordinate 2,433 of CAZBTQ010000292.1, forward strand.
GGCTTGCAGTCGCACGATGTGCTCCGGTCCGTGCGCGACGTCCTTGTCGGCGTAGAACGGGAGCGCCCTGGTGAGGTACGGCTCCGCCGTGACGGCCTGTGAGTGCATCTCTCCACCCTTGGCCCGCCCATCCGCGGTCCGCACCCGCTCGGATGACAGGACACCCATGATCAGGTCGTCTTCTCGACGGTCGCCGATCTTGGCGGACTCGCGCTCTCGGCCCTCGATGACGAAGCCGCACTTCTGGTAGCAGGCGACGGCCCGCTGGTTCGAGGCGAGCACCCGCAGGTCGATCCTGTGGATGCCCGCGGTGTTGAACGCGTAGGCGAGGACGCCGTTGGTGATCTCGGCACCGAGACCTTGGCCGAGGAGATCTCGATCGAGCATGCCGATCGCGTACCGGGCGCGCTCGTCAGCGCGTTCGACGCTGTGGAGCCGACAGCTGCCGATCAACCGCCCCTCGAAGTCCAGGGCCCAGACGAAGGGTCCCTCGAGGGCGAGCTGGCTGTCGTACCAGGCTTGCGCCGCTGCTTCCTCCATCGGTTGCCACTGGTCGTAGCTCGGGTTGGCGCCGAACCCGAGTTGGATCGCTGGATCACGTCCGAGCCGCTGGCGCCCCTCGACGTCCGCCGCGCAGAACGGACGCAGGAGAACGCGCTCGAGTTCGAGCGTGGGTGTCGACTCGGGAATCCGCAGGGCCACAGGTCCAGTATCGGCTCCGCCTCACGACCGCCGCCCGGCATTCACGACACGGTGTGCGCCACCGAAGCGGCTCAGCTGCTCCATCTTCCTCTATGGACGTGGGGGCGGGATCCCCCAAAGCCACTTGGCGGAGGGAGGGGGATTCGAA
>CAZBTQ010000293.1:0-3250 GCA_964494405.1 uncultured Iamiaceae bacterium
CGCTCACGGTGCAGGCCGCACTCGGCGGGCGCCTCGCGCTCGGCATCGGGCTGTCCCACCAGATCGTCATCGAGGGGATGTTCGGCTACTCGTTCGACAAGCCCGCCCGGCACATGCGCGAGTACCTCGAGGTGCTGGTGCCGCTGCTGCGCGAGGGGACCGCCTCGTTCTCGGGCGAGACGGTGCAGGCGAACCTCGCGATCAGCGTGCCGCGCGAGCACCCCGTGCCCGTGCTGCTCGCCGCGCTCGCGCCGCAGATGTTGCGCCTGGCCGGATCCGTCGGCGACGGCACCGTGCTCTGGATGACCGGCCCCTCCACGGTCGAGAGCCACATCGTGCCGAGCCTGACCGCGGCCGCAGAGGCGGCGGGACGACCCGCACCGCGGGTCGTGTGCATCCTGCCGGTGTGCGTCACCGACGACCCCGACGCGGCGCGCGAGCGGGCTGCGTCGATCTTCAACATCTACGGCCAGCTCCCGTCGTATCGGGCCATGCTCGACCGGGAGGGTGCGGCGACGCCTGGCGATGTCGCCATCGTCGGGGACGCGGCTTCGGTCCGCAGCCAGATCGAACACCTGAGCGAGGTGGGGGTCACCGACTTCGTCGCCGCGTCGTTCGGGTCTGGCGACGATGCAGTGGCCACCCAGGACGTCCTGCGGTCGCTCCTCTGATCCAGGCCCGGCCGGCGACCTACTCGCCGACCACGCCGTAGGTGGGGGTGCCGGCCAACTCGTACACCAGGTTGGCGGCGCCGCTCGGGTAGATCGTCGAGTCGGTCAACCGCAGGGCCGCGGGCACGGTGCCGTCGCCGAAGAGCTGCTTGCCGGTGCCGAGCAGCAGCGGGTACACCCACAGCACCAGGCGGTCGACGAGCCCGTGCCGCAGGAGCGATTGGGTGAGGTCGAGGCTGCCGATGACGTGGACCTCGCCGTGGAGGTCCTTGATCGCGGCGACCGAGTCGGCGACCTCGCCGGTGAGCACGGACGATCCGTCCCACGAGAGCGGCTCGGTCAACGTCCGGCTGGCGACGTACTTCGGCACCCGGTTGAGCAGCGCGGTGAACGGCACGTCGGCGGGGGCGGTCGGCCAGTAGCCGGCGAAGATCTCGTAGGTGACCCGCCCGAGCAGCAGCGCGTCCATCCCGCTCGCCGCGGCGAACATCACGTCGCTCGACTCCTCGTCGATCAGGGGCGCCTGCCAACCGCCGTGGGAGAACCCGCTCTCGCGGTCCTCGTCGGGCCCGCCCGGCGCCTGCGCGACACCGTCGAGCGTCAAGAACTCGGTGACCACCAGCTGACCCATGTCGGGCTCCGTTCATCCGTCGGCTCGGTCACAGATGAGACGCCGCCGACCTCGCGGACTCATCGCAGCGCTGAGTGGTCTGGAGGTGCGCCTGATCGTGCGATCGACCGGTGGTCCTCGGAGATCAACTGCTCGCGGGAAATCCGTCCATCTCGGTGAGGGCATGCCGGATCGCGACGAGGTCGTTGACGACCGACTCGACGTCGGCATCGACCGCCGCGGCGTCGTTCAACGCGTTCGGCCGCGCGGAGAGCTCGAGCACGCGAGCGGCGACCTCACCGAGGCGAGCGTTCAACAGGAGCAGTCCGTTACTGGTGGATGCGACGTCGCCGTCCATGCGCCTCGCTGTGTCGAGTTGGGCCTGAAGCGCCTGGGCAGCCTGGACGATGGCCGGGTTCCCCTCCGCTGGGGGAAGTTGGCTCAGCTGACGGGCGATGGCCACCGTGTCGATCCGGGCTTGAGCCTTGGTGAGCCGTTGTCCTCCCTGGGCGAGCTGCCAACACTCCACGAGGCCCCTATCGATGTGGTCGGTCACCACCTGCAGACGATCTCGCATCGGCCCGGGAGGGGTGGTCACGACGGTGGTCGCGATCTCTCGTTGTGTGGAGAGGGCTTGTGCCACGAACGACCGCCAGGGATCGTCGAGCGCTCCTGGCACGATGGTGGAGCTGGCGGACGACGACGATGCACCGGCCTGTCCTTGAGGCGATGCCTGGAAGGAGAGCCACTCGCGGTTGGCGATGAGCGCGTGGACGATTCCGCCGATCCACGCAGCGAGAAGGCACGCGGATCCGACGGTGCTCTGCCAGCTCGACGTGTCCGTCGATCCGTCTGCCTCTGTCGGGGCTGTGCCGATGAGCGCGAAGCAGAGCACGAGGACCGCGCCGTAGGCGGCCGCGGCGACCAGCCAGGAGGCGCGCTTGGCCTTGACTCCGACGTAGAGGAAGGACGTCCAGGTCAGGAAGCCACAGCCCACCAGGGCAGGCACCATCCACGTCGAGTTGCGTCGTCGCCACGCCCGATCCTGAAGGAGGAGCTCCTCACCGCCCGGCATCGGTTGCCCCCCTCGCCTCGTCGTCGACGACGGCACGCTACCGCGGGTCGTGGCGACCGCTCAGAGTCGATGCGTCGAATCGGGAGGTCGGACGCGGACGGCCGATCGTGGGCTCAGACTCCCGCCTGGCGGAGAGGTACGAAGCGGGCGGGGCGGGCTCCGGAACTGGGACCGCCTCTGACCAGCGCGTCTGCTCAGCGCGCTCGGAGGGACTCGAACCCCCAACCTTCTGACCGTAGGCGGATCCCGTGGGTCCGTCTCGGTTGTCGATTCCCGTTCTACCAGGTCACGTGGGGTGTGCGATCCGGCAGGTGGTGTTGAATCCGGCTTCGTGACACCCGGTGGATTGCCATGGGGACTGCCAGGCATGTAGTTCACCTCATATGAGGTAAAGTGCATCTCGTGGAGGTCCGCTACCACCCGCTGTTCGAGCGATGGCTCGCTGGGCTCGCAGAGGCCGACGAGGAGATCTTCGGAGAGGTGATGGCATTGCTGACGGCACTGGAGACCTACGGACGAGACCTCGACGACGAGCGCCGCGAGGAATCCCACCCGGTCGTCACTTCTCGCTACGACATGCACGCCCTCCGGCGCACCCCACCCTCCGAAGCAGCGCCCTACGCCGACCGGCCGCCGGTGCTCCGCATCCTCTACGCCATCTGCCGAACCTCCGACTGGGGCGAGGTCGCCGTCGTCCTCCTCGGCGGCGACAAGACGGCACTGGGCAATGCCTGGTACCCCGCCAACGTCTCCGAAGCCGAAGCACGCCTCGACCAGTACACACGCCAGCATCCCGACACCACGCCCATCGTGAAGCGAGGGAACCGATGACCACCCGCACCATCCCCACCGACGACGCCAAGGTCGTCGACGCCACGATCAGCGACCAGGAAT
>CAZBTQ010000294.1:0-1710 GCA_964494405.1 uncultured Iamiaceae bacterium
CCGAAGCCGCTGTCGAACATGCCGATCGGTCGTTCGTCCACGGCACGAGGGTAGGGCCGCACTAGCGTTCACGGCGATGCAGGTCTACCTCGATCTCCTCCAGCGCGTCCTCGACGAGGGGGTCGAGCGCACCGACCGCACCGGCGTCGGCACCCTGGGGATCTTCGGCCACCAGTACCGGGTCGACCTCGCCGACGGGTTCCCCCTGGTCACCACCAAGCGCATCCACGTACCGTCGGTGGTGCACGAGCTGCTGTGGTTCCTCCACGGCGACACCAACGTGAAGTACCTCAACGACAACGGCGTCACGATCTGGGACGAGTGGGCCGATCCCGACGGCGACCTGGGCCCGATCTACGGCCACCAGTGGCGGTCGTGGCCCGCACCCGACGGCAGCACGATCGACCAGCTCGGCCTGATCGTCGACCAGATCCGCACCGATCCCCACTCGCGGCGCCACGTCGTGAGCGCGTGGAACGTCGCCGACCTCGACCGCATGGCGCTGCCCCCGTGCCACTGCCTGTTCCAGTTCCACGTGTCAGAGGGCCGGCTGTCGTGCCAGCTCTACCAGCGCTCGGCCGACGTGTTCCTCGGCGTGCCGTTCAACCTCGCGTCGTACGCGCTGCTGACGGTGCTGGTCGCCGCGGCGACCGGCTTGGAGCCGGGCGACTTCGTGCACACGTTCGGCGACACCCACCTGTACCTCAACCACGTCGAGCAGGCACGGCTCCAGCTCGAGCGCGAGCCCCGACCGCTGCCGACGCTGCGCCTGACCCGACCGATCGACGACCTCTTCTCGATCGACGCCACCGACATCGTCGTCGAGGGCTACGACCCACACCCCCGCATCGCCGCGCCGATCGCGGTGTGACCAGGAGCGTGCGATGACCGAGCCAGTCGCCTGGAAGGTCGTCGCCCACAACACGGCGACGCAGTCCCAGAACAAGATCCACGACGACTCGGTCGCACGGCAGTTCGGCTTCCGTGGCGGGCTCGTACCGGGCGTCGACGACTACGCGTACATGGCCCACGTGCCCGCCGCGGCGTGGGGACTCGACTGGCTCGAACGCGGCACCCTCGACGCTCGCTTCCACAAGCCCGTGTACGACGGCGACGAGGTCGAGGTCCGGCCCGGGCCGCTCCAGCGCAGCCACGACGGCGAGTCGTTCCCCCTCGAGCTGGTCGATCCGTCTGGCACGGTGTGTGCGACCGGGACCGCCGGGCTGCCGTCAGGTTCGACCGGACCGATCGTGGGCGACCACGAACCGCTGGTCCCCCTCCCCGATCCGCCGCCGGCGGCGTCGCCGCAGTCGCTGGCCGTCGGCACCGTGTTCTCACTGCCGACGCGGCCGGTCACCGCCGAGGACCAGGAGCAGTACCGCGCCGACGTCCGCGACGACCTCGCGATCTACGGCGCGGAGGGCCTCGCGCATCCCGGTTGGCTGCTGCGGCTCGCCAACCGGATCCTGGCGGGCAACGTGGCGCTCGGCCCGTGGATCCACGTCAGCTCCGACGTCCGGCACCGCGCGCTGGCCCGCTACGGCGAACACATCGGCGGCCGGTCGACCGTCTGCGCGGAGTGGGAGCACAAGGGCCACCGGTTCGTCACCCTCGACGTCGAGCTCGTCGCCGTGGCCGGCACCACCGAAACCGTCGTCGCCTCGGTCGCCCACACCGCCATCTACCAGCCCCGCACCTGACCCCTCACGT
>CAZBTQ010000294.1:1810-3226 GCA_964494405.1 uncultured Iamiaceae bacterium
GCCGGGGAGGCGCCGAGCGCGCAGAGCACCACCACGAGAGCGGGCCCGAGCAGGACGAGCCGAACGTGTCGCATGACACATGGGACGATCCGGTGTGCGACCTGGTTCCCGAGATCTCGATGATCGATCGCGGTAGGCGCGACTCAGACGCGAGATTTCGGACGTGTGCGAGCGCTAGGAGCGTTCGTTCCAGGGGCCCGTGTCGGCGCGCGGCTCCTTGGGCAGGCCGAGGACGCGCTCGCCGATGATGTTGCGCTGCACCTGGGACGTGCCGGCGTAGATCGTGCCCGGACGTGCGCCGAGGAACGTGCGCACAGCTTGGTTCGACGTGAGATCGCCGCCACCGGAGGCCTGGATGGACGAGCCATCGACCTCGCCCGACGGGGCCAGCGCGTCGGCGCCGAGGATGTCGAGCGACAGCTCCGTGACCTTCTTGTGGTACTCGCTCCAGAACAGCTTGATGATCGACGCGGACGGCCCGGGCTGCTCGCCGGCGAGCGCCTTGGTGAGCGACTGCATGCCCAGGTACCGCATGATCTCGACCTGGCCGTGCGCCCACGCGAGCCGCTGGCGGATGAGCGGATCCTTGTCGGCGCCCTTGCGGCGGGCGAGGTCGATGATCGCGTCGAGCTCGGAGCGGTACCCGATCGACAGCACTGTGGAGCGGCCGCCACGCTCGAAGCCGAGCAGCGTGTTGGCGACGGTCCAGCCGTTGTTCACGTCGCCGACGACGTTCTCCCGGGCCGTGCGGGCGTCGGTGAAGAAGACCTCGTTGAACAGCGCGTCCCCGGTCATCTCCTTGATGGGCCGCACCTCGACACCCGGCTGCTCCATCGGGCAGAGCAGGAACGAGATGCCGGCGTGCTTGGGCGCCGCGGGGTCGGTGCGGGCGAGCACGAAGATCCAGTTGGCGGTGTGGCCGGACGACGTCCAGATCTTCTGGCCGTTGATGACCCACTCGTCGCCGTCGAGCATCGCTCTGGTGCCGATGTTGGCGAGGTCGGAGCCGGCGTCGGGCTCGGAGTAGCCCTGGCACCACTTGTCCTCGCCCGAGATGATTCGGGGCAGGAAGTGGCGCTTCTGCTCCTCGGTGCCCCAGACGATGATCGTCGGGCCGACCATGCCGATGCCGAACCCGTCGTTGCCGGTCTGGGTCGGGACGTTGGCCTTGGCGAACTCCTCGTTGAGCACGACCTGTTCGATCGGGCTGAGGCCGGCGCCGCCGTACTCCTTCGGCCACGCCACCGCGAGCAGGCTGGCGTCGGCGAGCGTGTGTCGCCACTGGTCGATCCACGCGGACCGGTCGGCCTCGGGAAGGCCGCCGACGCCGGTCCAGTCGGACGGCAGGTGCTCGGCCAGGAAGGCCCGGGTCTTCTCCCGGTACTCCTCGGCTTCGGCGCTGTAGGTCGGATCCAT
>CAZBTQ010000295.1:0-3226 GCA_964494405.1 uncultured Iamiaceae bacterium
AGATGGCCTGGGCGAGGTTGTCGCCGATGAGCGTGCCGTCCTTGATCTTCCCGAATCCGTCGGCGACGTACACGTCGCCCTTCGTCAGCATGTAGATCGGGAACTGGTTCATCGCGCCCTGCAGGCCCTGGGCACGCGCCGCCTCGAGCATGCGCTTTTCCAGCTCCGGGCTCGCGGGGAGGAAGGCGGCGGTTAACGCGCGACCGATCATCGGGCGATCGGGGTCCAGAATCTGCCAGTCTCCCTCGAACTTGTTGTTGTACCCGGCGGCGCCGACGATGCCCCAGGCCTCTTCGAGCGAGACGTACGCCATGCGCGCGAGAATCTCGTCCGACACGCGCGGCCGTCCGTACTTGTCGCGCTCGCCCTCCCACTCCTGCGTGACGAACGTGACGCGTTCCGCCGACGCGAGCTGCACCTGCGCCGCTGCGGGCGAGACGAGGGCGAGCACGCCCACGAGGATGAGGACGGTGTGTCTCATGGCCGTATCGATGGATGGAAACGTCATGCCGCGTTCGCGTGTGGCGACACGCTACCACGCCCGTCCGCGAGCTGGTAGCACCTCGTCGGCGAGGAAGGCGGCATGCAGCCAATCACGATCGACTCTGGCCCGACGAGCGGCTCGACACACGTGGTCGAGAACCCTGCCTCGCGCATCCACCCCTGACGGTCGTCGCCGGTCTCGACGCTATTCTCCCCGGAGCGCCGTCGCCGGCTCGGTGGCCGCGGCACGCCGCGAGGGCCACCACATGGCCGCGAGGGCGGCACCGGCGAAGGCAACGCTGCTTCCCACGAGCGTCGCCGGGTCGGAGGTGGCCACGCCGACGAGCTGCGTCTCGAGCAGACGACGCGTGGCAAGTGCACCGGCGATGCCGAAGAGCAGCCCGGCGGCCAGCACGCCGCTGCCCTGGCTGAGGAACAGGCGGGTGATGCGTCCAGGTTCTGCGCCAATCGCCACGCGGATGGCGATCTCCCGCTCCCGTTGACGTACGGCGTAGGCCACCAGCCCGTACACGCCGACCAGCGCCAGCAGCGCCGACGTCAGCGCGAGCGCCGAGAGCAGGGCGGTCATGAACCGTGGCCGCGTCAGGTCCATCTTCAGCAGGTCACGGAGCGGCCGTGTCTGGTTGACGGCAATCTCCGGATCCACATCGCGCACCGCCAGGCGCACGTGGTCCGCCGCACCGCTGGAGCCGCCTGCCGCTCTGTGCGCCGTGCGCACCACGGCAAACGCGAAGCGCCCGGGCTGCTGCATCAGCGGCACGTACACATCCGCGTGCTCGTCGTCGGTCGCGGCCTGCCTGAAATCCTGGGCCACGCCCACGACGCTGCGCACGACTGTCCGCGTCTCGCCCCCGGCTGCCGGTTCGAGTGTCACCAGTTGCTGACCGATCGCGCCGCCGGCGGACCACAGGCGTTGCGCGAGCGTTGCGCTCACCACGGCGACAGGCTCGCGTCCTACCGTGTCGTCGGCCGCGATCGGTCGTCCCTCGCGCATGGGAATGCCGAGTGTCGTGAAGTAGCCATCCGTCACGCGATGGACAGCGGTGCGCATTCCGCCCGCGTCGGTGGCCGATGTCCCTGCCTCGACCAGCTGCGGCTGTTGCACGAGCGACGCGGTGGTCAGCGCGACAGACTCGGCGTCCGGCATGGCGCGCAGCCTCGTCAAGAGCCTGTTGAAGACATCCGCACGGGTGGCGGTGTCGGGATAACGTGTCTGCCGCAGTGCCAGTCCGGTCGTGGACACGCGTTCGGCCGCCACACCCCACTCCGTCGTCGTCAGCGTGACGATCGTCCGCAGCATCAACGCCGCCCCCGACAGCAGGGCAAGGGAGATGGCAATCTCGGACGCGATGAGCGCGGCACGCAGGCGCCGACTCGCGGCTCCTGCCGTCGACGCACGGCCGGTGCTCTGAAGCGCCGTCGCTGGCCCTTTCACGCGTGAGGCGACGAGCGGCGCCAGCGCGCACAGGAGGGTCGTGGCGATGCCAATGGCCACGATGCCAGCGGCCATCCTGACCGACAGGGTCAGCGCCAGGGGTCCGCCGGGCGCGGAGCGGCCGACCTGTTCCTGGATCGCCGGGCCGAGCCACCCGAGCGTGGCCGTCGTCGCGAGTGCGGCCAGCAGTGTTGCCCCGGTCGCGAGCAGGACGGCTTCGGTCGCCAGCGTTCGGGCGAGCGCGCCGCGACCGGCACCGAGTGCGACACGCACGGCCAGATCCTTCTGACGTCCCGTAGCCCGCACGAGCAGCAGTGCGGCAACGTTCGCGCACGCGACGAGCAGCACGAGCACTGCCGCCGCCATCGCCGCGCGCAGCATCGGGCGGATCGTGAGTGTGTAGCGTCCGTGGGCCGACTCGAGCTGCACGTCCACCGGACGTGCGATGCCGCCGTCGGTCGCCACCACCGCCGCGATGCGAGCAGCCGCCTGTTGAGGGCTGAGAGGCTCGCGCAGGCGCACCATGTACGGGTACGTCGGCACGCGCAGCGGCACCAGGATGTCCGTGTACGGATTGAAATGCCAGAAATGGACGGGCAACACGCCCACGATCGTGAAGCTCTCGGCCTCTTCCGGCCGATCGCTGACGTAGGCGGTGAAGGTCTGCCCGACGGCGGCGGGGTCGCCGCCGAACCGCGTGGTCCAGAGGGCGTGGCTGATGAGTGCGACGTTGGGGCTGCCCGGCGTGAATGCGTCCGCATCGAAGCCCGCGCCGATTGCCGGCCGAATGCCGAACCCTTCCACGAATCCCAGTGTGACCCACGCCCCGGGTGCCTGTTCCGTATGCTCGCGCCCCACCAGGTAGAACATGTCGAGGTCCCACGCGATCTGCTGTTCGACCGCATCGTCGAGCGACGTCCAGTCGCGGGTCTCCATGCCGCGAGGCGGCGTCTGGTCGGGCTGGCCGTAGCGCACCCAGTACAACCGCTCGGCGGCTGGATACGGAAGGCCACGCATCAGGTAGGCGTCGAGTACGACCAGCGTCGTGGCGCAGAGCGCCATGCCGAGGCCGAGCGTGACGATGGCCGTGGCCGTGAATCCGCGTGCGCTTGCCAGCGAGCGCAGGGCGGAGCGGACGTCGGTCAGGAAGGGCGGCATGCGTGTCTCCAGATGCGGAGACGCGGGAAGGGGAGTGAGTGTTAGCGCCGCGCTGAGGTCACCCCTGAGCAACCTTGTTTGCGCGTATCCTCTATTCGGGTATGAGCCGTTCCACGCAGGCCGCGTTCC
>CAZBTQ010000296.1:0-3181 GCA_964494405.1 uncultured Iamiaceae bacterium
TGTCTCCTGTCGATCGCTGGACCGGCGCCCTCAGACGACGGTCGTGAGGAAGTTGCGGACGGCGTCGTTGTACGCCGCAGGGGCTTCGAAGTAGGCGTTGTGGGGAGCGCCCGGCAGCACGATGAACCGCGAGTGCGACACCAGCGTGTGCAGGTGCTGGGCTGCGTCGAACAGCCAGTCCTCGTCGCCGACGACGATCTGCATCGGCGACGTGATGTCGCCGACGCGGTCGGCCAGCTCATCACGCGACGGGTCGGCCATCGAGGCCGGCCTCGGGTTGCGCGCCGCCTCGATGCGGGTCGCGGTGGACCGCAGGCGGATGTAGCGCTCGTACTGCTCGGCGTGCCTGGTCGGGAACTCGGGTGTGAAGGCGCCCTCGGCCGGGATGAACAGCACGTCGTCGGCGGTCGGCGCGGTGATGCGGCGCATCCGTTCGCCCTCGGCCGCGGAATCGGCGGTCGGCGGCGCGACGCCCATGCCCGACGGGACCAGTGCGTGGGCGTCACCTGGATGGCGCGTCGCCCACCGCAGCAGCGTCAGCGCTCCCATCGAGTTGCCGGCGAGGATCGGCCGCTCGATGTCGAGCGCGGCGAGGAACCCCTCGAGCTCGTCGGCGCGGTCCGGCTCGGGCTGGCCGGCAGGCGAGTTGGTGGAGTGCCCGTGGTTGACGCTGTCGTAGGCGAACACCTGGAAGCTGTCCGCGAACGCCTCGACCTGCTGGTACCAACCCTGCGCGCAGCCGCCGAAGCCGTGGATGAACACGAGCGGCTGGCCGCTGCCTGCGGTGACGTAGTGGATGTCGGTCTCGCCGACCTGGACGAACGGCATCTGTCTGACCCCCCGGTCGTTCGACGTCCCGTGCAGGCTATGCGTGTTCGTCGCGCCGTCGACGACCGGTCCGTGCCGGTATCGAGCCTTCTCGAAGACTGGAAGGCGAGGCTAACAAGCTCTCTGTGACCTGCTATACCTGATGCGCCCACCATAGGTGTCTGAGGTCGAGCGATCGGCAGCAGCAGCGAGAGGACAGAGATGCGCAGACGCAGGATGCTCGGGTTCGTGGCCGCACTTGCGGCCCTGGCGTTGGTGGCCGCGGGGTGCGGTGACGACGCGGGCGACTCCGAGGCCGATGCCGACGCGGCCGAGACGTCCTCCACGAGCGCCGACGCCGAGGAGGTGTCGCTCGAGGGCCTTGAGCTGACGATCTACAGCGGCCGCAACGAGGACCTCGTCCAGCCGCTCATCGACGACTTCGAGGAAGCGACCGGCGTGGACGTCGAGGTCAGGTACGGGAACTCCGCCGAGTTGGGCGCCGCGCTGCTCGAGGAGGGCGAGTCGAGCCCCGCCGACCTCTTCTACAGCCAGGAGGTGGGTGCGGTCGGTGCGCTCGCCAACGAGGACCTGCTGGTCGAGCTGCCCGAGGACGTGATCGAGCTCGTCGACCCCCGCTTCGCTCCCGACGGCAACAACCTGTGGGTGGGCGTCACCGGACGTTCCAGGGTCATCGTCTACAACCCCGACCTGGTCCCCGAGGTTCCCGAGGGCGTGACGGACCTCACCGATCCGCAGTACGAGGGCATGACCGCGTGGGTGCCGGGCAACGCCGGGTTCCAGGCGTTCATGACCGGGTTCCGGGTGAGCGAGGGCGAAGACGCCGCCCGCGCGTGGCTCGAGGCCATGAAGGACAACGGCGTACAGACCTACGAGGGCAACGGCGACGTGCTCGAGGCTGTGAACGACGGCGTCCTCCCGATCGGCCTGATCAACCACTACTACTGGGCCCAAATGGCCAACGAGGTCGGCGTCGAGAACATGAAGGCCCAGCTCGTGTTCCCCACCGGTGGCGACCCGGGCGGGCTCGTCAACGCGACCGCGGTCGGCATCCTCAAGGGCGGCGCCGACAACCCGGCGGCTGAGGCGTTCGTTCGCTACCTGCTGTCGCTCGAGGGCCAGACCTACTTCGCCGAGGAGACCTCGGAGTACCCGCTGATCTCGGGAGCTCCCGATCCGAAGGGCGTGCCGCCGTTGGCCGAGCTCGAGGGCCCCGAGCTCGACCTCACCGACCTCGACTCGCTCATCGCGACGCAGCAGATGCTGACAGAAGCAGGGCTGCTCAGCTGACCGTGGCGGAGGACTCGTCTCGCAACCGGGCGGGGGTGGACGCTGATGCGTTCGCTCCCGCCCGGCGGCGCGTTCCGATGGTGTTGGTCGTCGCCGCGCTGGTGATCGCGGTGACCGTGCTCCTCCCGATCGCGTACCTGGGGGTGCGGGCCACCGATCGGGGGTGGGCGGCGTTCGAAGCGACGTTGTGGCGACCTCGGACGCTCGACCTCATCGGTCGGTCGGTGACCCTCACCGTCATCGTCACGTCCTTGTCGACGGTGATCGGCGTGATCGCTGCGTGGCTCGTCACCAGGACCGACCTCTACGGCCGTCGAGTGTGGCGGGTCGTCCTCGCCCTCCCCTTGGCGATGCCCTCCTACATCGCGGCCTGGGCATGGATCGCCTACCGTCCCGACCTCGCCGGGCTCTCCGGCGCCGTGCTCGTCCTGGTGACGGTCACCTATCCGTTCGTGTACCTCTCGGTCCTCGCCGCGCTCAGCCGTGCCGACCCGGCCATCGAGGAGGTGGCCCGATCGCTCGGTGCACGCGGCCCCGCCGTGTTCTTCACCATCACGTTGCGCCAGGCACGGATCGGCATCATCGGCGGTGCGCTGCTGGCCGGGCTCTACACGGTCAGCGAGTTCGGCGCCGTGCGGATCATGCGGTACGAGACGCTGACCAACGTCATCTACCACTCGTACAACTCGTCGTTCGATCGCACGCCGGCCGCGGTGCTCGGGTGCGTGCTGGTGGCGATGACGGTGATCCCCATCCTGATCGCGGCGCGGTTCAGCCGGGATGATCGGGTCGCCAAGGTCGGGTCGGGCAGCGCCCGCCGTGCCGCGTCGGTGCGCCTCGGGTGGTGGCAGGTGCCGGTTCAGGTCGGACTGGTCACCATCGTGCTCGTCGGCCTCGGCGTGCCCGCATGGAACCTCTTGCGATGGAACGAGCGTGGACGCTCGGTCACCGACTGGAGCGAGCTCTGGGGCGCCGCCACCACGACCTTGTGGTTCGCGGGCCTGGCAGCACTGGCGGCGATGGTGCTGGCGGTTCCGCTGGGGATCCTCTCCGCCCGCCACGG
>CAZBTQ010000297.1:0-3162 GCA_964494405.1 uncultured Iamiaceae bacterium
GTGGGTAGCATCGCCGCATGATCAAGCTCTTCAAGCGCTGGTGGGCCTACACGACCGCACGTCTCGGCGGCCGGTTCGAGGAGAACGCCGACCCGAAGGTGCAGCTCCAGCAGGCCATCACCGAGGCCCAGGACCAGCACCGGCGGCTCAAGGAGCAGGCGGCGAACGTCATCGCGAACCAGAAGCAGACCGAGATGCGCCTGTCGCGCACCCTCGAGGAGCTCGAGAAGGTCAGCGGCAACGCCCGCCAGGCCGTCATCATGGCCGACGAGGCCAACAAGAAGGGCGACGCCGACAAGGCCACCGAGTACACGTCCGCCGCCGAGGCGTTCGCCAACCGCATGATCAGCCTCGAAGGCGAGGTCGAGGACCTCAAGGCCCTCCACGTGCAGGCGGGCCAGGCCGCCGACCAGGCCCGCGCCGCGGTCGAGCAGAACTCGACGCTGCTCCAGAAGCGCCTGTCGGAGCGCCAGAAGCTGCTCGGCCAGCTCGACCAGGCCGACATGCAGGACCGCATGAACTCGGCGATGGCCTCCCTGTCCGAGACCGTCGGCGAGGACGTCCCGACCTTCGACCAGATCCGCGAGAAGATCGAGCTGCGCTACGCCACCGCCCAGGGCCGTGCCGAGCTGTCGGAGGGGTCGGTCGAGTCGAAGATGCTCGAGATCGAGAAGGCGGCCCGCAACAGCGAGGCGAAGACCCGCCTCGACGAGATCCGTGGCCAGCTCGGCCTGCCGGCCGCCAACCCCAGCGCCGCCGAGCTCCAGGCGTCGATCGACGACCTCAAGGAGTCGGCCCCCGAGCCCCAGCCGGCAGGCGAACCGGCCGAGGCCGCCGTTGACGAGGCGACCCCCGAGAGCTGATCCTGGCCCCTACCGGGGCAGCATCACCAGGTCGTCGCGGTGGATCACCTCGGGGGTGACCCCCGGCGGCAGGTCGGCGCTGCGACGGCCCTTCACCAGGTGGAGCTGCGTGCTCGACACCCGCGTCAGGCCCTTGGCGAACACGGTGCCGTCGGTGCCGGCCAGCTCGACCGCGTCGTCCTCGGAGAACGAGCCGCGCACTTCGACCACGCCCGCGGGCAACAGCGACCGGTGCTGGTCGACGAGCGCGGCGCGTGCTCCGTCGTCGACGACCACGGTGCCCGACGAGCCAACCGCGAACGCGATCCACAGCTTGCGGGCGCCGAGGCGGCCGGGGCGGGGTTGCACCACGGTGCCGACGCCCGGCACACCGGCGACCGCGTCGACCAGGACGCCGTCCCGCGCCGCGGAGGCGATGACCGCGCGCACGCCGGTCCACGCGGCGATCTTCGCTGCCGCCACCTTCGAGGCCATGCCGCCGCTGCCCCGCTCGGTGCCGGCGCCACCGGCGAGCTTCTCCATCTCGTGGTCGATCTCGATGATCTCCTCGATGAGCGACGCCGACGAGTCGAGCCGCGGGTCGGCGGTGAGGAGGCCGGGCGCGTCGGTGAGCAGCACCAGCAGGTCGGCCTCGACGAGGTGGGCGACGAGCGCTGCGAGCCGGTCGTTGTCGCCGAAGCGGATCTCGTCGTCGGCGATGGCGTCGTTCTCGTTGACCACGGGGACGGTGCCCAGCTCGAGCAGGCGGGTGAGCGTGCCGCGGGCGTGCAGGTACTGCTGTCGGATCATGAAGTCGAGCGGCGCGAGCAGGACCTGGCCGCCGACGATGCCCTGCGCGGCCAGCACGTCGTCGTAGACCCGCATCAGGTGGCTCTGGCCGACGGCGGACACGGCCTGGAGGGTGCGGGCGTCGCGGGGGCGGCGGTCGTGCATGCCGAGCGCGGGCAGGCCCGCGGCGATGGCCCCCGAGGTGACGATGACGACCTGGTGGCCCTGGGCGCGCACCGCGGCGACCTCGGCGCAGAGCTTCTCGATGGCGGGTCGGGCGATGGCACCGCGCTCGTCGGTGATGCTCGAGGTACCGACCTTGACGACGACGATCACGGCGACAGCTTCGCCGACCGGGCCCTCACGCGTCAGGTTGGTAGTCGAACGACATCCGCCCGATGCGGACGGTGTCGCCTTCGGCCGCGCCCGCCCGTGCCAGGGCGGTCGGGACGCCGAGCTTCTTGAGGCGCGTCTGGGCGTAGTCGAGCGCGTCGAGGTTCGTGAGGTCGGACAGGCTCACCGCCCGCTCGGCCTGTCGACCGATCACCACCCAGCTGCCGTCGTCGTCACGCTCGATGCGGATGCCCTCGCCGGCGGGCCGGTGCACCACGAAGCCCTCGGGCTCTTCCGCCTCGTCACGGGCCTGTTCGACCAGCCCGCGCATCAGGCCCAGCAGCTCGGGCAGGCCGGCGCCGGTGACCGACGAGGTGCGGAGCCCCGTGAACTCGGAGGTGTCGACCGGAAGGCCGAGCTGGCCTTCGAGGTCGGCCCGCGAGCCGACCGCGACGCGGGGCCGGTCGATGAGGTCGGCCTGGTAGCGGCCCAGCTCGTCGATCAGGATCCGCTCCTGTTCGGCCGGCGAGGTGCCGTCGAGCGGCGCGAGGTCGAGCAGCACGACGAGCCCGCGGGCGCGCTCGATGTGACGCAGGAACTGGTGGCCGAGGCCCTTGCCCTCGGCGGCGCCCTCGATCAGCCCCGGGATGTCGGCGACCACCATCTCGAAGCCGTCGTCGAGGCGGACCACCCCGAGGTTCGGCTCGAGGGTGGTGAACGGGTAGTCCGCGATGCGGGGCTTGGCCGCGGAGATGCGGCTGATCAGCGTGCTCTTGCCGACGTTGGGGAACCCGACGAGGGCGACGTCGGCCATGAGCTTGAGCTCGAGGCGCAGCCAGCGCTGCTCCCCCACCTCGCCCTGTTCGGCGAAGGTCGGGGCGCGGCGGCGCTGGGACTGGAAGCTGGCATTGCCGCGCCCGCCCTCGCCGCCGCGTGCGGCGCACCAGCGGTCGCCGTGGCGCACCAGGTCGGCGAGCACCGAGCCGTCGTCGTGGTCGAGCACCTGGGTGCCCTGCGGGACGTGGACCTCGAGGTCGGACCCGGATGCGCCGTGCTGGCGCTTCCCGTGGCCGTGGGTGCCGCTCTCGGCGCGCCGGTGCGGGTGGTCGCGGAACGCCAGGAGCGACGCCACGTTGTGGTCGGCGACCAACCAGACGTCGCCGCCGTCGCCTCCGTCGCCGCCGTCGGGGCCACCCAT
>CAZBTQ010000298.1:0-3152 GCA_964494405.1 uncultured Iamiaceae bacterium
GGCTCAGTAGCCGAAGTCCTCGCTCATGTAGCGGCAGCTGTTCAGCACCACGCCGAGGACGTTGGTCTGCTCGGCGAGGTCCTTCTCGCACTTGTCGACCTCGTCGAGCCGGCTCTTCTCGGCGCCGGCGACGAGGAGGACGCAGTCGAGATGCGGCAGGAAGGCCATGACGTCGTCGCTCTGCAGCATCGGCGGCAGGTCGTAGACGAGGATGTCGGGCAGGAAGGCGCGCTTGATCGCGGCGACGCCCTCGGCGGTGCGGCCGTTCATCAGGAGCTCGGCCGAATCCCGCACGCTCTGCGAGTTGGTGCCGATTGCGAGGTTGTCGCCGTAGCGCACGAAGCTCTCGGCGACGCCGCGGGTGCCCTGGAGCACGCTCGCCATCGACTGCGGCGCCTTGAGGCCGATCTGCCGCGCCATCGCCGGCCGGCGCAGGTCGAGCTCGACGAGCACGGTGCGGACGTCCGGCTGGTGGGCGAGGCTGAAGGCGATGTTGAGCGCGAGCGTGGTCTTGCCGCAGCCGCTCGTCGGCGAGGTGATGCCGAGCGAGGTCCAGCCGCCCCGCTGCATGGTGCGCAGCACCTTGGTGCGCAGGATGTCGAAGTGGCTGTGGGCCGGGTCGACGTCCTCGAAGGTGACGACGTGGTTGCGGGCGAGGAGCCGCGGCTCGGGATCGAAGGCCGCGAGCTCGGCCCAGGCCGGGCCGACCTGTGCCGGCCGCCTGGAGCCGCGGGTGAAGCCGCCCCCGACGCTGCTCCCGGCACTGCCCCCCATGCCGGGGTGCGGCGCGACCACGTCGCCGCGCTGCTCCTTGGCCTTCTGGATCGCTGCCTGAATCCGTTCCATCCGTGCTCTCTTTTCCGCTGCCGGCCCGTGCCGGACACTTATACTCGAAACTGGCAGACCCGTCCCCGCCTCGCCCTAGCCGAACACCCCGCCGAGCAGCTCGTCGAGCGGCATGTAGTGGGTGTCGATGGCGAAGAGCACGAGCGGGATGCCGATCACGATCAGCGCGAGGACGGCGAGGATCAGCGAGCGCTTGCGGCGCTGCTCGCCGGCGGTCCGGATGTAGGGGATGGTGGCGATCGGCTGGATGCCGAGGCCCTGGCTGAGCTCGACCGGGCGGCGGATCGAGCGGTTCAGCATCTCCCAGAGGACGATGAAGGCGATCGCGGCACCGATGCCGCCGACGATGCCGGCGGAGGCGATCAGGAGCCGCGGCGGGCTCACCGGCGTGTTCCGCTCGACCGGCGCGTCGATCAGGGTGAAGCGCTGGCCCTTGGAGAGGACCTCGATCTTCTCGGAGACCTGGGCCTGGCCGAGGGCGGCGACGGCGTTGTCGTACTGGGTCTGCAGGTTCGAGAGCTCGCGCTGGAGGTCGGCGAGCGTCATCTCGTTCTGCGGCGTCGCCTGCTGGGCGACCGCGAGGTCGGCGAGGGCCTTCTCGACCGCCGCCCGCTCCTCGGCGATGTACTTGAGCTGCTCGTCGATCGGGGCGAGCTCGACGTCGAGCTCGGAAAGCGGCCGCGCCGCCGCGCCGTCGGTGCCCGGCACCGCGCGCGCCGCCTGCTGCTGGGAGACGAGGCTCTGGAGGGCGGCGATGCGGGTCTGGAGCACGCGGATCTGGGGGCTCCCCGGCTTGTAGATCGCCTGCTGCTGGAGGAGCTGGCTCTGGAGGTTCTGCAGCTCCTGCTCCTCGGGGGAGAGCGCCTGGTTCACGGCACGGCCGGTGCGCTCGTAGACCCAGACCACGGTGGCGCGCTGGTTCTTGAGCGCCGACTCCTCGCGCTGGAGGCCGAGGAGCCGCTGCTCCTCGCGCTCCTGCTGGGCGCGGCGGCTGTCCACGCTGTCGGGGAGGGCGGTGACGTTCGCGGTCTTGAAGTCGGCGATCTTCTTCGACTGCTCACCGAGGGCGGCCGAGAGCCGCTCGACCTCGCCCTGGAAGAAGTTGAGGGTGTCGCTCGCCCGGTCCGTGCGCATGCGCACGTTCTCCTGGAGGATCAGCGACACGAGTTCGTTGGCGCCCTTGGCGGCGAACTGCGGGGTCGGTGCCGAGAAGGAGACCCCGACGATGATCGCGCCGGGGGTGCCGGGCCGGACCGTCGGGTCGGGCTCGAAGCCGATGAACTCGATGCGCGAGCGCATGTCGCCGATGATCTCGCCGACCGAGAGCTCGGGCTGGTCGGCGTAGAGGCCGACGCGCTGCGCCAGGTCGTAGAGGTTGGCGCGGGTCATGATCCGCTGCTCGACGATCTGGATCTGCTCGAACGGATTGATCTGGGCGGAGGATTCCGCGAGGTTGCCCGGGATCTGCTGGGGCTCGGCGAGGAGGCTCGCCGACGACGAGTAGACCGGCGGCAGGATCGAGGCGACGGTGATGCCGATCGCCGCGAGCAGCGTCAGGATGACGAGGAAGTAGGGCAGCCGCCGCCTGAAGACGGCCCAGTAGTACTTGAGGTCGAGGTTGGCCATGGGTCGGTTTCCTGAGCGGTCGCGGTCGTTCGAGGGGCGTTCGGGGGCGTTCGGGCGCGTCAGCCCGCCGCCATCTTGAGGTTGCCGTGCATCCGCCGGTCGGTGACGACCTGCTCGATGACGCCGGCGTCGACCCGGTCGAGGCCGTCGGTGAAGGCGTAGACGAGGGCGTAGTCGCAGATCTGGTTGACGAGGCGCGGGATGCCGCGCGAGGCGAGGTGGACGCACTCGGCCGCGGCCGGGGTGAAGATCTCGCGGCTGGCGCCCGCGACCTTCAGGCGGTGGTCGATGTAGGCGGCGACCGATCCCGCCGACATCCCCGGCAGGTGGTATTCCGCCGCGACGCGCTGCGCGAACTGGGTGAGGCGCGGCTCGGCGATGAGGTCGCGGAGCTCGGGCTGGCCGACGAGCACGAGCTGGAGAAGCTCGTCCTTGTCGGCGTTGATGTTCGAGAACATCCTGAGTTCCTCGAGGGTCTCGACCGAGAGGTTCTGGGCCTCGTCGAAGATCAGCATCGTGCGCCGGCCGCTCGCGTACTCCTCGATGAGGAAGTCCTGGAACTTGGCGAAGAGCTGGACGTAGCTCGCCGCGCTGTCGGTCGGCACGCCGAGGGCCATCAGCACCCAGTGCAGGAGCTCGCCGCGGTTGCCTTGCGCGTTCGAGATCAGCCCGACGGTGAA
>CAZBTQ010000299.1:0-3131 GCA_964494405.1 uncultured Iamiaceae bacterium
CCACTGAACTGCCACTGTCGGGTCGCAACGCGTACGTCACCGGGGGAGGCAGCGGCATCGGCAAGGCCTGTGCCCGCGCCTTCCTGATCGATGGCGCATCGGTGACCCTCGTCGGACGCGGCGAGGAGAAGCTGGCGGCCGCGGCCGACGAGCTGGCCGCCGACGTCGCCGACGGCGCATCGGTTGGGTGGGCGTCGGCCGATGTCGCCGACGAGGAGGCGGTGCGGGCTTCGGTCGCCGCAGCGCTCGAACGGGGTGACGGTGCGTTGCACCTCGCGGTCGCCGCCGCCGGGGTCGGCACGCTCGCGCCGGTCATCGCCACACCGTTGTCGGAGTGGGACAAGGTGATCGCCACCAACCTCACCGGCACGTTCCTCACGTTCAAGCACGCGGGAGCCGCCATCGCCCGGTCGGGCGGTGGAGCGCTGTGCGCGATCTCGTCGATCGCCGGGGTGAGGACCCACCCGCACGGAGGGGCGTACGCGGTCTCGAAGGCCGGCGTCGACATGCTGGTGCGCACGCTGGCCGACGAGCTGGGCCAGGCGGGCGTGCGGGTCAACTCGGTGTGCCCGGGCCTGGTGGACACCGAGATCTCCGCAGGGCTGTTCGCCACCGACGCGGTGCTCGACGACTACCTGGACCAGATGCCCATCCGGCGGACCGGGGTGGTCGACGACGTGGCAGCGGCGGTCCGCTACCTGTGCGGGCCCGAATCGGGCTGGGTCACCGGCACGAGCCTGTCGGTCGACGGCGGCCAGCACCTGCGCCGCGGACCCGACTGGTCGCCGATCGCCCGCATGCTCTTCGGCGACGACGTGGTCGAAGGCCGCCACACTCCGTAGTCGTGCCTTCGTCGAGGGGCCGCGAGTGAGTCGTCACCGGCGCGCTCATCCGAAGGCTCCGTCGATCGGAGTCCCGGGTGTGAGGGCGCCGAAGAGTGCAGGGAAGAAGTCCTCGGGGATCTCGCCGTCGACCGCCGAGACGTCCGGGGACATCGTCCCGACCACGGATGATGGTCGGGCCGAGAAATTGACCAGATCCACAACCACGACCGGGCCGAGTGTTCCGACCCGCACCTGCATCGCGTCGAGTGGCGACGCAAGGTCGGCTCGGAACTGGTCCATGACGGCATCACCGGCCGCTTGGATCCGTGCTGCCTCGGCTTCGAGGTCGTCGCCGGTGATCAGCATGGAGGCCCAACGGTGGCCGTCGGTGGCCGGTCCCGATCCGTAGGCGGTGACAGCGATGCCGCTCTCGGGGGTACCGGGCCAGGTCCGCAGCGCCCATGCTCCCTCATCGAGGTGTGCGCTCAGAAGAGCGCTGGTGCCCGGGTCGTCGAAGACCGTCGGGTGGTCGTCGAGCGATCGGTCGATCATGGCGTGGAGTTCGCCGATGACGCTTGCGACGAACACGGCTCCTTCGATGGCTGCTACGTGAAGCTCGTCGCCTTGGCCGAGCCGGCCGAAGCCGTAGTACTCGTTCATCAGGGTCGGATCGGTCCCGGGCCAGCTATAGGTCGTCACCCCCCGGTGGTCGCCCTCCGCAGGCGGGTCGCTCTCGCCCGACATCCCGACTGCATCACCGACTGACGCCGCCAGCCCGTCGGGGCCGAACGGCCCGAGCACGACGACCTGACCGACGGCCAAGTCGAACCGGCTTCCCCACGAGCCATCGACCTGCGACGTGTCGACACCGAGGGTCGCCCAGAACGTCGACGATCCTCCGCCACCTGTCATGTTGTTGCCGGGATTGGCCGGCGACAACCCTGCATCGTCGATGAGGGGTCCGTAGTAGTCGCCGAGCTCTTCGTCGCTCGCACCTGGCGCCGGCTTGGCGATCCCCAGCTCAGCTCGCGCGCGAGCCAGGTCGACCCACTCAGTGCTGGCACTGAGCTCGGGCGGCCCGAGCTCGGCGAGTCGCGGCATCACGTCGTCGATAGCTGACTCGTCGCTGGACTCCTCGGCGTCCTTCGACGCGATGTCGAGCGACATGACGAGCGGTCGGGTGATCGCGTACTCGTAGTCCGGGTTCTCCGGGTCCCTGGGGTTCAGCTCAGGAGCACCGACAAGGTCGATCCAGATCACGTCGCCGTCGATGCCGACCTCGAGCTCGGCATCCTGCAGCTCTTCGACGCCATCGTCGACCGCACGTGCCAGCGCCGCATCGGCGTCGCTCTGCACCTGTTCGGCCAGAGCGCCCGGCTGCTCGCCAGGAGCGACGAGCGCTGTCACCAACCGTTGCGGATCGCCGGGCTCCCACGGCGCCGCCATGAACACGGTCGACGCAGCGTACGGCCGCCCCTGCATCGTGAAGAGATCGAAGCCGTACACGTCGTCGAGTGAGCCGAGCATCGCCATCGCCGGCTCGTCGGCCACGGTCGGGCCGCCGTCGAGGGCGCGGTCGATCATCTCCTGCAACGCGCCGGTGGTGCGTGCAATGAGGATCGTCTGGTCATCGACGAGGGCCAGCCGCAGCGATGTGAACCCGGGGAAGTCGTCGGGGCTCTCCAACGGGAGGAGCTCACCGTCGTCGCCCCACGCGTATGTGGTGACGCCTCTGTACTCGTCGACCACGAGCCGCTCGGCGCCCGAGTTGGTGCGTGCGGCCTCGTCGATCGCGGACGTGTCGAAGCCGCCCAGGAGGACAACCCTCGTCTCGGGCAACGTTCCCCACCCGACGTACCCATCGACGGTGGTCGGGTCGATGGCGATCTCGAGCCACCAATCCAACTGGTCGCTGGACATCGCGCCGACGCGCACGGGGGCGGCGCCTGTGGTCAGGTAGAGCTCCTCGAGGTACACCGCCCGCTCCTCGTCCGACGCGTCCGGAGACGGGGGCTCGAGGCCGGCCGTCTCGCGGGCGCGCTCCACGTCCATCCACCCGCCGCCGGACACGTCGTACTCCCCAGCAGCGGGGAACTCGGCCGGTCCGAGCTCGAGGAGGCGACTCATGGTGGGGGAGAGGTCCGTGTCGGCGACATCGCCGTCGTGGGGACGCAAAAGCCCGATGGCGGCGAAGGTGGCTGCGAGCAGGACCACGACGGCGGCGGCGGCGAGCCACCTCCGACGTGGCCCGCGCTGGGGGTCCGCCGCCGGAGCATCGGCGAGCGGCACGCTCTGGGCGCGTTCGAG
>CAZBTQ010000300.1:0-3112 GCA_964494405.1 uncultured Iamiaceae bacterium
GCGCCCTCCCAGTCGGCGACCGAGTCGGTGTTGGCGACGGCCTCGCCGCCCATCCCCTTGATCTCGTCGACGACCTGCTGGGCCGGGCCGACGTCGTTGCCGGTGCCGTCGACGGCGCCGCCGATGTCGTTGACGACGACCTTCGCCCCCTGGCTGGCGAGCTCGAGCGCGTGCTCGCGCCCGATGCCTCGACCTGCGCCGGTGACGATGGCCACCTTGCCGTCACAGATGCCACTCATTTGGATGCCTCCTCGGCCTCGAGGGCCGCTCGGTACTCGTCACGAAGGAGCCGCTTGTAGAGCTTCCCGTTGTCGTGCCGGGGCAGCTCGGAGCGGAAGTCGACCCGGCGCGGGCACTTGTAGTGGGCGAGCCGGTCGCGGCTGAAGGCGATGAGCTCGGCGGCGAGCTCGGCGCTCGGCTCGACATCTGGTTGCGGCTCGACCACCGCGACCACGACCTCGCCCCACTCCTCGTCGGGCACGCCGATCACCGCGACGTCGCCGACCGCGGGATGCGCGATCAGCTCGGCCTCCACCTCGGCGGGGTACACGTTGACGCCGCCCGAGATGATGAGGTTGGCGCTGCGGTCGGTGAGGAACAGGTAGCCGTCGTCGTCGAGGTAGCCGACGTCGCCCAGGGTGAAGTGGGTGTCGCGGTAGCTGCTGGCCGTCTTGTCGGGGTCCTTGTAGTACTCGAAGCGGCCAGGGGGCGCCTTCAGGTACACGGTGCCGATCTCGCCGGCGGGCAGGTCGTTGCCATCGTCGTCGAGGATGCGCACGTGGTCGGGCGTCGGCGGCTTGCCGACCGTGCCGGGCCGCTCGAGCCACTCCTTCGACCCGATGGTGGTGCCCGCGCCCTCGGTGGCGGCGTAGTACTCGTTCACCACCGGACCGAACCACTCGATGATCCGCTGCTTCACCGTGACCGGGCACGGCGCGGCGCCGTGGATGATGTAGTGCACCGACTCGATGTCGGCCGCGTCCTTCACGTCGTCGGGCAGCGACAGGAGCCGGTGGAACATCGTCGGCACCATGTGGATGTGGGTGACCTTGTGCTCGGCGATGAGCTGGAGGGTGTCGGCAGCCGACCACCCGTCCATCAGCACGACCGTGGCCCCGGCGAGCAGCGGGGTCGACAACGAGAACGCCAGCGGCGCGGCGTGGTACAGGGGCCCGGTGCACAGGTTGACCGACACGCCCGGCTCGTAGCCGGTGGGACCCGCCAGCATGGCGGCGGCCACGAGCTTCGCCGCCTCGGGGTTGCGCGGCCGGTTCACGCCCTTCGGGCGACCCGTCGTGCCAGACGTGTACAGCATCTGGCCGCCGATGACCGGGTCGTCGATGTCGCTGCCGTCCTGGCCGTCGATCACCGACTCGTAGGTCTCGAACCCCTCGATCTCGCCGCCGACGCAGATCCGCACCGTGGCGTTCGGCGCGTAGGAGAGCGCGTCCTTCGCGGAGTCGGCGAAGCGGGCGTCGGCGAAGAACACCTTCGCCTCGCAGTCGTTCACGATGTAGCCGGCCTCCTCCCCCGTGAGGTGCCAGTTGATGGTGGTGAGCCGCAAACCGGTGCGCAGCGATGTGGCGAGCGCCTCTGCGAACTCGGGGCGGTTGGCGCACATGAGACCGAGCGAGTCACCCGCGTCGACGCCCCTGGCACGCAGGGCGCGCGCCAACCGGTTGGCGTTCGCGTTGAGCTCCCCGTAGGTGCGATCCCCGGTCTCGCCGATGATCGCGGGCACGTCGGGCTGCCGCCCCGCCCAGTACGCCAGGGTCATCCCCTGGCCCGCCGCCTCCATGAACTCCTCACGCTCGGCGTCGGTGACCGTGGCGCTCACTTGCCTGCCTCCTCGTCGTGGCCCGGCTCCTTGGGAAGTCCGAGCACCCGTTCTCCTGCGATGTTGCGCTGCACCTGCGCGGTGCCGCCCCAGATGGTCCCCGAGCGACTGCCGAGGAAGTCCGACTGCCACCGGTCGAGCCGGTAGCCCTCGCCGTCGGGTCGGATCATCGCCTGCGGACCGTGGAGGTTCATCTCCCACTCGCCGAGGTCGCGGGCGTACTCGGACCAGAACATCTTGTTGAGCGATGCGCCGGGACCGGGTTCCTTGCGGGCGACGACCTCTGACAGCGTCTTGAGGCCGTTGTACCGCATGATCTCGACGTGGGTGAACGCCCACGCCAGCTTCTGACGCGTGATCGGATCGCTGTCCTTGCCCAGGGCGCGGGCGTCCTTCACGATCCGCCAGAACTGGTTCTGGTAGCGGACGTGCTGGGTGGTCGCGTTGCCGCCACGCTCGTTGCCGAGGGTGGTCATGGTGACGCGCCAGCCGTTGTGCAGCCCACCGATCACGTTGAACAGCGGCGCCCGAGCCTCGGTGATGAACGTCTCGGTGAAGCCCGAGTTGCCGGTGATCTGACGGATCGGCCGCAGCTCGAACCCGTTGGACGAGCCGTCGTCGAGCTCCATCGGCGTCAGCACGTAGGAGATGCCCCGATGCTTCGGCGCGTCCGGGTCGGTACGGCACAGGCAGAACATCATGTTCGCCCGCTGCGCACCGGAGGTCCACACCTTCTGGCCGGTGATGATCACCTCGTCGCCGTCGACGACGCCGCGGGTCTTGAGCCCGGCGAGGTCCGAGCCGGCGTCGGGTTCCGAGAATCCCTGGCAATAGCGGTCGGTGCCGTCGATGATGCGCGGCAGGAAGTGCGCCTTCTGCTCGTCGGTGCCGTGCACGATGATCGATGGACCGACGAGGCCCTCACCCATGCCCATGGTCACCCTCGGCACCTTGGCCCGCGCGAACTCCTCGTTCATGACGGCGACCTCGAGGCCGCCGAGGCCGCGCCCGCCGAACTCGGTGGGCCAGCTCACGCACAGGTATCGGGCCTCGCGCAGGGTCTGGGTCCAGTTGCGGATCGCGTCGCCGCCGAGGAGCATCAGCGACTGGACGTCCTCGTCGTCGAGCTCGGACGGGCGGTTGGCCTCCAACCACTGGCGCAGCTCGTCGCGGAACGCGGTGGCGCGTGGTCCGAGATCGATCTCCATCGGCATCGTTCGGTTGTCCCCCCTGGTGCTGTGTGAAGGACCGGCGCGCGCCCCGCCGACCCGGTTG
>CAZBTQ010000301.1:0-3100 GCA_964494405.1 uncultured Iamiaceae bacterium
CCGGAGGCGCCTTGAGCTCGATCGAGATCACCTGGTTGGGCCACGCCACGGTCGACGTGCGGCTCGGTGCGACGCGCCTGGTCACCGATCCGATCCTGCGCGACCGGCTCGCGCACCTCCGACGCCACGACGGCACCAGCCAGCTCGACGCGGACCCCCACCAGGCCGCGACCCCGGTCGACGCGGTGCTGATCTCGCACCTGCACCACGACCACCTCGACCTGGCCTCGCTGCGCCGGCTCCCGGCCGGTACCACGCTGGTGGTCCCGCGTGGCGGCGCAAAGGTCGTGGCCCGGCACGCACCCGGCGAGGTCGTCGAGCTGTCGGTCGACGACGAGATCACCGTCGGCGACGTGCGGGTCACCGCCGTGCCGGCCGACCACCATCGCGGCCGCGTCCTCAGCCGGGCGAAGGCCACGCCGCTCGGCTTCGTGATGGAGCACGCCGACGGGGTCGTCTACTTCCCCGGCGACACGGACATGCACCCGGCGATGGCCGACCTACCGGCGCCCGACGTTGCCCTGCTGCCCATCTGGGGTTGGGGGCCCTCCATCGGCAGCGGTCACCTCGACCCCGAGCGCGCCGCGCAGGCCGCGGCCGTCCTGCGCGCCCGGGCCGTGCTGCCCGTCCACTGGGGCACGTTCGCCCCCATCCGGCCACGGCCGGGCCGACCCGGCTGGCTCGACCGGCCCGCGGGCGCCTTCACCGACGCGATGGCCCGCCACGCGCCCGACGCCCACCTGGCCCTCGTGCGCCCGGGTCCCGACGTGGTGACGTTCCCCGCCGGAGGACTCGGCCGGCACTAGGTTGCGGCGGCAATGGGAGCCGACACGTCCGACACGCTCGTCTTCCTCGTGGTGGTCGGTGCGAGGTTCCTCGTCCCGCTGCTGATCCCGCGGTTCCCGCTGCCGGCGATCGTGGCGTGCCTGGTGATCGACGCCGCCGACCAGACGATCTTCGATCGCCTCACCGACATCGACCTGGCGAACTACCAGAGCTACGACAAGGCGCTCGACATCTACTACCTGACGATCGCCTACCTGTCGGTCATCAGGAACTGGACCAACGGGTTCGCGGTCGAGGTCGCCCGCTTCCTCTGGTACTACCGCCTCGTCGGCGTGGTGCTGTTCGAGCTGCTCGGCGACCGGTGGCTGCTGTTCGTGTTCCCCAACACGTTCGAGTACTACTTCATCGCTTACGAGGCGATCCGCACCGGGTGGGACCCCCGACGGCTCGGCAAGCGGACGGTCATCGGCATCGCCGCGTTCATCTGGATCTTCATCAAGCTGCCCCAGGAGTGGTGGATCCACATCGCGCAGCTCGACTTCACCGACTTCGTGAAGGTGACGATGTTCGGCATGGAGTCCGACACGCCGTGGCTCGAGGCGTTCGGCAACCGTCCTCTCCTTGCGCTCGCCCTGGCCGTGGCGATCGCCGCGATCGTGGTCGGCGTCGCCTACTTCTGGCGGCGGCGTCCGGCCCAGGACTGGTCGCTGCGGTTCAACGTCGACACGCCGGTGCCGGTCGTCGAGCTGGACGAGGCCGACCACACGGTCCCTCAGCTGCGCTGGCCGACGTTCGAGAAGATCGCGCTCATCACCCTCGTGTCGATCATCTTCAGCCAGATGCTCGGCATCGGCGCGAGCAACCTCCAGCTCCTGTCGGCCACCGCGCTCGTCGTCGGCGTCAACGCCGGGCTCAGCGTCTGGCTGGCCCGGCGTGGGACCGGGTGGCGGTCGCTCGGCGTCGAGTTCGTGACGCTCGCGGCGATCAACGCGACCCTGCTCGGCATCTTCGCCAACGTCGTCGCCGACGGTCAGGTGAACCGGGCGGCCACGTTGTTCTTCGGCCTGCTGCTGACGCTGATCATCGTGATGTTCGACCGGTTCCGCGCCGTCCGTCAGGTGCGCCTCGGTCCGTTGCGGCCGCGTGGTCGGGCCGCGCCCACATGACCTGAGAGGTAATCGCCACGACGCTGCCGTGGTCAGATGATCGAGGGACCTCGACGCCGCAACCTGCGTCGCCGACGAGAGGAGCCCCCGATGACCCAGACCCACCAACCCGTCGACTACGCACCCCGGATCCCCACCCGATCGATCGCCCGCCGCACCGCCGAGCAGCAACTGCGCACGGTCCTGCTGGCGAACGCCACCCTGTCGGCCGCCGCCGGCGTGGCCGGCCTGATGGCCGCCGACTGGCTCACCGAGTCGATGGGCCTCGGCGACCCGACCGTCATGCAGGTGGTGTCGGCTGCACTGCTGGTCTTCGCCACCGCCGTCGGATGGGCTGCGGCCAAGGCCGAGCGCTTGGCGTCGCACGCGCTCGCGATCTCGATCTGCGACATCGCCTGGGTGGTCGCAACCGTTGTGGTCGCGATGGTCGCCGACCTCACCACGTTCGGCCTCGTGGTCGCGGCGATCAGCGCGGTCGGCGTCGCCGACTTCGCCATCGCGCAGCTGTGGCTGCGACGGAAGCTGGCCGCATGACAGCCACCACGGTGCCGATCGCCGGTCGCGGACGGGTGGGCGAGCTGCTGCGGGACTGGCGGACGCGCCGGCGCCGCAGCCAGCTCGACCTCGCCAACGACGTCGGCGTGTCCACCCGCCACCTCAGCTTCGTGGAGACCGGGCGGTCACGGCCGAGCCCCGAGCTGGTGCTGGCCGTGGCCGACCACCTCGACGTGCCGCTGCGGGAGCGCAACCAGCTGCTCCTCGCCGCTGGCTACGCGCCCCGCTTCGGCGAGCGCAGCATCGACGACCCGTCGATGGAGCGGGTGCGGGCATCGCTCCAGCGCATGCTCGACGCGCACGACCCGTACCCCGGCGTCGTCGTCAACCGGCAGTGGGACGTCGTGCTGGCCAACGCCGCGGCCCTGCTGCTGACCGAGGGCGTCGCCGGCCACCTCCTCACGCCGAGCATCAACGTGTTCCGGGTCTGCCTGCACCCCGAGGGCCTGGCGGCTCGCACCGCCAACTTCGCCGAGTGGGCCGACTACCTGCTGCGCCAGATCCGCCGGTCGATCCAGCTCACCGGCGACCCTCGCCTGGTCGCCATCGAGGAGGAGGTCCTCGGCTACCCGAACGTCGCAGCGCTCGAGGCC
>CAZBTQ010000302.1:0-3098 GCA_964494405.1 uncultured Iamiaceae bacterium
GAGAAGGATGGGATCCTTCTCTCGCTCTTCACGCGTCTGAGCCAGCTTGTAAGAGAAAAGCAGGCGAGCGAGTGCTGCTGTCAAAGGACCGGCGACCTCAGTAGGCAAACCGGAAATATCTAAAACTCTTATCGGAGCGTTTTGCGCGTCAGGATCGGCGCCAACGAACTGCGCAAGGATCTCCGCCAACTGAGGATCTCCAGCCGCATAGTTGCGCATCAGGAAATCAACCCTGCTATCAAGACGCAATACCGAAAGCTTGTCGAGGATGGAGGCGAACCTTTGCTGGTACTCGCTATCAGTCAACGGCTCCCAAGCACCTTTCGAAAGCCTATTGTTCTGACAAATTTCAATATGGGCCCGGAACTCGTCTAGGCCAAATGGAACCGGCCGGTCACGATCAAACTGTGCAATTTCCTGCATAGTTCTTCCCGGTGCAACTCTTGGCAGATCCGGATGGCCCTGCCCATCCGCTTTTCTTGCCGAATCATTTGCTGCGGTCACGAGACCAGTCGCAAACATTCGGGCGTGAGCCAATGCCTTGTAAACGACGTTTGCCTGGGAAGTCGCCTCAAACTCACCTTTTCCAACAACAAGCCGGCGGAATTCGTCGCTAGACATCAGCCAATATGGGAGCTTCGCCGCACGGGATGCCCCATCATCTCCCGCGTCCTCGAAGGCCCGATATACTATAGCTCGGTCACTGAATGCTGGGCCATATTCGCTGTGGGGATCAATTATGATAACCCGAGGTCGCGAAGACTCTCCGCTTTCAATCGCTTTGTGACCGAGGACAGCGTGAAGGATAGCGGCTACAGCAGTCGACTTTCCGGAGCCAGTTGATCCGAGAACCGCGAAGTGATGACCGAACAGCTTGTCCATGTCAGCATGGCATGCAACTCCATCTGCGCCGACATACGTGCCGAAAGAAATAAAGCGATTAATGCCGTCACCACCTTGCTTCTCAATGGCAGTATATAGGCGCCGCATCTCAGAAGAGGTAACAAGAAAGGCACCTTGAAGAGGAAGAGGTGAGTTTCGAACACCTCTATCAAAAGTCAAAGTCTCAGTCGACTTCTGCCAGCGCGCCTCACCAAACAAATCCGCCTCAAGCACACGCCGATCCATGCCATCAGTTACGCCCTGCGCAGCGGCCTCTTCCTCAGTCTGCAGGCGGAGCAATCGAACCATAGCAAAGAGGACGGTACGACCAATATGGAGCTTTATCAGGCTTCCTATCTGGCCAACCGAGTATACAGTTCCCCCATGCGTCTGAACTAGTTCGGTCAAACTACGTTTCAGAGCTACTTTTATTGTGGTTCCGGAAATCTCGAACACCGTACCGACTTGGATATCCGGATCTAGGTCAAAGTCACTCATTCAATCGCCTCCGCAATGTCCGTCGGTAAGCCGTTTTCCAATAGGTTGGTGGCACCCGAGAATGTCCACCAATCTCTTTCAACTAATGGGGCGGGAGGTGGGAAATATGGCCCATTCTTTCCCCGGTAAAGCCCACCTTTGGCTAGAACGAATATCCGATCGCCAGCGCCGCTTTCACCCCACTCCGCCAGTTTTCCGCCGTATGTGCTGGCGAACGCAACCAGAGTCGTCTTGCTTTCAGGGTGAAGCAGGTGCTGCCCAATGATGGAGTCGATATGATCATCCCCAAAGGAATATCCGCAGACGAAGATAACCTGTTGGCGATCATAAGAAATAATACCGCGAAATCTTTGAAAAAGGTAACCAAACGGATCCTCTCGAGATGCCATATACTTGGTGGACTGAGGATAAATCACCACATTGCCGTTGTCGTTCGACCTTATCGGATAGATATCATCATATCGGACGCGAAAAACACGTCCGTTTTCAGTTCCACTTCGATACCAGTCAATTGATCCATGAAGTTTGGTAATGATGGCCTTGAAACGCTGATCTGTTGATGCCGCCTCGAAGATGAGTTCGTCCCATGCCGCGATTGCTCCACCAGAAAAACCATCGGCGTAGGGAATGCGTTCAAGTGAAAGAGCATCCTCGATTAGAGTATCGTAATTTGTAGTGATGAAATGGATTGCATCCCTTCGCTCGTCCAACCCAGCACGGTTCACCCTATATAGGGTGCGAATGAACCGGCGATGGGCGTCAATGGACACGATTGGCTTACCTTGCTTGCCAACTCTTTCTGGATTTCCATTCACTGCTGGTTGGTATCCCCAGCGCAAAACATCTCGGATATGCCGAAGAATCGTGTGATGCGCGGCCTGAAGCCTGATCTTCGGGACACGCTCAGTGCCGACGGTAGCGCTTGTGTCTTTTGCTCGTTCGGCTAGGGCTATGAGATCGCCGAAGTGGCTAAGTACGTGTTCAATATGCAATTCCGCCGGCAGGTCATCGCGGACTGCCGAAACCAGCTTATGCGCATCAGCGTCAGCAGGATCATTGGCAAGGATATGAAAGACGCGATCCGTCAGAGGATACATCAAAGGGAGTCCGGCGCCAAAACTGATGCCCGCCCCGGTAAGCCAAATCTGTCGAGGAGCCCGGAGGTGGCGATCCAGTTGCCGTGCTGCTTCAGTGTCCCCGGTCATACTTTCCCCGATACTCAAGAAAAATTCTTGCTAGTCCGAATCCTAGGCTTCGGCCTCATGCTGAAGCAACCTAAAAAAATTCAACTCATGTGAAACCGTCATGTGGCTCTCGCAACGCCGGCAAATGATTGCAAATGGATGCCACAGGTGAAACGTGAGGAAAGCTGTCCGGCCTGAGCCTTGTCGTTTGACCAAGGAAACACGGCCTCTTCCTGAGCAGCTGGAATGTTTTGGGACTTCGAAAGCTGCGGCAACACGGAATGACTGGTTTTGGGCAGTTGCGCTGCTTCACGGGGCAGACGTCGAACGTCCGCTTGCGTCCGATTTCGAACTGAGACACTACCAGCGGATGACTTCCCGCCGCGACGCGCGGCCGCCGCCGGGCCCGCCGGCGCCATCGCGCGCGACGCGATTACGGCGGTTAAAATCTCCCTAACTGCGAGGGTTATTATTATGCGATATCAGACAGTTGACCCTGCGTATCACGTTGATACGCCGCCGTTTCGAGCGGCT
>CAZBTQ010000303.1:0-3083 GCA_964494405.1 uncultured Iamiaceae bacterium
CGTCCCTCGGCGTCGGTCTGGGCGGTCGTGACGATGGTGATGTCCATCCCCCGGATGACGTCGACCTGGTCGTAGTCGACCTCGGGGAAGATGAGCTGCTCGGTGACACCGAACGTGTAGTTGCCCCGACCGTCGAACGACTTCGGGTTCAGACCGCGGAAGTCGCGGATGCGGGGGATCGACAGGCTGATCAGCCGGTCGAGGAACTCCCACATGCGGTCGCCTCGGAGGGTGACCTTGGCGCCGATGGCGTTGCCCTCGCGCAGCTTGAAGCCGGCGATGGACTTCTTGGCCCGGGTGACGATGGGACGCTGGCCGGTGATCGTGGACAGGTCCTCGACCGCGCCGTCGAGCAGCTTCGCCTGGCCGACGGCATCGCCGACGCCCATGTTCACGACGATCTTCTCGAGGCGCGGGACCTGCATGATGTTGTCGAGCTCGAGCTCGCCCTTGAGCTGGTCGCGCAGCGTCTCGTTGTAGCGCGCCTTGAGGCGCGGCGTGGTCGGCGTGGATGTCGTGGTGCTCATGGCAGCTCCACCCCCGTGCGCTTGCAGATGCGGGTCTTGTTGCCGTCGGCGTCGATCTTGTAGCCGACGCGCGTGGCCTTGCCGTCCTTGGGGCTCACCACGGCGACGTTGGACGCATGGATCGGCATGTCCTTGTCGATGATGCCGCCCTGGGTGGTGGCGCTGGTCGGCTTCTGGTGCTTCTTGGCGACGTTGATGCCGTCGACGATGACGGTGCCCTTGGCGGGGAACGCCTTGGACACGACACCTTCCTTGCCCCGGTCCTTGCCCGAGAGCACGACGACGCGGTCGCCCTTGCGGATCTTCATCCCGGCCATGGCTCTAGAGCACCTCCGGAGCGAGGGACACGATGCGCATGAACTGCTTGTCCCGCAGCTCGCGCCCGACCGGGCCGAAGATGCGGGTGCCACGCGGCTGCTTCGTGTCGTTGATGAGCACGGCGGCGTTCTCGTCGAAGCGGATGTAGGAGCCGTCTGGGCGACGACGCTCCTTCTTGGTCCGCACGACGACGCACTTCACGACGTCGCCCTTCTTGACCGCCGCGCCCGGCAGGGCGTCCTTGACGGTGGCGACGATGATGTCGCCGATCCCGGCGTAGCGGCGGCGCGAGCCACCGAGCACCTTGATGCACAGCACCTCGCGGGCGCCGCTGTTGTCGGCGACGCGGAGGCGGGTCTCCTGCTGGATCATCGGGCACGCTCCAGGACCTCGACGACGCGCCAGCGCTTGGTCTTCGACAGCGGACGGGTCTCTTGGACCCGGACGCGGTCGCCGACGTTGAGATCGTTGGTCTCGTCGTGCACGTACAGCTTGGTGGTGCGCTGGACGGTCTTGGCGTAGCGGCGGTGACGGACGCGATCGGTGACCGCGACGACCGCGGTCTTGTCCATCCCGCTCGACGTCACGAGTCCCTCGCGCACCTTGCGGGGGTTGGCGCGAGTCGCCTCGTCGGCGGTGTTGTCGGTGTCAGCCATCAGGCGTTCTCCTCGGTGGCGAGCGCCTCGGCGGCGGCGATCTCGCGGGCCCGCAGTTCGGTGCGGACGCGGGCCACGTCACGGCGCAGGTCGCGCAGCCGCGTCGAGCTGTCGAGCTGACCGGTGACGTGCTGGAAGCGCAGGTTGAACAGCTCCTGCTTGGTGTCGGCGAGCTTCTGGACGAGATCGCTGTCGGTGAGGTCGCGGAGCGCGGTGGACGTCGCCATGGCTAGAACCCCTCCTGGCGCTCGACGAAGCGGGCCTTGATCGGCAGCTTCTGGATGGCGCGGTCGATCGCGGCACGGGCGACGGCGGGATCGTGGTACGAGAGCTCGAACATGATCCGGCCGGGCTTGACGACCGCGACCCACCGCTCGGGGTTGCCCTTGCCAGAACCCATGCGGGTCTCGGCGGGCTTCTCGGTGACGGGCTTGTCCGGGAAGACGTTGATCCACACCTTGCCGCCACGCTTGATGTGGCGGGTCATGGCGATACGGGCTGCCTCGATCTGGCGGGCGGTGATCCACCCGGGCTCGAGGGCCTGGATCCCGTAGTCGCCGAACACCACGGTGGTGGCGCCCTTGGCGGTACCGGTCATGCGGCCGCGGTGGTGCTTGCGGTGCTTGACCTTCTTCGGCATCAACATGTCAGTCACCATCCCCGGGACGGAAGTGGGGGGTCTCGTGGTGCTCGCGCACCGAACGCTCGATCTCTTCTTCTTCGGCGAGGAGGCGCTCGAAGTCGGGATCGGCGTCCTTGACGAGCGGAGCGGGCTCGACACCCTCGACCTCGGCCTCGGGGGCGTCGGTCGGGGCGGCATCCTCGGGCCGGCGGCGGGCGGCCGACGACGACACGACCTTGCGGGGCCGCTCGCCGGCGGTGTCGCCGACGGCCATCGCGGCTTCCTTGGAGATCTTGTCCTCGGCCGTGGTCTTGTAGGGCAGGATGTCGCCCTTGTAGATCCAGACCTTCACACCGATGCGGCCGTAGGTGGTCTTGGCCTCGCGGAAGCCGTAGTCGATGTCGGCACGGAGGGTGTGCAGCGGCACGCGACCCTCCCGGTACCACTCGTTGCGGGCCATCTCGGAGCCGCCGAGGCGACCCGAGCACTGGACCCGGATGCCGAGGGCACCGGCCTTCTGGGCGTTCTGCACGGCACGCTTCATGGCACGGCGGAACGCGACGCGGCCGGCGAGCTGGTCGGCGACGCCCTGGGCGATCAGCGCAGCGTCGAGCTCGGGCTGCTTGATCTCCTGGATGTTGAGCTGGACCTTGTTGTTGCCGGTGATCTTGGTGAGACCGGCGCGCAGGCGGTCGGCCTCTGAGCCACGGCGTCCGATGACGATGCCGGGACGAGCGGTGTGCACGTCGACGCGCAGGCGGTCACGGGTGCGCTCGACCTCGATGCGGCTGATCGCGGCGTGCGGCAGCTCGGTCATCAGGTAGTCGCGGATCTTCCAATCCTCGATCACGAAGTCGGCGTACTCGCCACGATCGGCGAACCAGCGGGACTTCCAGTCCGTGGTGACGCCCAGGCGGAAGCCGTAGGGGTTGACCTTCTGTCCCATTACTGATCCTTGCT
>CAZBTQ010000304.1:0-3071 GCA_964494405.1 uncultured Iamiaceae bacterium
GTGCCGAGCAGCCCCGCCTTCGGGGTCGACGAGTGCACCAGGGCCGGACGCAACCGTGCCATCAGCACCACGAGCGAGACCAGCGCCCGCAGGTCGCGCCAGACCGACGGCTCGCGGACCATCGGGACCACGTGGGCGGTGATGCCCTCATCGCGGGCGAACGTGGCCAGTTCGGGCCCGTCTGCCGCCGCCAGGTGCACGTCGAAGCCCTCGTCGCGGAGCATGGCGAGCTGGCCCCGCAGGAGGCGGGTGCTGATGGGGTCGGTGATGACGTAGAGGACCCGGGGTCGCTCGGTCACGGCGACGCGAGCGGGTCGTCTGTGGGGTGGCCGTCGACCCCGTCGCCCTTCACCACCACCGTGAACGACTCGACGATCAGCCGCAGGTCCAGCCGCAGCGACTGGCGCTCGATGTAGTCGAGGTCGAGCTCGATGCGCTCGGGCCAGGTGAGGCGGTTGCGGCCCCGCACCTGGGCGAGGCCGGTGACGCCGGGACGGACCGACAGCCGACCTCGCTGGCGGGGCGTGTAGCGCTCGACCTGGTAGGCCAGCGTCGGGCGTGGGCCGACGATGCTCATCTCGCCCCTCGCCACGTTGAGGAGCTGGGGCAGCTCGTCGAGCGACGTGCGACGCAAGAACCGTCCCACCTTCGTGATCCGGTCCTCGTCGGGGAACGCGCTCCCACCCGGGTCGTCGACGGTCATCGTCCGCAGCTTCAGCACGGTGAACGGCTTGCCGCCCGCGCCCACCCGCTCCTGGCGGAACAGACCCGGCCCTGACGAGGTCGCCCGCACGGCCATCCAGGACGCGCCGCCGACGAGCGCCACCGGCACCGCTGCCACCGCGACCACCGCCAGGTCGAGCACGCGCTTGCCGCGGTAGTGCCGCACCGGCACCGGTGTGCTCACGCCGTCGGGTTCGGTCACCCCGACAGTCTCGCCCCTGGCGTCGACAGCTGCGCCAAGCGCGTCACCAGGCCCTCGGCAGGGCCGTCGAGCAACGGCTCCACCTCCACGGGTTCGAGCGGCGGGACGGCCACATGGCTGACCAGCGGGTGGATCGGGCGGTCGTCGACCTCGCCCTCGGCCCACAGGACCTCGTGCAGCTTCTCCCCCGGCCGCAGACCCGTGTAGACGACGTTGATCGGCCGCTTCGACTCGGCGATCAGCCGGCGCGCCACCGCGTCGATGCTGACCGGATCGCCCATGTCCAGCACGAGGGCCTCGCCGCTTCGGCCGATGGCGCCGGCCTGGATGACGAGCTGGACGGCCTCGGACACGGTCATGAAGAACCGGGTCACGTCAGGGTCGGTGACCGTGATCGGGCCGCCCGCGTCGATCTGGGCCCGGAAGGACCCCAGCATCGACCCTCGCGACCCGAGGACGTTGCCGAACCGCACCGACAAGAACACGCCGTCGGTGCCCGCCTCCTCTGCGGTCTGCGCCGTCAGCCGCTCGGCGATGCGCTTGGTGTAGCCGAGCACGCTGGAGGGGTCGGCCGCCTTGTCGGTGGAGATGTTGACGAACCGCTCGACGTGGTGGCTGGCCGCGAGGTCGAGCAGGGTCTGGGTGCCCCACACGTTGGTCTTGACGCCCTCGGCGGGGTGCATCTGGAGCAGCGGTAGGTGCTTCAGGGCAGCGGCGTGGAACACGACCTCTGGGCGCGCGTCGTCGAACACCTCGGCCATGCGGTCGCGGTCGCGGATGTCGGCCACCACCAGGTCGGGGTTGTCGAGCAGGGCCCGACCCTCGATGGACATCTGGACGCCGTGCAGGCCGCCCTCGTCGCGGTCGAGCATCACCAGGCGCGCCGGGGCGAACCGGTGGACCTGGCGGCACAGCTCCGAACCGATCGACCCGCCAGCGCCCGTGACCAGCACGCGCTTGCCGGTGAGGTAGTAGGCGATGGAGTCCAGGTCGGTGTCGATGCCGCCACGACCCATCAGGTCCTCATCGGTCACCGCGCGCACCTGCGACATCGTGGCCCCGCCGATCAGCTCGCTGACCGATGGCAGCACCCGCACGTCCACACCCAGGTCCGTCGCCTCGTCGTAGAGCTCGCGGACCAGGTCGCCGCCAGCGCTCGGCACCGCGATGATCAGCATCGACACGTCGAGCTTGTCGACCGCGGCGGCGAGGTGAGCTCGGGTGCCGACGACCGGGACTCGCCGGATGCGCAGGTTGGCCTTCGCCGGGTCGTCGTCGAGCAGGCCGACCGGCAGGTAGCTGTTCATCGGGTCCGACACCATCTGGCGCACGAGCTGCTGGCCGGCCTCGCCGGCACCGAAGACCAGCAGGCGGGTGGCGCCCTCGTCGGCCGGTCGCATCGACTGGTGCAGCGCGAGCTGCCAGGCGAAGCGGACCCCGCCCATCAGCACCAGCGCGCCGATGCCCGCCGCCAGCGCCGACGACAGCGGGATGGCACGGCCGAAGACCACCACGTCGAGCGCCACGATCACCACGGTGGTGATGGCAGTGGCCTTCAGCACTGCGGACACCTCGTCGAACCCGCCATAACGCCACTTGCGCACGTAGAGCCCCATGGCGAACCCGGCCGCGACGAACACCGCAGGGGCCACCACGGCCATGGTCGCCATGCCGGGCAGCTCGTGAGAGGGGATCCGGAGCTCGTAGCGCAGCCACGTCGCCACCACGACGGCCACAGCCCACGAGAGCGCGTCGGCACCGGCCTGGAGCGCGGTGCGGTACGGCAGGAGCGGCACCCACCAGGCCGATTCCTGGTCGGGGGTGCGGGCGGGGCCCGAGTCGTCGCTCACTTCGTCATGGTCGGACGACGTCGCCGAGTGTGTGAGGGCCGAACGGCCCTTCCTCCGGACCATACAGGCCAAACGGCCTTTCCTCGCATGCGTGGCTCACATCGCCTCATCTCACAGGTTGGCCCGCCGATCTGTCAGAATAGAGCCGCCAGACCGACGGTCGAAGCCTCGGTCGTACGCAGTACGTGGCGACCCACACTCCAGCACCCCCCTGCTCCAACCGGAGGACCTCCGAACCGATGCGACGCACCCTTGCGATGATCACGGCGGCGATCGCCACGTTCGTGCTCCTGGCC
>CAZBTQ010000305.1:0-1491 GCA_964494405.1 uncultured Iamiaceae bacterium
TGCTGTCGCTGCGCCCGCCGGGCGCAGACCGCCCCGGCCCGGCGCGGGAGTGCGCACGTTGCTGTCGCTGCGCCCGCCGGGCGCAGGGCGCTCGTTCTGTGCGGATCTGGTCTGTCCCCGTGTGACGCGATCCGCTCAGAACGACGTGGTGGCCACGGCGGTTCCCGGTCGGCCCCGGATCGGTAGAGTCGGCCCGATGGCGTACCAGTCGCTCTACCGCCGGTATCGGTCCGGTTCCTTCACCGAGCTGCGCGGCCAGGAGCACGTCGTACGAGCGCTTCGCAACGCCGTCCGCGAGGACCGCGTCGGTCACGCCTACCTGTTCAGCGGCCCGCGTGGCACGGGCAAGACGTCCACCGCGCGCATCCTCGCCAAGGCGCTCAACTGCGAGAACCTCAGCCCCGAGGGCGAGCCGTGCGGTGAGTGCGAGTCGTGCCGGGCGATCGAGACGGGCACCTCGTTCGACCTCCACGAGCTCGACGCGGCCTCCAACAACGGCGTCGAAGCGGTACGCGACCTGATCAGCCGGGCCGGCATCGGGTCCCCTGGCCGGCGCAAGGTCTACATCCTCGACGAGGTCCACATGCTCTCGGCGGGCGCGTCCAACGCGCTGTTGAAGACGCTCGAGGAACCGCCGCCGCAGGTGGTGTTCGTGCTCGCCACCACCGATCCCCACAAGGTGCTGCCCACGATCCGCAGCCGTACCCAGCACCTCGAGTTCGGCCTGCTGCCTGCCGACGTGCTCGAGGCGCACGTGCGGTGGGTGGTGTCCGACGCCGAGCTCGACGTCGACGACGAGGGCATCGCCTACGCCATGCGCCAGGGCGGTGGCTCGGCGCGCGACACGCTGTCGGCGCTCGACCAGGTCGTCGCCGCCGGGGGAGTGCCGTCGGGTTCGTCGTCGGTCGACGGCGTCGTGGAGGCGATCTGCGAGGACGACACCGCAGCGGCCGTCGTCGCCGTGGCTCTGGCGCTGTCGGCCGGGCGCGAGCCGCGGCCGTTGGCCGAAGACCTCCTGGCTCGGCTGCGCGACATCTTCCTGGCGTCGGTCGGCGGGCCGCTCGACCACCTCACCGACACCGACCGCGAGCGAGCGGTCGAACAGTCGGGGCGGCTGGGTCGCGCCACCATCACCCGCGCCCTCGAGCTGGTGGGCGAGGCCATCGCCGACATGCGCCACGTCGGCGACCCCCGCATCCCGCTCGAGGTGGCGCTGGTGCGCCTGACCCGACCCGAGGTCGACACGTCGCTCGCGGCACTGGCCGACCGCGTCTCGCGCCTCGAGCGCAACGGCGTGGCCGCGGCGCCAGCAGTTGAGGCGGCCTCGGCACCCGCACCCGCACCCGCACCGAAAGCCCCGGCTCGTGCGCCGGTCGCACCGGCACCGAGTGCCCCCGCGCCACCGAAGGCACCTGCACCGAAAGCACCGGCACCGAAGGCACCAGTGGCGGACGCCGCCGCGATCGAGGCCGAGGCCGAGCCCACGCCCGA
>CAZBTQ010000305.1:1591-3054 GCA_964494405.1 uncultured Iamiaceae bacterium
CGTGCCCGCTTCAACGCCGGCACGTTCACGGGCGTCGACTCCGAGGCCGAGTTCGCGCTCCCGAACCCGATCCACCGGGACCGCTGCGAGGAGCTGCGCGCCGAGGTCGAGGCCGCGCTCGCGTCGCACTTCGGCCGCCCGGTGCCGTTGCGTCTGGTCGTCGGGGGCGAGGTGGCCGCGCCCGCCGGCCCGCGCCGCGACGACGAGGCCCCCTCGCCGCCTCCGGCGCAGCCCGCCCGGGACTCGGCGCGCCCCGAGCGGCCACGCGCCGAGGCGCCGCCACCAGCCGAGCCCGAGCCCGACCCGTTCGACGATGCCGACGACCACATCGAC
Source organism: uncultured Iamiaceae bacterium (assembly GCA_964494405.1). Classification (GTDB taxonomy): domain Bacteria; phylum Actinomycetota; class Acidimicrobiia; order Acidimicrobiales; family SKKL01; genus Actinomarinicola. Next base: position 1,925 of record CAZBTQ010000305.1, read on the forward strand.
CTCGACGAGGTGGCCGAGCTCGAAGATGCCGACGTCGCAACCAGCTCGGTCGACCGCCTGACCGAGCTGTTCCCCGGCGCCGAGGTCGTCGAAGAGTGACCATCCCTCCCCGCATCCACAGGAGCACACGATGAGCGACACCTCCGGCCCGTCCGGGTTCCCCGATCTGGGTGGTCTGCTCGAGCAGGCCCAGCAGATGCAGCAGCAGCTCTTGGCCGCGCAGGCCGAGGCGGCCAACACGATCGTCGAAGGCTCCGCCGGTGGTGGCGCCGTGAAGATCGAGGTCACCGGCGGGGTCGACTTCCGCTCGGTGCAGATCGATCCGTCGGTCATCGACCCCGAGGATCCGAGCCTGCTCGAGGACCTGATCCTCGCCGCGCTGCACGACGCGATGGCCGAGATCCAGCAGATGCAGGAGGGCGCGGTCGGCGGCCTCGACCTGGGCGCGCTGGGTGGCATGGGCGGGCTCGGCGGCGGGCAGCAGGGCGAGCTCGGCGGGCTCTTCGGCCAGGACAGCTAGCCGCGTGGGGGTCTACGACGGTGCCGTGCAGGACCTCATCGACGAGCTCGGCAAGATGCCAGGCGTCGGCCCGAAGTCCGCGCAGCGCATCGCGTTCCACCTGCTGAAGATCCCCAAGGACGACGCGCTGCGACTGGCGCGGGCCATCGTCGAGGTGAAGGAGAAGGTGGCGTTCTGCGAGCGGTGCTGGAACATCGCCGAGGGGCCGCTGTGCTCGATCTGCCGGGATGACCGCCGCGACTCGCACGTGTTGTGCGTGGTCGAGGAGCCCCGCGACATCGTGGCGGTCGAGCGCACCCGCGAGTACCGCGGCCGCTACCACGTGCTCCAGGGTGCGATCAGCCCGATCGAGGGCATCGGTCCCGACCAGCTGAAGGTGAAGGAGCTGCTGGCGCGGCTCGAACCCGAGGCGGTCACCGAGGTGATCCTGTGCACCAACCCCAACATCGAGGGCGAGGCGACGGCGATGTACCTCGGCCGCCTGCTCGCGCCGCTCGGCATCACCACCACCCGCATCGCCAGTGGCCTCCCCGTCGGCGGCGACCTGGAGTACGCCGACGAGCTCACCCTCGGCCGGGCCCTGGAAGGCCGTCGCTCCTTCGAGGGCTGA
>CAZBTQ010000306.1:0-3054 GCA_964494405.1 uncultured Iamiaceae bacterium
CACATCATCAGGGGCGCGCGGTTATCCGGGGTGTGCCGGCTCGGGTGCTCGTGAGCGCTGCGATGGTGAGTGGCGGTCCCGGATAATCACAGGGCTTCGAGGCGTGAAGGCTTGCTCGGCGGGTGGGGGTGGTCCCTGCCCGGGAGGAGGTCCCCATGTCAGTCGTGCCGTGTGTTGAGGTGCCCGCGCCGGTGGGCGCGTTGTTGGATCGCTATCGCGAGTACCTGAGGGTCGAGCGTGGGTTGCGCCCGTTCACGATCAGGACGTACTCGTGGAACGCCCGGCTGTTCGCGCTCGCGGCGTGTGGCGACGACGTCAACCGGATCGGCGCGTTGACGGCAAGCGACGTGGCGCGTTTCGTGACCGCGGTCAGCGAGGGTCGGCGGGCGAGCACGGTGAACACGATCGTGGTCAGCGTGCGCGCCTTGTTGCGCTACTTCTATGCGGTCGGGTTGATCGCCGCCCCGCTCGCGCAAGCGACGCCGTGGTTGGCTCGGGGTCGGGTGTCGACGCTGCCGCGCACGACCGTGCCCGGCGCGGCGCAACAGTTGTTGGCGGGCTTCGACCGGGAGACGGTGGCCGGAGCGAGGGACTTCGCGATCGTGACGCTGCTGTCGCGGCTCGGGCTGCGATTGGGCGAAGTGGTCGACATGGAGCTCGACGACGTCGACTGGCGGCGCGGCGAGCTGTTGGTGCGCAGCAAGGGCGGCGGGCGTGATCCGCTGCCGGTGCCGGTGGACGTCGGTGAGGCCCTTGGCGCGTACCTCGTGAAGCGCGGTGCCGATGACCGGTGGCGTCAGGTCTTTTTGCGGATCGATCCGGCGGGTCCGGTGTCGAGGACGACGGTGACGGCCGCGATCCGGCGTGGCTGTGCCCGCGTCGGGCTGCCGGACCTGTGCTCGCACCGTCTGCGTCACAGGCTGGCGGTCGATCTGCTCGGCCGTGGCGCTGGTCTGCCCGAGATCGGCCAACTGCTGCGACATCACGAGTTGGCGACGACGTCGATGTATGCCCGCGTTGACATCACGGCGTTGGCCGCTGTCGCTCAGCCGTGGCCGGGGGGCCGGTCATGAGTCCGCTGGAGACTGCGCTTGGCGACTACCTGGCGGTGCGCCGTGCTGTCGGCTACAAGCTCGTGGAGGACGAACGCCAGTTGGCCGCGTTCGTCGCTGATTTCGACGCCAACGGTCTCGTCACCGTGACCGTCAGCTCCGCGGTCGAGTGGGCATCTGGCACTCCGCATGGAGGCGCCGGGGCCAGGAGGTTGACGATGATCCGCGGGTTCGCCCGCTACCTCCAAGCGCTCGACCCGGCCCACGAGGTTCCCCCGACGGGTCTGTTACCGGTGCGCACGGCCCGCCCGGTCCCGCATCTGTACTCCGACGTCGACATCACCATGTTGATGGACGCGGCGCGGGTGTTGATCCCGGCATCGTGGGGTGCCACGGTCGAGACGATCATCGGGCTGTTGTGGGCCACCGGCATGCGCATCGGAGAGGTGCTCCGCTTGAACACCGCCGACCTGGACCCCGACACCGGCGTGCTCACCGTGTGGCTCGCCAAGTTCGGCAAGTCCCGCCTGGTCCCACTCGCGCCGAGCACGATCACCGCGCTCAACCATTACCGCGACCCGCTCCGGGCGACTTCGGCTGACCCGGCAATGTTCGCGACCCCGGCCGGGCGACGCGTCGGCTACCAGCGGTTCAACGCCGCGTTCGGCGACCTACTCGACAGCGCCGGGATCACCACCGCCGACGGTCGGCGTCCACGCGCCCACGATCTCCGCCACAGCTTCGCTGTTCGCACGCTGCTCGGCTGGTATCGCGACGGCGCCGACGTTCAAGCGCTCCTGCCACGTCTGTCCACCTACCTCGGCCACGTCGAGCCGGCGTCCACCTACTGGTATCTGTCCGCCGCCCCGGAACTGATGGCGCTCGCCGCCGAACGCCTCGACCACCACACCGCCAGGGAGGACCAGTGAGCACGCTCGCGCCGATCCTCGAGTCGTTCTTCACCGACCGCCTCAACCGCCAACTTCACGCCAGCGCACACACCGTGCGCGCCTACCGCGACACGTTCCGACTCCTGCTCCAGTTCGCCGAGCAGCGCACCGGCAAGCAGCCATCCCAGCTCGATCTCGCCGACCTGGACGCCGCGTTGATCACCGAGTTCTTGGACCACCTCGAACACGAGCGGGGCAACACCGTGCGCACCCGCAACGCACGCATGGCAGCAATCCGCTCGATGTTCCGCTACGCCTCCTACCGCGAACCTGCCCACGCCGCGCTCATCCAACGCGTGCTGGCCATACCCGACAAACGCTCCCAGCGACCGACCCTGTCATTCCTGTCACCCGTCGAAGTCGACGCGCTGCTCGCCGCACCCGACCGCAGCACATGGCTCGGACGACGCGACCACGCCCTGCTCGCCACAGCCGTCCAAACCGGGCTGCGCGTCTCGGAACTCTGCGGGCTGCGCTGCCACGACATCGTGCTCGGCACCGGCGCACACGTCCGCTGTCTCGGCAAGGGCCGCAAGGAACGCTGCACACCGCTCACCCGCCACACCGTCAAAGTGCTGCGCGTCTGGCTCGCCGAACTCGGCCACGTCGGCGACCAGCCCGTGTTCCCGACACGACGTGGCAGCCCGCTCCAGCCCGACTCAGCCGGCGACCTCATCGACCGCCACGTTGCCACCGCCCGCCAGCACTGCCCGGCCTGGACGATCAAGAAGGTGACACCACACACCCTGCGCCACACCGCCGCGATGACACTGCTCGCGGCCGGCGTCGACACCAGCGTCATCGCCATGTGGCTCGGACACGAACACACCCAAACCACCCAGATCTACCTCCACGGCGACCTCACAACGAAGGAACGAGCACTCGCCCGGACCGCGCCGGCCAAGACCCCGGCCGGGCGCTACCAGCCACCCGACAACCTCCTCGCCTTCCTCGAAGCCCTGTGATTATCCGGGACCGCCACTCACCATCACAGCGCCCGCCAGCACCCGAGCGGGCACACCCCGGATAACCGCACGCCCCTGATGATGTGA
>CAZBTQ010000307.1:0-3044 GCA_964494405.1 uncultured Iamiaceae bacterium
GACGCCGCGGTGGTACACGGCGGCGGCGAACCCCGCGACGTCGGTGACGAGCCCGCCCCCGACCGCGACGACGACGTCGTTTCGGGTCAGCCCCCAGTCAGCGAAGGCCGAACAGAGCGTGCCGACGGTGTCGAGCGACTTCGCCGCCTCGCCCTCGCCGATGAGGAAGGTTCGGGACTCGATGCCCACGTCGACGTGGAGCCCCACCCCCGGCTGGGTGACGATCGCGGCCCTCCCCGCCGTCGACGGCAGGAGGTTCGCGAGCACGTGGCGAGCACCGTCGCCGACGACCACGTCGTACCGCGCGTGCCCGACATCGACCGGGATGGTGATCACGCGGCAACCCCGAGGGCACTCAGCACGCGCTCGGCGACCACCTCGACATCGTCGACGTTCGCGTCGACGACGACGTCGGCGACCTCGGCGTAGAGCTCGCGTCGCTCCTCGGCCAGTGCTCGCAGTGTGGATGCCGGGTCCTCGGCGAGGAGCGGCCGCCCCTCCCCCGCACCCACGCGCTCGACGAGCACGTCGGTGCTGGCGTCGAGCCACACGACGGTGGCGTGGTCGACGAGCAGTCGACGCCCAGCGGCAGTCGTGACGATCCCGCCTCCGGTCGCCACGACGACCGGAGCCTCCCCGTCGAACACCGAGCGCAGCGCGTCGAGCTCGATGGTCCGGAAGTTGGGCTCTCCGTCGACCGCGAAGAGCTCGGCGATCGACCGTCGAGCGGACGTGGCGATCCGCTCGTCGAGATCGACGAGCGCCCAGCCGGTGCGGCGCGCGACAGCACTGGCCACGGCGCTCTTGCCGCTCCCCATCATGCCGACGAGCGCGACGACCGACACTGCACCGCCGGATCGTGAGATCTGGCGCGCGGGGGGGTCAGACGCGTGATCGGTGGGCACGGCGCCACGATAACGACCAGCAGGTCGCGACCCGGGTGACGTTCACCCGAGGGCCTGTCCGCTCAGCAGCACGACGGCGAGGGCACCGAGGCACAACGAGGGCCCGAAGGGGAAGTGCGCACGACGGCCGCGCACCGAGATCACGATGACGCCGACGAGGGATCCGAGCACGCTCCCCGCCAGCCCGCCGTAGAGGACGAGCCTGAACGAGTCGACGAGACCACCCGCCACCAGCTCCCCGTCGACCTCCTGGACGGCGCCGGTCCAGCCGAGGACGAGGCCCAGCAGCAGGGCGAGCTTCACATCGCCGAACCCCATGCCCGACGGCGACACGAGGAAGAAGATGAACAAGAAGCCGAAGTAGGCGATCGCACCTACCGCGGCACCCACCATCGCGCCACCGATGTCGTCGACGATCGATGCCACGGCCAGCAACACGGTGCAGAGCCCAAGGGCCGGAAACACCACGCGGTCGGGGATCCTGTAGTGGTCGATGTCGATGACCGACACGGTGACCAGCGCGGCACCGAACACCAACATGGCCGGAAGCGCAGCCGTCGTTCCGAAGCGGGACGCGAGGGCAGCGAAGACGACGGCGGTCACGAGGTCGATCGCCGGTGCTCGCCACCGCCGAACTCGCGTCGCCCGCGCCTCGCCGTTGGCGACATCGTCGGGAGATCCGACGGGTGCGATGACGCCTGGCGTCGTGGACGACCACCACGACACGACCGGTGAAAGGTCGCGTGCGACGCTCGCACCAGCGGCCTCGGATCGGGCGCCGAAGAGCGGCAGCCGATCCGGAACCCGGTCGGCTGCGAGCCGCAGGATGGGGCCCACGACGAGGCCGACGACGACAGCGAGGACCTCGATCACCGGGCGGACAGTACCTGCGTGGACGCGTCGCCGGGCGGACGCAGTCGACCGGCGGGCGCTGTCTGGACTACTCGTCGACCGAGGAGAGGAACTTCAACAGCAGGCCGCGGTTGACGCCGTCGTCGCCGTCGGTGGCCTGGGCCATGGCCTCGTCACGCTCTTCGTCGGTGGTCGCAGCCGCAGCCGCGGCGACGGCCTGCGCGGCACGGGGGCTGAGGTTGGCCAGCTGACGGGCCATCTCGGCGGCCTCGGTGCCGTCCTCGCCGTCGACCGCGTCGAGTCGTGGCAGCCGGAACGGGTCGGGGCCGAAGGGGTCGTCGGCGAGCGGGTCCTCGTCGTCGTCGTCGAAGAAGCTCGACGACTCGTCGCCGAAGCTGCTCGGCGTCCACGTCGAGTCGGAGGTGGGGTCCGCTGCGGGTGGCGGCGCGACCGGTGCCTCGTCGCGGAAGAGCGGAGCCACCGGCGCAACCGGAGGGTCGGCCGCGGGAGCGAAGCCGTTCAGTGCAGCGTCGTGGCCGGGCTGGCGGGTCGGCAAGGGCGGTAGCGGGCTCGGCTCGTCGGCGAGCAGGCTCTCGGGCTCGGAGCCGAACGACCTCATCGGAGGCGCCTCGTGCTCGACACGCGGTGCCGGAGGTGGCTCGGGAACGTTCTCGAACGACGGCATCGGCGCGGCCTCGACTGGCGCCAGCGGCGCCGACGTCGTCTCGACATCGGAGGCCGAGAGCTCGACCGCGCCCAGTTCGACGAGGTCGCGCACGGCTCGGGTTGCGACGATCTCGGTGGCGTCGAGGCGATCGCCGAGCGCGGCGACGGTGCAGCCGCCAGCGATCGTGGCGATCACGTTCCACTGCGACCCGCTGAAGGTGATGTCGCCGTCGTGATCGGCGCGCAGGGTCACCTCGCGGTGCGGCGACGGGACGACCGCTTCGATCTCGGACCACTCGGCGAGTTGGGCCTCGGCGTCAGCGAGCGTCGACTCGACGTCGCGGGCGTCAGCGTCGCCGTCGACGGGCGAGTCGTCGAACACGAAGGAGCCGTCACGTGACCGCAACATCTCGAACAGCAGATCAGCTGGGGAGCTGGCGCGGGGGGCACGGTCGGCCGCCCCACCGATCAGCTCGCCGTCGCGAACGGCCAGCTCACCGTGACCGCGCTCGGTCTCGATGCGCAGCACACCGCTCTTCTTCGTCGACGCGAGGAGGCGCAGCACGTCGGGGAGTGCAAACGTCTCGAGGGTTCCTTGCAGTGCCACCTGGACCTCCGGTA
>CAZBTQ010000308.1:0-3034 GCA_964494405.1 uncultured Iamiaceae bacterium
TGGTAGACGGTCATGGTGAAGGCGGGGCTGCTGTGGCCGAGGCGTTCGCTGACGACCTTCACGTGGACGCCGGCCTTGAGCAGGATCGTGGCGTGGGTGTGGCGGAGGTCGTGGAACCTGATCCTCGGTAGGTCGCTCGCCGCGAGGTGACGGTCGAAGACCTGGCTGAGGTAGTCGGGGTGGGTGAGGCTCCCGTCGGGACCGGCGAACACGGTCTCGTCCTCGCTCACCGGCAGCCCGGCGAGCGCCGCCTCCTGCTCCCGTGCGAGTCGCCAGGCGCGGAGGGCGTCGACGGTGCGGTCGTCCAGGTCGATGGTGCGGCGGGCGCTGCCGGTCTTCACGTCCGCGATGGTCACCTGGTACTCGACGGTGATGACGGCCTGGCGCACCGAGAGCCGGTTGGCGTCGAGGTCGAGGTCGCGCCAGGCGAGGCCGAGCACCTCGCCGCGTCGCATCCCGGTGTGGGCGGCAACCACGAAGGCGGTGGCGAGCCGGTGCTCGGCGATCTCGTCGAGGAACTGGACGAGTTGCTCGGGGGTCCAGACCCGCATGGCGGTGTCGCGGCCGGGCTTGGGTGGGTCGGCGAGGGTGGCGACGTTGCGCTGGAGGGTGCCCTTGCGGCAGGCGTCGGCGAGGGCCTTGCGTAGCATGTTGTGGATGTTGCGCACCATCTTCGGTGACAGCCCGCCGCCGGCGCCGTTGCGTCGGCCGTTGGTGAGCAGCAGGTCGTAGAGCCCGTCGAGGTCGTCGGGCGTGAGCCGCTGCAGCGGGATGTTGCCGATGTAGGGCAGGACGTGGAGCCGGGTGTTCGCTACGTAGGAGCGGTAGGTGCTGTGGCGGACCTGTCGGCGCCGCAGCGGCAGCCATCGCTCGGTGAGGTAGTCGGCGACGGTGATCCGCTCGGGCGAGCGGTAGTCGCCGTCGTGCATCCGCTTGACCAGCTCGCCGAGCACCTTCTCGGCGTCCCGGCGAGTGGCGCCGCCGGGGTACCAGCGGTGGCGCTCCTTGCCGGTGGCGGGGTCGGTGCCCTCGTAGACGACGGCGTAGTACCGGTTGCCCTTCCGGGCGATGTGACCACGCATCGGTCCTCCTCTCGGCCACCGCACCGGTGGCCGGCATCCCGCCGTACGGCGGGGTGAGAGGAGGACACGACCACGCTCTGTCCTCGAGGGCTGCCGACCTTCGGTGTCGCCGAGGTCGGCCCGAACAGCATGCGCCCGCGCCCGGGGCCTGACAACCCCGGATGGATTGCGCGGTTTTCGGTCCCGAATCGGGCTTACGTAGGCATGACACCTCGTGCCGCCCCGTCCACCCCGCCGGGCCCGAACCCGACGGGCCCGATCCCGACGAAGGCGTTCCTCACCGTGGAGGAAGCCGCCGCCGTCCTGCGCATCGGCCGCACCGCCGCCTATGCCCTCACCCGGCAGTGGCGAGCGACGGGTGGGGCCGAGGGCCTCCCGGTGGTGCGGGTGGGGCGGCTGCTGCGGGTGCCGGTCCACCTGCTCGAGCGCCTGGCGTCGGGGGCCATCGACCACGCCGACCCGACCCCGGTCGACCGACCGGCCACCGGGGCCACACCGACGCCTCCAGCCCCGGAACAGGCACCTCGCTCGACGACCCGCCGCTCCCGTCGGACGACCGACCAGGCGCAGGCGACGCTCTTCCCGGAAGCGTCATGACGGCGCTCACGGGTATCCCGCTGGGCCACCCGTTTCAGGTCGACGCACTTGCACCAAGGTGGCCCCGGTCCGCCCGTGTCGTCTCGTGCGGCGGGGGAGCGGTCCCGTGCTGAGCATCGGCAAGCTCGCTCCCGGCCGGGCCGACTACTACCTCGACACCGTCGCCCGCGGCGCCGAGGAGTACTACATCGGCTCCGGCGAGGCGCCGGGTCGATGGCTCGGCCGGGGCGCCGAGCGCCTCGGCCTGGCCGGCGACGTCGCCGGCTACCAGTTGCGCCGTGTCCTCAACGGGGTCGGGCCCGACGGCCGCCCGCTGCTCAGCTCGAAGGGCCCGAAGCACATGGCCGGCTTCGACTGCACGTTCAACGCCCCGAAGTCGGTCACCCTCCTCTTCGCTCTCGGCTCGCCCGAGGTCCGCCGCCAGGTGCGAGACGCCCACGAGGCCGCGGTCGACGCCGCCCTCGCGGTGTTAGAGACCGAGGCCTGCCGAGTCCGGCGAGGCAAGGGCGGCGCCACCGTCCTGCCCGGCGACGGGTTCGTGGCCGCCGCCTTCCGGCACCGCACCTCCCGGGCGGGCGACCCGCACCTGCACACCCACGTCGTGGTCGCCAACCTCGCCCACGCCCGCAGCGACGACCGGTGGAGCGCCCTCGACGGCCGCCACCTCTACTCGTGGTGCCGCACCGTCGGGTTCCTCTACGAAGCCCACCTGCGGGCCGAGCTCACGCGCCGCCTCGGCATCACCTGGAAGACGCCCCGCAACGGCATCGCCGACCTCGCCGGCATCCCCAAGCGGGCCATCGACCACTTCTCCCAGCGTCGCCGCCAGATCGTCGACCGCATGGCGCTGTTCGGCAGCCTCGGCGGCCACGGCGCACAGGTCGCCACCTACGCCACCCGCGAGAACAAGGACACCTCCGTTCCCTACGCCGCCCTCCAGGATTGGTGGACCCGACGGGCCGCCAAGGTCGGCCTCGACGAGCGGACCCTCGCCTCGGTCTGCGACACCACCGCCCGGCAGCACCCGACACGAGAGGACACCGACGTCGGCCACCTCTACCGACGACTCGACGCACCCAACGGCATCACCGAGCACCGCTCGACCTTCGACCGCCGCGACGTGATCCGCCAACTCTGCGACGAGTTGCCCGCCGGCGCCGCCACCACCGAGGTCCTCCGCCTGGCCGAGGACTACCTCGCCTCGCATCACGTCGTCGCCCTGGCCGAGTCCGGTACCGAGCGCATCCGTCGAGGTGACGGTCGACGGGCACCCGTCCCGATCGACGCCCGCCGCTGGACCACGCCCGACCTGCTGGCGGTCGAGAAGCACCTCATCGGCATGGCCACCCACCGCC
>CAZBTQ010000309.1:0-2988 GCA_964494405.1 uncultured Iamiaceae bacterium
GCTCCCATGACCCCGATGCGTGTGCTCATGGATGCAGTGTCGCAGGTCACGCGTCAGGAGGGAGGACCAGCGCCGTGCGCGTTCCACCGGCCTCGCGAGGCCCCGCCTCCACCCGACCGCCGTGGTCGTCGGCGACCGCGCTGACGATCGCGAGGCCGAGCCCCGAGCCTGGGCGGCTGCGTGCGCCGACCGCGCGATAGAAGCGATCGAAGACGCGGGGAAGGTCCTCGGCGGGGATGCCGATGCCACGATCCAGCACGGCGATCGTCGCGCCGCGCACGTCGATCTCCACGACGCTCGGCGGGTCGGAGAACTTGCAGGCGTTGTCGACCAGGTTCCCAACAGCGCGGTCGAGCGCAGCGGCGCGCCCCTGGATGGTGGCAGGTTCGGTCGTGGCGACGACGATCTCGCGACCGGTGCGCCGCCGGACCCGCTCGGCCACGGTCTCTGCCAGCGACGCGAGGTCGATCGACGTCACCGCCTCCTGACGGCGTTGGTCGGTGGCGAGCTCGACCAGCTCGTCGACGAGGACCGACAGCTCCCTCGCCTCGGTGTCGAGGTCGGCGATCACCTGGTCGCGGGTCTCCGGTGGTAGCTCGTCGATCCGGCGCAGCAGCGAGATGTTGGTACGGAGGCTGGTGAGCGGTGTCCGCAGCTCGTGCCCGGCGTCCTGCACGAGCTGGGTCTGCGCCTCCCGCGACCGGCGAAGCGCGCCGAGCATCCCCGCGATGGCGCCGCTGAGCCGGCCCACCTCGTCGGGCCCGGCCTCGGGTGTCGGCACGTCGAGCCGCCCGGTCAGCGCCACCGCCTCTGCGGTGCGGGTGAGGTGCTCGAGGCGACGCGTCGCTCGCTGGGCGACGAGCCAGCCGGCGATGACGCCACCGGCGACGACGACCAGCACCGAGGTCAACGTGCGCAAGCGGATCGAGTCGAGGACGCGTTCGACCTCTTCGGTGCTGCGCACGAGTTGGAGCGCGAAGCCATCGCTGATCGGCGACGTGAGCTCGCGGTAGGGATCGCCGTCGATCGAGATCGTGCGGGTCACCTCGACCGCCTGCACGCTCGACGCCACGCGTCGGTCGATCTCGTCCACCGGCAGCGGGGCCTCGGCGCTGGTGGCGACGACCTCGCCGTCGTCGTTGACGATCTGGAGGAGGATGCGCTCGAAGGTGCGCGGGCGCGACGGCGATGAGCGCGGCACCAGCTCCTCGTAGCGGGAGGGGACGCCCTGGATGATCCGGGCCTCGATCGACGCGAGGGCCTGCTGGAGCGATCGGTCGACCTCGGCGTCGAGCTGCGCCTCGGTGGTGCGGTAGGTCGACGCGCCGATCGCGATCGTCGCCAGCGCGGCGAGCCCGGAGATCGCGATGACGAGCTTGAGGCGGAGCGTCACGACGAGCGGATCGTGTACCCGACGCCGCGCACGGTGTGGAGCAGCTTCGGTGCGCCGTCGGTCTCGATCTTGCGCCGCAGGTAGCCGATGTAGACCGCCAGGTTCTTCGAGTCCGGACCGAAGTCGTAGCCCCAGATGCGCTCGTAGATCGTGCTGTGGTCGAGGACGATGCCCTCGTTGCGGGCGAGCAGCTCCAACAGGTCGAACTCGGTCTTGGTGAGGTCGATCTCGGCATCGCCCCGCCACGCGCGACGTTGGGCAGGGTCGATCCGCAGGTCCTCGACCTGGATGACCGTCGATCGCGCGTCGTCGGGGAAGGCTCGGCGGAGCAGGGCGCGGACACGGGCGAGCAGCTCGTCGAGGTCGAACGGCTTGGCCATGTAGTCGTCGGCGCCGGCGTCGAGCCCCGCGACGCGGTCCGAGGTCTCGGTGCGCGCGGTGAGCATGAGGATTGGCGTGCGGTTGCCCTCGGAACGCATGACCCGACAGACGGTGAGCCCGTCGACGTGGGGCATCATCACGTCGAGCACGAGCGCGGCCGGCGGATCGGTGCGGAGCGCCTCCAACGCCTCAGCTCCGTCAGCCACCAGCGTGACGTCGTAGCCCTCCAGGCGCAGCACCCGGCCGAGCGACTCACGGATCGCACGGTCGTCGTCCGCGACGAGGAGGCGGTGGGTCACGCGGACGGGTCCTCCGTGGTGCCGTCTTCCTCGGCCGTGCGAGGCGCGCGGTCGTGCCCCGGGCGGGCGGGCAACTCGCCGTCGATCACGGCGTCGGCCATCTTGGTGGCGCGGGCGAGGTGCTCGTCGGCCTCTTCCTGGGTCATGTCGCCGTCGGCGACCCGCGCTGCGAGGTGCTCCTCCACACCTGACAGCATGGCGCTCCGAAGCTCGTCGGTCGTGACTCCTGCGTCCGACGCGAGCTCGGCGAGCGTCGCGCCCTCGCTCAGCGCGTCGCGGAGGTCGTCGGGGCTGAGGCCGAGCAGGTCGGTCACCGCGGACACTGCGGGGAAGCCTCGCCCGCCGAATCCCTCCCCGTGGCGGCCACCCATGCGGCCCTGCCAGTCCTCCCGCGCTTGGGCGCCGGCCTCCAGGAGACGTGCGACGACCGCGTCGGCCTGCTCCTGGGTGAGGGTTCCGTCCTCGACGAGCGGAGCCAGGGCCTCCGCGAGCCGCTCGCCTGGAGCCGGTGACGCATCGTCGGCGCCAACGGCAGGAGGATCCGTCTGAGCGCCCGCGAGGGCGCCCGTGCCGGCACCGATTCCGATCACCGCGATGATGCCGAGCCCGGCACCGACGGCGCCGGCACGCAGGCGTGACGCGCGCTCGGGCCCGGGGATGCGATCGTTCGCAGGGTCGGTGGCGGTGTGGCCATCGTTGTTCGTCGGATCAGCCATGGGTCGGTCTCCCGTCGTGCCGTGGATCATCGTCGCAGCCTGGGACCGTGACGTGTGGACGCCCCGCGACCAAGGTGAGAGACGGGTGTGACCGACGACCGATCCGTCGACGCCAGCCCTACCCTGGAGGCCAGTCGAAGACCTACGGAGGTCGCCCATGTTCGGACGCCGCAGCCTCGAGATCCCGAGCGCCGACGAG
>CAZBTQ010000310.1:0-2976 GCA_964494405.1 uncultured Iamiaceae bacterium
GGATGAGTTCCTTGAGCTTCTCGCACATCCGCGCTCCGTACTGGTAGGCGGAGTCACGGTGGACGATGGTGGAGAACGCGTCCGCGGGCACGCCGTTGAGCAGGAGGTCGACCTTGACGAGGTTCGACGGGCGGTAGTCGGCCAGCTCGTAGTCGAGGCTGGCGTAGCCCTGCGTACGCGACTTCATCTGATCGAAGAAGTCGACGACCACCTCGGCCAGCGGCACCTCGTAGACGAGCTCGACCCGCTCGGGCGACAGGTACTCCATCTTCTTCATCTCGCCGCGCCGCGTCTGGCACAGGTCCATCAGCGCGCCGGTGTACTGCGTCGGTGTGATGATCGACAGCTTGAAGTACGGCTCTTCGATGCTGGCGATCTTCTGCGCTTCGGGCAGATCGGCCGGGTTGTCGACCACCTGGTGGGTGCCATCGGTGCGGGTGAGCCGGTACTCGACGCTCGGCGCGGTGGCGATGAGCGCAAGCCCGAACTCACGCTCGAGCCGCTCCTTCACGATCTCCATGTGCAACAGGCCGAGGAACCCGCAACGGAACCCGAACCCGAGCGCGCCCGACGACTCGGGCGTGTAGGTGATCGAGGCGTCGTTGAGCTTCAGCTTCTCGAGCGACTCGCGCAGGTTCTCGAAGTCGTCGCCGTCGATCGGGAACAGCCCGGAGAACACCATCGGCTTCGGCTCGCGGTAGCCGTCGAGTGCCTCGGTGGCGCCGTTCGCCGCGGTCGTGATGGTCTCGCCCGACTTCGCGTCGCCGACGTCCTTGATGCCGGCGATCAGGTAGCCGACCTCGCCCGGGCCGAGCTCGGCGACCGGGGTCGGGGCCGGCGCACGAGCACCGATCTCGATCGCCTCGTGGTTCGCCCCTGCATGCATGAACTGCAACTTCGCGCCGGAGGTCAGCCGGCCCTGCATGATCCGCACGCTGGAGACCACACCGCGGTACTGGTCGAACTGGGAGTCGAAGATCAGACCTTGGAGCGGGGCGTTCGCGTCGCCGGAGGGTGCCGGGATGCGCTCGATCACCGCATCGAGGAGGTCGGGGACACCCTCCCCCGTCTTGGCCGACATGCGGATGATCTCCTCAGCCGGGATCCCCAGGATCGTCTCGATCTCGCCCGCGTACCGATCCGGGTCGGCAGCGGGAAGATCGATCTTGTTCAGTGCGGCGACGATCTCGAGGTCGTGCTCGAGCGCCAGATAGCAGTTGGCCAACGTCTGGGCTTCGATGCCCTGCGCGGCATCGACCACGAGCACCACACCCTCGCACGCGGCGAGGCTGCGGCTCACCTCGTAGCCGAAGTCGACGTGACCCGGCGTGTCGATCAGGTGGAAGACGTGGTCCTTCCAACCGACCCGCACGTTCTGCGCCTTGATCGTGATGCCCCGCTCGCGCTCCAGATCCATCGAGTCGAGGTATTGGGACCGCATGTCGCGCGCCTCGACCGCTCCCGTGATCTCGAGGATCCGGTCGGACAGGGTCGACTTGCCATGGTCGATGTGGGCGATGATCGAGAAGTTCCGGATGCGATCGAGGTCCATGACCGCACCCACGCTACCGACGCCCGGCCTCGTCGGCGTTGGAGTGCCTGACCGAGACCGATAAGGTTTTCGGGCTGTTCCACGAGAGAGACTCCACCCAAGAGAGACACGGTCTTTGACGACATGGCCAACATCAAGAGCCAGAAAAAGCGCAACCTGACGAACGCCAAGCGCGCCGACCGCAACAAGCGCGTCCGGGCCGAGCTCAAGACGCGGACCAAGACGGCGCACGCCACGATCGGCTCCGACGACAACGCCGAAGCCGTTCGCCTCGCCATCAAGCGCATCGACATGGCCGCCTCCAAGGGCATCATCCACAAGAACGCGGCGGCCCGCAAGAAGAGCCGCCTGATGAAGAAGGTCAACGCTCCAGCCTGATTGCTCGGCCTCACGGCGAGTCTCGTCGTGACCGGCGGGGTGGGCGTCACCTACCTTCGTAGTTTCGACAGCCTGGCGACCAGCACGTCCATCACGACGTCGCCGTCGAGTTCCCTCGCCCCTCGCAGGTCGAGGTCGGCCTGCGCCAGCAGCTCGACCGCCCGTTTGACCGACGCTCCCCCCAGCCGCTGGTAGTTCTGCAAGGCCTTCTTGGCCGGGAACGGCGACTTGATGCCCGTGGCCGCCATCGCGTCCTGGTCCGTGCGCGCCTCGACCCCGTCGAGCTTGGCCATCCCGCTGTAGTGGTTGTGCAGGATCGACATCACCTGCAACGGGTGCCTGCCCCCACCGTGGGTCATCCGGGCGAGCATCGTCAACGCCTTGGCCGTGTTCCCGGTGTCGATCGCATCGGTGAAGTCCCACGGCGGAACCCCACCGGCCTCCCCGAGGAACGGCGCCAGGTCCGCGCTGCTCACCACATGGTCCCCACCGAACGTGCTGCGGAGGGTGGCGAGGATGCCGTCGAGGCGGCCGACGTCCTCACCCAGCCAGCCGGCGAGTTGGGCCGCGGCATCTGGCTTCAGGCGCACGCCGGCATCGCTGACGTGGTCGGCCACCCAACTCTGGAGATCCTTGGCCCGCGTGGGCGGCGACGTGTTCGTGACGGTGCCGTTCGCCTTCACCGCGTCGGTGAGCTTCTTGGCCAGCTTCCCACCACCACCGACGAGCACGAGGTCGGTCGTGTCGAGCGGGTTCCCGACGTACGCCACCAGCGGGGCGACCTCGTCGGTGACGAACCGCCCGAGCCCGCGGGCGACCACGATCCGCTTGTCGGTGAGGAACGGCGGGGTCTGGGCCGCGTCGACGACCGAGCGCAGTTCGTAGTCGTCGCTGTCGAACTCGTCGACCATCATCGAACGGTCACCGTCGCCGACCAACTCCTCGACCAGCGCGACCACCGCCGTCCGCAGTATCGACTCGTCGTCGCCGGTCAGCAGATGCGTCGTCATGTCAAGGACGATTCTTACCGCCCGCCACCGGCCGTG
>CAZBTQ010000311.1:0-2947 GCA_964494405.1 uncultured Iamiaceae bacterium
GGCCTCGTGCCGGGGCCGTTCCGCGTCCCGGCCCAGGTGCTCGCAAACGCGGACACGACGTGTCCTCTGTCGGGCGTACCGTGCGCGCCATGGGGACTGACACGATGACCACCGCCTGCTTCGAGTGCGACCACGTGGTGGAGGCCGACTCGCTCGAGGACCTCGGGCTCGCCTTCCTCGCCCACGTGCGCGCCGAGCACGACCTGCCCTTCCCGGATCGGGCGGTCCGCAACTACGCCGAGGCGAGCCAGCGGCTCACGGGCTCGGCCGAGCGGCTCGAGTCGATCGGCGTGGTGTCGGTGGAGCCGGTGACCTCCGAGCGCGTCGACGACTGGTTGGACCTGTTCGACCACCACGCCTTCGTCGGCAAGCCCGAGTGGGCGGCGTGCTACTGCTTGGAGCCCCACGAGCTCGACCCCGCCAAGGGCGAGCGAGAGCCGCAGGACTGGAGCGACAGCCGCGCCGCGATGGTCGAACGGCTCCACTCGGGCCGCGCGTTCGGGTACCTGGCCTACGTCGACGACCGGCCCGCGGGCTGGGTGAACGCGTCGCTGCGCAGCGACTACGCGCTGTACCGCCGCGGCGACAAGGTCGATCCTGCCTCGGGCCAGCCGTCCGACGAGCAGGTGGTCGGCATCTCGTGCTTCGTCGTGGCGCCGCCCTACCGGGGCCATGGCGTGTCGAGGGCGCTGCTCGACCGGGTGGTCGCCGACGCGGCCGGCCGGGGCGCGACCTGGGTGGAGGCGTACCCGTTCACGGGCGCGAACGACGGGCCCGAGAGCTTCCGCGGCTCGCAGGCGTCGTACGCCCAGGCCGGGTTCGAGCGGTTGAAGGAACGGGAGCGCGACGTGGTCATGGGCCGCCGTCCCGCGTAGGGGAGGGCCGCCCGCGGCCCCGCCGTCGGCTGAGGGCGGAGCGGAGGACTCGGCGGGTCCTGGGGCGGGTGGGCGTGGGTCGGCTGGTCCAGCGCCGTTGTCGCATGCGGTCGACGAAGGTGAGCTGATGGTCGGGGTGTCCGACGATCCACCAGCCGCCCTCGTGGACGAGGGTGTGGTGTGCCCAGCACAACCCGACGAGGTTGTCGGCGTTGGTGGGACCGCCTGCCGTCCAGTGGTGGATGTGGTGCAGCTGACGGATCTGGCGGTCGCAGCCTGGGAACCGGCACGTGTGGTCGCGGCGGTGCACGACCCGGCGCAGGTAGCCGGGGATGCGTCGACCGGCACGGGCGATGCCGACGGTGGCGCCGTCTGATCCGTGGAGGTGCGCTTCCACGCGGCAGTCGCACAGTGCTCGCATGACGCCGTCGTGGGGCACGGCGAGGTCGCCGATGGTGCCGTTGCCGTCGATCGTCTCGTCGACGACCGAGGCGTCGGCGTGGATGACCACCGTCGCCAGATCGGGGTTGGACCGCGCTGCCTCGGCGTTGGCGCCGCTGGCGAGGTCGTGGAGCGCCTGTGCCATGCGCCGGGGGAGGGGGTCCCATCGACCGGTCAGGGGGTTGGGGCCCATCGCCTCGGCGCGGCGGGCCAGGGCGGTGGCGATCGCGGCGCCCATGTCGGCCGGCACGAGCCCGGAGATGCGCACCGCCCGCTGGCGCCGGGTGGGTCGGAGCTGGAGCGACATGTCGCGGTCGGTGTCCTGCGCCTCGGGCCGGGTGATCGCGTCGCGGGCCGCGGCCATCGCGCTGACCTGTCGCGATGACAGGCCCGCGATCTCGGCGGCGACCTCGGCATCGGTCTCGGGGGTCGCGAAGCGCGTGGCCGGCCGGACCTGGTCCCACGACAGCTCGCCGGCGGCGAACGCCGCCCGCAGGACCGGAAGCGCTTCGAGCGCAGCGGCGACGCGCACCCACTCGCGAGCGTGTTCGCGGGTCAACCCGCACGCCGCCACCAGCCAGGCCGCGGGGTCGGTGGATCCATCAGCCACCCAGTCGTGGCCGCGCACCATCGCTGCGACCACCGACAGCAGTTCGGCATGGGTGCCCGCCATCAGCCCGGCGAGCTGGCCGATCACATCGGAGCGCTCGGCAGGCGTGATGTCGTCGTAGTCGACCCGTTCGGTCACGGCGGCCCGCGCCGACCCGGCGCCTGGCCCATCCGTACCGCCGTCACCACCACAGGCGGGTGTCGTGTCGTCGAACGTTCTTCCCATCGCCGCCTCCCAGGCGCGCACGATCCAACGGAAGGGACCGCCGACGCATCCGCTCCGCCAACACGCAGAGCACAGCCGCAGGTCCGATGGGGAAGACCCTCACCTTATCGAACACCAGTTCGACGCGCAAGCGGGTTCGCCCGCCACTCGACCTGCAAGGCTCTGCGGCGTGGATGCCCCGACACTGGCCAGCGAGATCGACGACGCGCTGCGGGCGGAGGGCGTGCCCGAACGAGCCGAACAGGAGCGCCGGTACCTCAAGAGCGAGATCGAGCACTACGGCGTGTCGGTCCCCAAGGTGCGTGCGGTCGCCACGCGCGTCCGGCGGGAGCACCCAGATCTCGACCACGACGGACTGGTCGCGCTGGCCGACGACCTGTGGAATGTCCCGGTCCACGAGCGCCGGATGGCGGTGGTCGAGCTGCTCGACCTGTACTCGGGCCTGCTGGTCACCGCCGACATGAGCCTGTTGGAACGGCTCCTGCGCGAGTCGCGGACGTGGGCCCTGGTCGATGGCCTGTCGGCGTCGGTGGCCGGGGCGTTGGTCGAGCGCGACGAAGCCGCGGCAGCCGTGCTCGACCGTTGGGCGAACGACGACGACTTCTGGATCCGCCGATCGTCGCTGCTGGCGCTGCTCGTCCCGTTGCGTCAGGGCGGCGGCGACTTCGAGCGGTTCGGCCGCTACGCCGACGCCATGCTCGAGGAGAAGGAGTTCTTCATCCGCAAGGCGATCGGCTGGGTGCTGCGCGACACCGCCCGCAAGCGCCCGGACCTCGTCTACGAATGGCTGCTCCCG
>CAZBTQ010000312.1:0-2943 GCA_964494405.1 uncultured Iamiaceae bacterium
GGCACGGTCTACGCGGTCGACGGGGTGTCGTTCACGATCGACGAGTACGAGACGCTCGGCGTGGTGGGGGAGTCCGGCTGCGGCAAGACCACGCTCGGCCGGTCGATCCTGCGCCTGGAGCAGCCGACGTCGGGCAGCGTGCTGTTCGACGGCGTCGAGATCACGTCCATGCCGGTGGGGGAACTGCGCCGCAAGCGCAAGGAGATGCAGCTGGTCTTCCAGGACCCGTACGCGTCGCTCAACTCGCGGTGGCCGGTGAACGACATCGTCGGCGAGCCGCTGCGGGTCCACGGCGTGTCCAAGCAGGAGACCAAGCAGCGGGTCGGCGAGCTGCTGGAGGCGGTCGGCCTGCTGCCCGAGCACGGCAGCCGCTACCCCCACGAGTTCTCCGGGGGCCAACGCCAGCGCATCGGCATCGCTCGGGCGCTCGCGCTGCGACCGCGGCTGGTGGTGCTCGACGAGCCGGTGTCAGCGCTCGACGTGTCGGTGCAGGCCCAGGTGATCAACCTGCTCGAACAGCTCCAGGACGAGTTCGGTCTCACCTACATGTTCATCGCACACGACCTGTCGGTGGTGCGACACATCTCGGACCGGATCGTTGTGATGTACCTCGGTCACATCATGGAGGAGGCCGGGGCCGAGCAGCTCCACGCCGCACCCGCCCACCCGTACACGCACGCGCTGCTGTCGGCAGCGCCGATCGCCGACCCCGACATCGAGGGCACCCGGCGCCGCATCGTCCTTGAGGGCGACCTGCCGAGCCCGGCCGCGCCACCGTCTGGCTGTCCCTTCCGGACGCGCTGCCCGCTCGCCACCGAGCGGTGCGCGGCCGAGGTGCCCGAGCTCGTCGAGATCGAACCCGGTCACCGGGTGGCGTGCCACTACCCGCTCGAGCAGGGCCAGCGCCTGGTCGACGTCGCCGCGGCGGCCGCGCATCGCTGAGCGCCACGGCGTTGGGGTGCACCTGCGGCCCTCGTCGACGACCGCGGTCCTCGGGGTCGTGTCGCCGCTCGTGCTGATCGTGCTCGGCACCATCGGGGTGGCGGGCGGTGGGTTCGCGACGCCAGGCGGCGTCATCCTGGTGCTCGGGCTGGTGCTGGCGGTGGCGGTGGCGTGGGAGCTGCCGTGGCGCACCGACATCGACGAGCAGGGGATCGCGCGCCGCAGCGTGCTGCGGACCCAGCGGGTCGGGTGGGACGACCTGGTGGCGTTCGAGCGGGGCGGCCGGCGCCGCGGTGGGGCGCTCGTCGCTCGGACGGTCGACGGCAGACACCTCGCGTTGAGCGACGCACCGGAACGTCCCGATCAGTGGGACGCGCTGCGGCTTCTGGTCTCGGACCACGCGCAGGGTGTCGTCGTGCCACCCCCGCCCGAGGGCCACCCCTTCGCCGGCCGCGACCCCGCTGGCTGAGGTCCCTGTTCTCGCGGCGTCCGTGGTGCCGTGCCGGCTCGCCCGTACTGTCGGCTGGTGGGCCGGGGCTGGTAGCCTCATCGGTCGCGCCACAGGGCGCATCTCGCACCCCGGAGTCTCCGTGTCAGCCCTCACCGCCATCATCGCCGTCGTCCACGTGTTGGTCAGCCTGGTGCTGATCGTCCTCGTGCTGCTGCACTCGGGCAAGGGTGGCGGCCTGTCGGACATGTTCGGTGGGGGCCTGGGTGCGACGGCGGCAGGGTCGACGGTCGTCGAGAAGAACCTCGACCGGATCACCGTGTTCGCCGCGGTGATCTTCGGCATGAGCACCTTCGGGTTGTCGCTCACCCTGTAGGGATCTGTCTGGGCGGTGCGGCGTTCACCCGTGCCGCCGCGGCGTCGATGCGCGAGGCTCGACGCATGGCGACCTTGGAGCAACGCCCGCTCGGCTCATCGGGCCTCGACGTGTCGGTGTTCTCGTTGGGTTCGTGGCGCACGTTCGAGCGGATCGGCTACGACGCCTCCGTCTCGGTGATGCGGACGGCCCGCGAGGTCGGGATCACGTTCCTCGACGATGCCCGCTACGACGACGAGACGGGCAACGCGCCGATCCCGACCGGGTACTCCGAGGTGCTGTTCGGTGAGGTGTACAGGGCGGTCGGGTGGCGGCGGGACGACGTGGTCGTGGCGAACAAGCTGTGGTGGGAGTTCTGGCCGGACCAGTCGGCCGTCGGTGAGATCGACCGGTCGCTCCAGCGGATGGGCCTCGGTCACCTCGACCTGATCTACTCGATGCCGCCGCCGGACGCGCTGCCGTTGACCGAGGCGGTCGAGCAGGTCGCCGCGCTGGTGACGTCGGGCCGGGCGCGGGCGTGGGGCGTCGGCAACTGGCCGGCCGAGCTGCTCGCGGAGGCGAAGGCGTGGTGCCGGGCGAAGGGGTTGCCGATGCCGTGCGCGGCGCAGCTTCCGTACTCGGTCGGGTCGAGCGGCTGGGTGGAGGGCGAGCGCATGGCGCCGCTGCTGTCGGCGAGTGGGACGTCGCTGGTGGCGTCGTACGTGCTGGCCGGCGGAATCGCGACCGGGAAGTACCTGCGTGGGGAGTCGGGTCGGATGTCGGGCGGCGCCACCGACCCGAACGAGGGACCGCAAGCCGCGGTGGCGCGCCATCTGGCGGAGCTGGCGGCTGAGTGGGGGGCGACGTCCGCGCAGCTCGCGCTCTGCTTCGCCTTGGCGCACCCCGCGTTGTCGAGCGTGCTGTTCGGGGCGACGTCGCCAGAACAGGTGCGCGAGAACGTGGCGTCGCTCGACGTGTACCGACGGCTCGATGCGGGCCAGATCGAGCGGCTTCGCGCGCCCGCGGGCGCGTCGTGAGCGGGGCTCGCTGGTTGGGGGAGGAGGGGCCCGAGGCGCTAGAGTGCTCGTCTCGCCGGGAGACCGTCGAGGCCACGTCGGAGTGGCGGAATAGGCAGACGCGCTAGCTTGAGGGGCTAGTGTCCGAAAGGACGTGGGGGTTCAAGTCCCCCCTCCGACAC
>CAZBTQ010000313.1:0-2893 GCA_964494405.1 uncultured Iamiaceae bacterium
ACCTTGCCTGTCTCCACCTCGCCCACGGCGCGAGTCTGGCCGATCGCACGGTTCCGGAGCGGTCGGATCGGGTACAACGGGGCCCGACCCCCCACACGAGGAGATCTGTCTGATGGGCGTCATCCGCAAGACCCTCTCTGTCGGCACGCTGGGCCTGGTGTCGTTCCGGTCCAAGAAAGAGCGACTTGCCCGCGCCGAATCCAAGCTCGCCGCCGCCGAGGCCGACCTCGAGAAGGAGCAGGCCGCGCGCGAGGAGGCCACGTCCCGCGTCGAGAGAGCGTTGGAGCGCGCCCACGAGGCAGAGGCCAACGCCCTCAAGGAGGCCGAGCGGGCGGCCAAGGAGCGGCGCAAGCGCAAGCGCCACGACAAGGCGGCGGCCAAGGCGACGGCTGCCGCGGCTCGGCGGCCGAAGAGCCGCCGCAAGGCGCGCAAGGCCGAGAAGGCCCGCAAGAAGCGCGCCGAGCAGCTACGGCGCGACGCCGACGAGATCGCCCGGGCCACCAAGACCCGCATCGCCGACATCGAGGCGACGATGGCGCCGCACATCGAGACCGCCGGCGACAAGGCGAAGAAGCTCGCCACCGACGCCTCCCAGTCCGCGAAGCGGTGGGCCAACGAGGCCGGGGAGAAGGCCAAGGACGCGAGCGACAAGGCCAAGCCCGCCGCTGGCCGCGCTGGGCGCAAGGCGCGCAGGGCCGCCGACAAGGCCGCCAAGCAGGCGAAGAAGACCGCCGCAGACGTGTCCGACAAGGCCAAGCCGCTGGCCGCCGACGCCGGCGCGAAGGTGCGTCAGGCCGCGGACTCCGCCTCCGAGAAGGCGAAGTCAGCCGGAGAGATCGCTGCCGAGAAGACCCACGCCATGGCCGACAGCGTGCGCGAGCACGCCGACGAGCTCGCCGCCGGCAAGAGCTGATTCAGGAGGAGGCGCGCCGGCCGGTCACGCCACCACGCCGTCCGCGCGCAGGCGGGCGACCTGGTCGGCGTCGCGGCCGAGCTCGGCGAGGATCTCGTCGGTCTGCTCGCCCAGCGCTGGAGCTGGCGTGACCCAGCGACGAGCGCCGGGCACGTCGAGCGGCACCGGCGACGCCGCTTCGCGCACCCGTCCGTAGCCGGGCACCTCGACCTCGCGCACCACGCCGTTCTGCACGACCTGCGGGTCGTCGAAGACCTCGTGGGTGAGGTGGACGGGACCGGCGGGCACGCCAGCGGCGCGCAGCGCGGCGAGCACCTCGTCGCGTTGGCGGTCGGCGAACGCCGCCGTCAGCCGCTCGGCCACCTCGTCGATGAGCTCGGCCCGCTTGCCGATCCCCCGGTACTCGTCATACAGGGCGTCGTCGCCCGCGGCGTCGCACAGGCCGCGCCAGTCGGCGTCGGAGATCGCGGTGAACGCCACCCAGGCGCCGTCGCCGGTGCGGAAGATCGCCGACGTGCGCGCCGCCTTGCCGGGACCGTGGCCGCGTCCCTCGGCATCGGCGAAGGTGAAGTTGCGCATGATGTCGGGCCACAGGAACGACACCGCGACGTCGACCATGCTCACCTGCACGTGCCGCCCCTGACCGGTGCGGCTCCGCTCGAACAAGGCGCCGAGCACGCCCTGCACGACCGCCATCGACGCCAGCTTGTCGGGCAGGTTGGTGTTGATCAGCGCGGGGCCTGCTTCGCCGGCCTGGCTCCCGGCCATGCCTGACACGCCCTGGATCACCGGGTCGTAGACGCGGTCGTCGGCGTAGGGGCCCTCCTCGCCGAACCCTCGGATCGAGACGGTGATGAGCTGAGCGTGCGCGGCTCGCAGCTCGGCCAGGTCGAGCCCGATCCGGCTGGCGACGCCCGGCCGCCAGTTCTCGACGACGACGTCGGCTCCGGCGATGAGGTCGCGCACGACAGCGAGGCCCTCGGGCACGCGGGTGTCGACGGCGATCGACCGCTTCCCGCCGTTGAGCGTGAAGTAGTAGGCGGACGTGCCCTCGTGGACCGGGCCCCACGACCGGGTGATGTCGCCCGTGAAGCTCTCGACCTTCACGACGTCAGCACCGAGCTGGGCGAGCATCATCCCGGCGTACGGCCCCGACACCACCGAGGCCAGTTCGATCACCGTGATGCCATCGAGGACGCCAGGCGCCCCATCTCCTTCGGTCGTCACCGCACGTCCCCCCGGATCAGCCGTCATGGCGACGCTATGCCCTGAGGACCCAGCCTGCTCGGCCGGCTTGCCGACGACTCAGCGACCGTTCGCCGAGAAGTGCATGAGGTCGGGCGAGTCCCACTCGCCGCCCCACGTCCACCCGATCGCCTCGAACGAGGAGGTGACCACGTCACCGGCGTGGATCATCCCTGGTCGGTCCCACGACCGGTCGAGGTAGGCCGACGCCAGCTCGGGGATGACCACGTCGCCTCGCACGTAGGGGTTCGTGAACGGGTTGACGTCGATCGCCAGGCCGAGCGCATGCGCCGAGGTCGTCGTGCCGCCACGGACGGGTCGGCACACGAAGGCCGCCGTGGTGTTGCCGTCGCCGGTCGGGGGAGCGTCGAGGTCCGCGGACGTCACGATCGCCACCTGCTCCAGCGGGAAGCGCGCGGCATGGAGCTGGCCGAACACCCATGCGACATCGTCGGCGACGTCTCGGTGCACGACGAGCTCACCCGTGTGGTGCGCGCCGTCGAAGCCCCAGAAGGTCAGCTCCACCCGACGCAGATCGCTCAGCGGCACGGGACAGCCATCGACCCAGGTGCGGCCCATGCGTGCCACCACCTCGTCGGTGAGCGGCTCGACCGTCGAGTGGTACTCGTCATCGGTGGGCGGCGGCAGGAGGTCGGTGGTCGGTAGGGCCCGTTCGCGGAGCGGATCCGGCGTCGGACGGATCTCGCCGAGGCCATCGGGGCGCAGCGGGAGCGG
>CAZBTQ010000314.1:0-2881 GCA_964494405.1 uncultured Iamiaceae bacterium
CCGGGCCCGCGGGCGCGGTCGGGCCGACCGTCGCACTCGCCGTCGCCAGCCACCGTGACGTGAAGAACTACCCGAACCTGCTCCAGGCCGTCCGCGTCGCCATCGACCGGGGCGCCGACCTGCGCCTCGTCGCCGTTGGTGAGGGGCCCGATCTGGAGCGCCATCGTGCCCTCGCCGCCGAGCTCGGCCTCGTCGACGTCGTCGAGTTCCGCCCGCCCGCGCCCGACATCCTCGGCGTCATCGCCGCCGCCGACCTGCTCGTGGTGGCGAGCGACTTCGAAGGCCAGCCCCTCGTCGTCAGCGAAGCCCTCGCCCTCGGCCGGCCGGTCGCGGCCACTGCCGTCGGCCGCGTCGCCGAGCTGGTCAGCCCCGACGTCGGCCGTGTCGTGCCCCCCGGCGACCCACAGCTCCTCGGCGCCGCGATCCTCGAGCTGGCGTCGGACCCGGACCTGCGGCGTTCCATGGGCGACACCGCCCGCCGCGTCGCGCTCCGCTGGACCCTCGACGACGCCGTCGACGCCCACCTCGCGCTCTACGACGAGGTCCGCCCCCGGTAGCGTCGGCGACCGATGCGGATCCTCGTGCTGTGCACCGCGAACATCTGCCGCTCCCCCATGGCCGAACGCCTGCTGCGCCACCACGCGGCCGCACGTCACGTCGACGCCACCGTCGACTCGGCCGGCCTACTCACCGGCGGCCGGGCCGCCTCCGACGGCTCGGTCCGTGCCCTCGCCCGCCTCGGCGTCCGCCTCGACGACCACCAGAGCCGTGAGCTCACCCCCGAGCTGCTCGACGTCGCCGACCTGGTCCTTGCCATGGAGGCCCGCCACGTGCGCGAGGCGACCGTGCTGGCCCCGGAGCGGTTCGGATCGATCTACACGGTCCGCGAGCTGGTCGCGCTGGCCGAGCCGGTCGGGCCCCTCGGCCACCGACCTCTGGACGAGTGGCTCGGCGACGTGGGCGCCGCCCGGAGCGGGTCGTCGCTCATCGGCGCCACCGACCTCGACGTGGCCGACCCCTACGGCGGCCCCGACGCCGGATACCTGCGCACCGCGGCCGAGCTCATCGAGCTCACCGACACCATCGCCGGCCACCTGTGGGGCCAACTTCCCGCGGATGCTGCGCCGCTCGACGCGTCCGCCCTGACCGAGGGCCCGGAGTCCGGCAACGGCTCGGGGCTGGGCCGGTGGCTCGCCCGCTGGCGACGGTCGTCCCGCCCGTCATCGGCACCGCCGCTCGACGCTGGCTGATCGGTCCATCGCCAGCCTGCGCCGCGGCTACGGTGCTGCGGTTCTCGACAGCCGCCATCCGGGGGGATGCACACATGGACGTGATCGAAGCGACGACGGCGAAGGGCGTGACCGAACGCCGGGTCGACCTGCGGGTCGGCGAGGAGATCGTGCCCGCCATGATCTGGACGCCCGAAGGCGCCGAGGGGCCACGGCCCACCGTGCTCATCGGCCACGGCGGCACCCAGCACAAGCAGGCACCGAACGTGGTGGCGATGGCCCGGCGCTTCGTCCGGCACCTGGGCTACGCCGCGGTGGCGATCGACGCCCCGGGACACGGAGACCGCATCGTCGATCCGGCGGTGGCAGAGCTGGCCCGCAAGAACCTGGAGGCTCACCTCGCCGGTGACACCTCCGGGCGGCTCGCGGCGCCAGACCGCGACCCCGAGGCGATGAAGGCCATGGTCGAACGCTCGCGGCAAGGGACCAAGGAGTGGTCGGCGGTGCTCGACCAGCTCGTCGAGCTCCCCGAGATCGGCAACGGTCCGTTCGGCTATTGGGGCGTCTCGATGGGCACCTCGATCGGTCTGCCGTTCGTGGCGGCCGACAGCCGGATCGCCGCGGCGGTGCTCGGGCTGAACGGCATGAGCGACCGGCCCGGACAGGACGCCTTCGGCGACGCGGCCCGCAGCCTGACGGTGCCGATCCTGTTCATGTTCCAGTGGGACGACGAGCTGATGACCCGCCAGTCCGGCCTCGACCTGTTCGACGCGATCGGGTCGGAGGACAAAGCGATGGTGATCCACCCCGGTGGCCACGTGGGCATCCCGCTGTACGAGCGTGACGCCTACGAGGCGTTCTACCTACGCCACCTCGGCGGGGGCTGAGGCCGGGTCGTGGGGGTCTTCCACCGCGCCACCATCACCCCGACCAAGGCCGAGGTCATCTCGGCGTTCATCCCGACCACGTCGTGGGGGCCCGCCGCGGGTGACGCCGTCGAGGTGATCGGCTCGTACCGCTTCGACGACCCCGAAGGTGCGGTCGGCATGGAGGTCTTCCTCGCGACCGCTGGCGACACGCTGTTCCAGGTGCCACTCACCTATCGCGACGCTCCCCTCGACGGTGGCGACGACGCGCTGGTCACCGAGATGCAGCACTCGGCGCTCGGGACCCGGTGGGTGTACGACGGCCTGCGAGATGCACGGTTCGTGCTCATGCTCGCCGCGACCTCGTTGACCGGCCAGGGCGAGGCGCTGGGGCTGGCCGAGGTCGAGGGCCGCTGGTTCGTCTCCCCCACCCACGTGCGCATCCACGGCGGCGGCTGGGGCCAACAGCCCGTCGCGGTCGACGGCTTCGAGCTCGAATCCGACGACGCGAGCGGGTCGATCCTGCGCAACGACCGGTTCGTCCTCACGATGTTCCGGCGGCCGACCCTGGGGCCGAGCCCGGCGATCGGCCTCACCGCCACCTGGTCCGACCACCCCGACCACGTGGTGCTCACCGAGGTCATCGACACGACCGCATAGGCAGGCGGCCACCCGTTCTTGGCGTCGAAGTGGCTCGTCGGCAGCCACCTCGACGCCAGGTTCCGGTCGCGACGCGCGACCCCGTTGCGGGAGCTGGTCGAGTCTCGCCGCGACGAGATCAAGGCC
>CAZBTQ010000315.1:0-2879 GCA_964494405.1 uncultured Iamiaceae bacterium
TTCATCGCGTGGCAGTTCACCCAGTGGGGCTGGCCGGTCTGGGGCGCCATCGGTGTCGCCCTGGTGATCTCGTTCGTGGGCGGTTGCGTCATCGAGCGAGTCGTCATCCGGCCGGTCGAGGGCAAGCCGATCCTCGCCATCGTCATCGTCACGCTCGGCCTCCTGCTCATCATCAACCAGGCGGCCGGGTGGATCTGGGACTTCATCATCAAGCCCTTCCCGTCCCCCTTCCCGGCCGGCGGCTTCACGATCGGCGACGTGCCGATCACCTGGTACGACCTCGGCGTCATCGCGGTCCTGGCCGTCTCGGTGGCCGCCCTGTACCTCCTGTTCCAGAAGACGACGATCGGCCTGGCCATGCGCGCCGCCGCCGCCAACCCGGAGTCGAGTCGCCTGGTCGGCATCAATGTCGGCCGGATGCTCATGCTCGGGTGGGGGCTCGCCGCGGTGCTCGGCACGCTGTCGGGCGTGCTCGTCGCCCCGAAGCTGTTCCTCGACCCGAACATGATGGTCTCGGTCCAGATCTACGCGTTCGCCGCCGCGACCCTCGGCGGGTTCGACAGCCCGGTCGGCGCGGTCGTCGGTGGCGTCGTCGTCGGGGTGACCGAGAACCTGGCCGGCACCTACATCGATGCGGTCGGCTCCGACCTCAAGATCGCGGTGCCGCTGTTCATCATCTTCGCGGTGCTGATGGTCAAGCCCGCCGGCCTGTTCGGCAAGCACGTGGTGGCGAGGGTCTGATGGCCAAGGTCCGCATCCCGAAGGGGTCGAGCACCGACAGGGTCCTGAAGTGGGGGCTGTTGCTGGCCGGCGCCGTCGTGCTGGTCGCCCTGCCCCAGACCGCACAGCCGTTCCGCGTCCTCCAGTTCACGATGGTCGCCATCTTCGCGATCGCCACGCTGGGGGTGAACCTCCTCACCGGATACAACGGCCAGATCTCCCTCGGGCACAGCTTCTTCTTCGCGGTCGGTGCCTACACCTCGGCGATCCTCGTGGTCGACCACGGCTGGAACTACCTGATCACCCTGATCCCCGCGTTCGTCCTCACCTTCATCCTCGGCTTCTTGTTCGGCATCCCGGCCTTGCGGCTCGAAGGCCTCTACCTCGCCCTCGTGACGTTGGCGCTCGCCGTCGTCGCTCCACCGTTCATCAAGCGCTTCGACGGTCTCACCGGTGGCTCCCAGGGCATCGTCGTGCCGAAGGCGAAGGCGCCGGAGTGGAGCGGGCTCGCCGACGACCAATGGCGCTACTACGTCGCGGTCGGCGTCGCGCTGGTGCTGTTCATCATCAGCTGGAACCTGGTGCGCGGCCGCGTCGGACGGGCCCTGATCGCCATCCGCGACAACCACATCGCCGCCGAGGCCATGGGCGTCGACCTCGCCGTCTTCAAGACCCTCACGTTCGCGTTGAGCACCGCCTTCGCCGGGATCGCCGGCGCGATGTACTCGTTCGTGATCGGCTTCGTCTCGCCGGAGTCCTTCAACGTGCTGATGGCCATCAGGTTCCTCACCGGCGCGGTGGTCGGTGGCCTGGCGACCATCCTCGGTCCGGTGCTCGGCGCACTGTTCACCTTCTTCGTGCCGGAGTACGCATCCGACCTCAACCCCGCCGCACCCAACGTCCTCTACGGGATCGTGCTCATCCTGGTGGTCATCGCGATGCCGACGGGCATCGCCGGCATGTTCACCAAGCTGCGCGACCTCGTCATCGATCGCTCGCCTCGGTCTGCGGACACCGAGGCGTCCGACTTCACCCCCGAGGCACCGACACCGGCCGAGCCGGTCGACGTGTCGTCCGCTCCCCACATTGGCGCAACAAGGGAGAACCCCGAATGACCGAGACACTGCGACGTCACCGATGGTTGGCGATGCTGATGGCGATCCTCCTGCTCGCGGCGGCCTGTGGTCGCGACGACGGAGGTGACGACGACGCGTCGAGCGACGACACCGGCGAGGAGGCCGACAGCGGCGATGAGGCGGTGGAGCCGAGCCCCGGCATCACCGACGACACGATCAAGATCGGCGCAACCTACCCGCTGTCGGGTCCGGCGTCCGCGTACGCGGTGATCTCCCAGGCGATGGACGCCTGCTTCGCCGACATCAACGACAACGGCGGCATCGAGATGGGCGACGGCGTCACCCGGCAGATCGAGTACATCATCGCCGACGACGGGTACGACCCCGCCAAGGCGACGATCAACGCTGCCGAGCTGGTCGAGCAGGAAGAGGTGTTCGCGCTCCTCAACCCGCTGGGCACGCCGAGCAACACGGCGATCCGCGAGTACATGAACGAGCAGGAGGTCCCCCAGGCCTTCGTCGCCACGGGTGCCTCGAAGTGGGGTGCTGAGCACGAGGAGTTCCCCTGGACGATCGGCTGGCAGCCGTCGTATCCCACGGAGGCCGCGATCTACGGCGAGTTCCTCAAGTCCGAGTTCCCCGACGGTGCCACGGTCGCCGTCCTCCTGCAGAACGACGACTACGGCGAGGACTACCTCGTCGGCCTCGAGGCAGCGATCGAGGGCTCGAACATCGAGATCATCGCGACCGAGACCTACGAGGTCACCGACCCCGCCGTCGACTCCCAGATGAACAACCTCATCGCCACCGGTGCCGACGTGTTCTTCAACGTCACCACCCCGCGCTTCGCCGCCATGGCGATCGGCGCGGTGGCCGCTTCGGACTGGGAGCCCCTGCACCTGCTCAACAGCGTGTCGAACTCCAAGGTCTCGGTGCTCGAGCCCGTCGGCCTCGACAACGCCGTCGGCATCTACACGACGCTGTACCTCAAGGACCCGTCCGACCCGCAGTGGGAGGACGACGAGGGCATGCAGGCGTACTTCGAGAGCGCCGAGGAGTACGGCGACTTCGAGCCCTTGAACG
>CAZBTQ010000316.1:0-2863 GCA_964494405.1 uncultured Iamiaceae bacterium
GTGCAGGTGACGCCGTACTCGTTCTCCAGACCGAAGATCCGGCGATCCATGGGACCAACCTAACGTCGACGCCCCCGCGAAGGTGCGCACCCGGCGCATTGGTGGTTCTTGGCGTCGAAGTGGCTCGCCGAGCACCACATCGACGCCACGTTCGTCGAAGCCCTCGTCAGGACGGCTCGGCGGTGGCGGGGACCAGCGAGGCGAGCTCGTCGCCTTCGATCCGGCGGAACGCGCGGCGTGGAGCGGAGCGTTCGAGGATGGCCACCTCGAGCTCGGATGCGCCGAGGACGCGGTCGGGGCCCGACAGCGCCTGGCGCGCGATGTCGAGCGCCGACGCGAGGTCGAGGCCGTCGCTCCAGGTGCCTTCGAGGCGTTCGGTGATCGCCTCGGCTTCGCCGCCGAGCACCGTGGTGCGGGACTCGTCGACGACGGTGCCGTCGTAGAGGATGCGGAACATCAGGTCGGCGCCGGGCTCTGGGCCGACCTCGGCGACGAGGATCTCGACCTCCATGGGCTTCATCTCGTGGGTGAAGACCTGGCCGAGGAGCTGCGCGTAGTGGTTGGCGAGCGTGCGGGCGTCGACGTCCTCGCGGCTGTAGGCGTAGCCCTTGAGGTCGGCGTGGCGGACACCCGCGATGCGCAGCTGGTCGAACTCGTTGTACTTGCCGACGCCGGCGAACGCGATGCGGTCGTGGATCTCGGACACCTTGCGCAGCCGCTGGCTGTTCTCGGCGCACAGCAAGATGCCGTCGGCGTAGGCCAGCGCCACCATGCTGCGGCCCCGGGCGATGCCCTTGCGCGCGTAGTCAGCGCGGTCCTTCATCACCTGTTCGGGTGCGACGTAGAAGGGCATGCTCACGATGCGCCACCTCCGCGGGTCGCGGCGCCGCCGGGTGCGGCACCACCGGATTCGGTGCCGCCCTCGGCGCCTGGTGTGCCGGTGAGCCCGGCGAGCAGCGCACGGAAGCGCTCGGAGATCTCGGACTCGTCGACGCTCACGAACCCGTCGGCGGTGATCGTCGCGATCGTGGGATAGATGCCCCGGACCAGATCGGGGCCGCCGGTGGCGGAGTCCTCGTCGGCGGCCTGGAACAGCGCCGAGATGGCGAGGTCGAGCGCCTCGCCCCGATCAAGCCCGTCCCGCCAGCCGAGCTTGACGACGGTGCCCGCGTGGAGGCTGCCGGACCCCGTGGCCGCGTGGTTGCTCTCTTCGTAGCGGCCGCCGGTGACGTCGTACTGGAAGAGCCGGCCGGTGGCGCGGCGCGTGTCGTAGCCGGCGAACAGCGGGACGACCGCCAGGCCCTGCATCGCGGCCGGCAGGTGGTTGCGCACCATCTGCGAGAGCTGGTTGGCCTTGCCGTCGAGGGAGAGCGCCGTGCCCTCGACCTTCTCGTAGTGCTCGAGCTGGAGCTGGAACAGCTTCACCATCTCGACCGCAGGCCCTGCGGCGCCGGCGATGGCGACCCCCGAGTGGCGGTCGGCGGGGAACACCTTCTCGATCGTGCGGTGCGAGATCAGGTTGCCCGAGGTGGCTCGGCGGTCGCCTGCCATCACCGCGCCGTCGGCGTAGCGGATCGCCACGACCGTGGTGCCGTGGGTGATCGGCAGGCGTCCCTCGATCGATGCCTCGACCACCGGCGGCGCGAACCCCTGCCGGTGGAGCAAGCCCATGAAGCTGGGGCCCGGATCGTCGCTGGGTTCGAAGAACGGGAGGGTCACAGGGGCGGAGGCTACCGGCTACTCGCCGCCCTTCTGGATGTAGGACTTCACGAACTCCTCGGCGTTGGTCTCGAGGACGTCGTCGATCTCGTCGAGCAGATCGTCGATCTCGGCCTTGATCTTCTCGCCGGTCTCGGACTTGGCCGGCGCCTCGGCGACCTCGGGCTCCTCGCGCTCGGAGGCCGGCTTTCGGATCTGTTCACGTTCGGGCATCGGACATCACCTCATCGATCGGATGACCCCAGCTCGGCGAGCAGCTGGGCCGGAGTCTCGCAACGCTCCAACAACCTACCGACATGGGCGCGCGTTCCACGTGACGGTTCCATCATCGGCACGCGGCGCAGCGGGTCGTCCCCCACGTCGAACACCATGGAGTCCCAGTTCGCCGCCACGATCGACTCGGGCCACCGGCGAAGGCAGGTGCCGCGGAAGTAGGCGCGGGTGTCCTCGGGCGGGTCGTCGATGGCGAGGGTGGCGTCGGCGTCGTCGACCAGGGTCTCGAGGCCGAGGCGGTCGACGAGCGATCGTTCGGGCCGCAGGTCGTGGTACTGGAGGTCGAGCGCGGCGAGGCGGGGGTCGTCCCAACCGAGGCCGTCGCGGTCGCGGTAGCGCTCCAGGAGCCGGAGCTTCGCCGGCCAGTCGAGGCGATCGGCGAGGCGGGTGGGGTCGGCTTCGAGGTCGGTGAGGACCTCCTCCCAGCGCCGCAGGACCTCCTTGCCGGCGACGTCGCCGACGTGGTCGAGCCCGTGGGTCGCGGCGTGCGCCTGGGCCCGTTCGAGCAGGTACCACTGCACCGCGAGCGCGGTGGTGGTCGTGCCGTCGTCGAGCGGCAGCGCTCGCCGCAGGGAGACGTCGTAGGAGACGCTGCGCAGCGCGCCGACAGGATCGGCGTAGCGGATGTCGCGGTCGATCCACTCGTCTTCGATCATCGACAGCACGAACGAGGTGGTGCCGACCTTCAGGAACGTGGCGAGCTGGGCCATGTTGGCGTCGCCGACGATGACGTGGAGGCGGCGGTACTTCTGCGCGTCGGCGTGCGGTTCGTCGCGGGTGTTCACGATCGGCCGCTTCAGCGTCGTCTCGAGGCCGACCTCCTCCTCGAAGAAGTCGGCGCGCTGGGTGAGCTGGAACGGCACGCGGTCCG
>CAZBTQ010000317.1:0-2842 GCA_964494405.1 uncultured Iamiaceae bacterium
GCTCCCTTGTACTCTACGACGAGCAGTCGGCCGTCTTCCAACTGAGCCACGAAATCCGGATAGAACTTGTCCGTGGCCGTCGGCAACCAGAACGAGTTGGGGTGGCGTGCGACGTTGCGGATCCAGAACTTCAGGCCTGGCAAGCTGTCGATGGCTTGCGCGCACTGGAATTCTTCACCGTTCTCGGCCCCATCGAAGGCAGGCACATGGTCCGGCCCAAGGAAGTGCTTGCGAGGTTTCCAGCGCCCACGGTACCGGCGCTGATCCCAATACATTCCGTCCTTGAACGCGAAAGCTTCGTCGAAGGACACCTCGACCTTGGCTTCCGGAGCGAAGAGATACCGCTGGTAGACGCCATCGCGTTCCTGCTGACGGATGGCGGCGAGCTTCTCGCGAACCTTGCGGGCGAGGATGAACTTGCACCGCATCAGCGCCGCAATGTGCATTCCGCGTGTGGTGATCAGGTGGCCGACCAGGTCGCGCAGCCAGCGGAGCAGTTCGCTCTGATGAATGTCCGGTTGGCGCACCTGCCGGTCGAGCCAGAGCACCAGCGCCTCCGGTGTCCACCCTTCGACATCGACGTCGAGCGCCAGTTGTTCTTCTTCGTCCGCGAACTGGTAGGTGATGCGGTTGCCGTCGAGGTCGATCTCGAAGCTGCGCGCCGTCTCGCGGATCGCGAACTCGCCTTCAACCAGTTTCGACGAGTGGTCGAGCAGCGACCAGTCGTGGAATTCCATGAACACGTCGGTGTCAGCGAACTCGAACTCGCCCTGGATCTCGGAGACCAGGCGAGGGACCTCGAACGCCTCGCCCTGTTCTGCAGGCGATAGCTGGTCCTTCACTTCGACGCGATACTTGGTGACGGCCGCCGAGAACCCCGTTCGTTCGGTCTCGGGGAGGGCCTCGGCGATTGCCTTTTCGAGGCCGCCGTCAACACGCCCCGTCACGGCAATCTCGACCTTCCCATCATCGGTTTCGCGAACGCTCACGCCTTCGCGCTTCTTCAGTTCTGCAACCACCTCAGGTGTCGCCGTCACCGTGTGCTTGAAGGTCGGCTTCGGCTTGTCGCGCGGGCCGAACAAGCCGGTATCGGCATCGAGCGACGTCTGCGCCGGTTCGATGTTGTCGAGCGCCTCATCCTCCTCGAAACCCATGGCCACCAGCTTGTCGGCCAGCGACCGCGCCGCCTCGCCGAACGACGGCTCCGACAGGAACGCATAGGCGCGGTTCAGATCCTCGGCCTTGCGGCGCTTGGCATAAGGCATCCGCAGGACGCGCCCCAGCAACTGCTCGACATCCACCGCGCTCTGGATCCGCGAGACCGAGCAGAACGCATAGGCGAAGGAACAATCCCAGCCCTCCTTCAGCGCCTCGACGGTGATGACGTATTCGATCGGGCATTTCGGATCGAACAGGTTGATGCCATCCAGTTCGCGCTGGTCGCCGGTGGCCACGGCGATCTTGTATTCGGGGATCTGCTCGACCTCCATCAGGTGCTTCTTCAGCACCTCGACCGTCACCTCCTGGTTCTTGGGCTGCGCCTGGAACAGGACGATGGGTCGGATGTACGCTGTGTCCTTCTCGGCTTCCTCGGCCAGCGACGCCCGTGACGCGATCGCCCCGTTCACGGCGTTCTGCCAGGTGTCGTGCTCAGACAGCATGATCGGCAGCTTGATCATCTCCTCGAGCTTCAGCTCCTGCGCCGTCACGCTGTGCAGGATGTTCGAGTTGAGCCGCGGCGTCGCCGTGAACTCGATGATCGCCGACGGATTGACCCGCGCCTGCATTTCGCGCGTCAGGCCGGTGACCGCGTTGTGCGCTTCGTCCACGATCATCAGGGGCCGGTGGACATGCATCAGATTGGCGAAGGAGAACTTGACGCCGCCGCCTTCCAGCTTTTCCAGCCCCGGCAGGCTTTTGGGCAGCGCCGTGAAGTGCGGCTCCATGTTCTCGTTGTGGGAATAGACCTTGCGGCCCTCGGTGTTCGACACGCGCAGCGTCTGGATCGTGCCCACGACGATGCAGCAATGGTCGCGGATGTCGTGCGGGCGGATATGCGTGAAGTCCGCGATGTCGAACACGCGCACCCGGCCGTCGAAGGCCTCGTCCAGCGCCTGCCGATAGGGGTGGCGGGCGTTCTTCAGCGCCTCGGCCGTCTGAAGTCGGATCGTGTTCGACGGCACCAGCCACAGGACCATCGGATAGTCCTTCTCCACCCAAGCGTCCCGCGCGATGCCGATGGAATGCGCGGCGAGGATCGTCTTGCCGCCCCCGGTGGGCAGGCGCAGGCAGACATAGGGAACGGCCGGCAGCTCGGCGAGCGGCGTGTAGGTGCCGCCGTACCGGCCGAGCCGCTTGGCCTGGTCCGGCTCCCTGGTGATCGCCTCGTACGCGCCCTTCGGGCCCGCCACGCGCGCCTCTTCGAAGAAGCGGCGGAGAACGGAGAGAGTATCGGTCTGGTATTGCTTCAGTTTCATCAGATGCCCCCTCAGGCCCGCGCTTTGACGTCGTAGGGCGTTTGCTTGAAGGTGATGCGCTCGCGATCAAGCGTCGCGGGCGTCAGCCGGGATTGCTCGCCATAGACGGTCAGCGGGCCGTCGAAATCCGGCGCCAGTTTGGCGATATCCTCACGGATCAGGGCGAGGGTCGCGCGGGTCAGCACGTTGCCGCCGCCCGGCCTCTTGTCGCCAAGGATGCCGTTGTAGAGCAGCGCATGGGCGCGGCCGTCATGGATGCCGAGCAGCGGGCTGTCGCCACTGCCATCCCACGGTCGGTCGGTCTCCGAAAACCAGACATGCGCCGCCAGCACCGGGAAGCGGATGTCCTGCCGGATGTGGCCCTC
>CAZBTQ010000318.1:0-2808 GCA_964494405.1 uncultured Iamiaceae bacterium
CTCATGCTGTACTCGTTCGACGTGAAGTTCGAGGGGAAGAACGTCGGGCGCCTGGCCGATCCGCTGTTTCACAACGACAAGAACATCATGGGGTAGCCGGCACTGGGCTCCTACGGCTTCACGTCGATGGCGATTCGCGTCTCCGATGAGAGCAGCGTGCGGCGATCGGCGAGCCAGATCGGCAGCTCGATGCGGCCGGGGCTGGCAATGCGAACCTCTGCGTGGTCGGCACCCTGGTCGCGCACCTCGACCACATCCCGATCCACCTCCGGCGAAAGAGACCACATGAGGTCACCGGCGGCGAACTCGACCGGTAGCCGCCACGCCAGACTGACGCTCTCGTGCACGCGCGGTACCTCGGGGCTCACGGTCACGCCAGCCACGGCAGGCGTCAGGGCGACGAGCGACGGTACGGCGTGCTCGTCCATGTACTTTGCCAGCGCGCGCGCGACTGGCACGACATCCATGGTGTGGTTGGTGCGCCTGATGCGTACGAAGACGTTCCGATCGATCACGAGGACCGTGGGGTTGGGCAGCGGCAGCACGAGGCACAACTGACCGATGCCGGCCGGTCCGCGCTGAAAGTGCTGGTATCCCATGCTGGTGGCTGCCATGACGTCGACGAGTCGCTCGACCGCGGGCCGGGGACCACGCGACGAGACGAAGATGTCCACCGTGATCTGGGCGTCCCCGTTGCGGAACATGGAAAGGCGCTCGACGAGCCCGGGAACCTCCGTGAAGTCCACTTGCTCCCTGTACAGTTCCCAGCCGCCCTCGTCCGGGGGAAAGAACTGGCGGAGGTCTGGCCAGGCGGCCCGGATCCCGCCATTCACATCGATGGCTGCGAGCAGGCGCTCGAAGTCGATGAACCGCTTGATGTCGTCGTCCTGCCCTGGTGCGCCTGATTCCATGCCCACAGCCTCCGAATGTCGCGCGGTGCAGCCCGTGACGACAACCAAACACGCCGCGGCGAGCAGGACTCGCGTCATGCTACGACACCGCCGTGACGCCTCCGCGGACCACCATATCCGCGGCCGTGCCCGCCCTGAAGCCCTGGCCATACAGGCGGTAGAGCTTCGTCTGATCGTCGATGGCGCTGTCCACGTACTCGCTCGGCGACTCGCTCCCGACATGGGGTCCAGCACAGGCGTCCAGAATCTTGCCGCTCCAACGGCTGAAGGCATGATTGCCGAAGGGCGTACGGTCGACGTCGTTGATGCCCATCACTTTCCTTGTCGGCGGCGTCGACCCGAGGAAGAAGGGGTTGTTGCACAGACCGTAGCCGAGCAGATTGGCCGGCTTGATGAACCCGAACGGGTCGAGAAAGATCCACTCCACGATGATGCCGGCGGCGCCGCACAGTGACTCCACGGCACCGGCCTGATCGTAGCAATTGGCGAACGCTTCGTCGCGCTCCATGTAACCGGACAGCCTGAACGTCCCGCCACCCTGCCCGACGCCGTACTGCGAACCGCCGCCGCCGGCGCTGTCGTACTTCAGGCCATGATGGCCGTGACAGTAGCGAACGACCTTGGCAATCGCGTCGGCGAGGGCACTCGTGCCGCGCAGCAGGGGACGCGACGCAAGGAAGCGCAGCGCCTCGATCCAGACGCCGTCTTTGAATGCCTTGTGAGGCGTACCGTAGATGAAGAAGATCTCGACACGCGTGCCGTTGAGCGCGGCCGACAACTCGGTGCCCTCCAGCGTCCACGCCAGGTTGCCGCCAACGCAGTTGAACGCGTCCGGCACCTCCTTCACCTCGGCGACGACGATGTGCTCGCCAGCACCGAGCGGGCAGTCACCTTCGAAACGCAGCCACGAGAGGGTGCCAATCAGCTTACCGGTGCCGGATACGTTGGACGCCGTGACCTTGACCGTAACGGTCGCCACGCGCGACCCGCCCGCGCTCTTCCGCAGGTACACGGCTGGACGCGTCGAATAGAGGCCAGACACGTGCCGTGTGCCAAGCGTCCAGGTAGACTCCTCGACGGCCTGGCCGGTCTCCCAGTGCGGCTCCTTCACGGTGGCCCTGGCCACCGCCACCTTGACAGTCGTCTCGAAGACGATCTTGACGATCTCCGCGCGGAGGTACTTCGTCTCGTCGGACCCGGCCACCACAGCCGGGTTGATGGGCTCCCCTATCTCCATGAGCGTGCCGCCATCATCGCTGCCTGTTGAACGTCCCTGCGCACACTACTGGGCTCACGTCCGGCGCTCAATTCTGGGAGATCTTGCTGCCCTTGATCACCACGTCACTCGACGCCTTGACGTTGACCTTTCCACTGCCTTCGATCGTGATGTCCTTACCCTTGATGGTGATCGTGCCGTCCTTCTTCATCGTGATGCTGGCTGACCCGGTCTGAATGGTGATCTGATCGCCGGCGTCGATGTTCAGCTTCTTGGCGACAGTCAGCGAATCGTCCTTGCCCACCGAGGCCGTGCGTGTCTCCCCGACGGTCAGCGACTGGTTCTTGCCGATGTTGATCGTCTCGTCCTTGCTGACGTCGAGCGAACGGGTGGCGCCGACGGACGTCGACTCCGCCTTGGCCACCGTGAGCGTCTGGTTCTGTCCGACCGAGACCGAACGGTCCTTGCCGATACTGATGCTCTCGTTGTCGGCGACGCTCTCGGAGCGATTCTTCTGAACCGCGATGGTCTCGTCCTTGGCGACGCTCTCGGTACGATTGCCGCCAATCGTGATGCTCTCGTCGTTGTCGACCGTCTCCGTGCGGTTGTGTTTGACGTGCGTGAGTTCGTCGTGATCGATCGTCTTCGCCCGATCGTGCCCCACCCAGTGCGTCTCGTCGT
>CAZBTQ010000319.1:0-2807 GCA_964494405.1 uncultured Iamiaceae bacterium
GCCTGGCCGAGACCCAGCAGACGCTGCTGCTCAACGGCCTGCGCGACCGCATCGTCGTGCAGTGCGACGGGCAGCTGAAGACCGGCCGCGACGTCGTGATCGCCGCGCTGCTCGGTGCCGAGGAGTTCGGCTTCGCCACCGCACCGCTCGTCGTGTCGGGCTGCGTGATGATGCGCGTCTGCCACCTCGACACCTG
The DNA here is from genome assembly GCA_964494405.1 of uncultured Iamiaceae bacterium. Taxonomy (GTDB): domain Bacteria; phylum Actinomycetota; class Acidimicrobiia; order Acidimicrobiales; family SKKL01; genus Actinomarinicola. The sequence goes on from CAZBTQ010000319.1 coordinate 197, forward strand.
CCCGGTGGGCATCGCCACCCAGAATCCCGAGCTGCGGTCCCGCTACAGCGGCAAGGCCGAGTTCGTCGTGAACTTCTTCGAGTACATCGCCGAAGAGGTGCGCGAGCTGCTCGCCGAGCTCGGCTTCCGCAGCCTCGACGAGGCGATCGGGCGCGTCGACGCCCTCGACACCCGCTCGGCCATCGATCACTGGAAGGCGTCCGGTCTCGACCTGTCGCCGATCTTCCACATGCCCGAGACCCCGTTCGGCTCTGACCTGCACTGCACGACCACCCAGGACCACGGTCTCGACGCCGCGCTCGACAACCGGCTGATCGCCGAGGCCCTGCCGGCGATCGAGTCGGGCACCCCGGTGCGCATCCACGCCCCGGTCCGCAACGTCAACCGCACCGTCGGCACGATGCTCGGACACGAGCTCACCAAGCGCCACGGCGGGGCGGGCATGCCCGACGACACGATCCGCGTCGAGCTCACCGGCTCCGCCGGCCAGAGCTTCGGAGCGTTCGTGCCCAAGGGCATCACGCTGCGACTCACCGGCGACGCCAACGACTATGTGGGCAAGGGCCTGTCTGGAGGCCGGATCGTCGTCCGGCCGCCCGAGGCGAGCCCCTTCGTCGCTGAGCACAACATCATCGCTGGCAACGTGATCCTGTACGGCGCGACGAGCGGCGAGATGTTCCTGCGAGGCGTGGTGGGCGAGCGCTTCGCCGTCCGCAACTCCGGCGCTGTCGCCGTCGTCGAGGGCGTCGGCGACCACGGTTGCGAGTACATGACCGGCGGCCGCGTCGTTGTGCTCGGCGGAACCGGACGCAACTTCGGCGCCGGCATGTCGGGCGGCATCGCCTTCGTCCACGACCACGACGGCACCTTCGCCGACCGGCTCAACGACGAGCTCGTCGGGCTCGAGCAGCTCGACGACGCCGATGTCGCGTGGTTGCGCGACCGGGTCGGGCTGCACCTCGCCGAGACCGGCTCTGCGGTCGCCGAGCGCATCCTCGACGAGTGGGATCTGGAGTCGGCCCGGTTCGTGAAGGTGATGCCGCGCGACTACAAGCGGGTCCTCGAGGCCCAGGCCGAGGCCGAGGCCTCCGGCACCGACCCCGTCGAGGCCGTGATGGCCGCGGCCAACGCCTAGGAGGATCGAGAACGCCATGGCCGACCCCCGAGGCTTCCTGCGCCACACCCGCGAGCTGCCCGAGCGTCGCTCGGTGCCGGTGCGCCTGCGCGACTGGCGCGAGGTCTACGAGCCGTTCCCCATCCACGAGGTCCGCACCCAGGCGAGTCGCTGCATGGACTGCGGCATCCCGTTCTGCAACAACGGCTGCCCGCTCGGCAACCTGATCCCCGACTGGAACGACCTCGTCTACCGGGACCGCTGGCGCGGCGCCATCGAGGCGCTGCACGCCACCAACAACTTCCCCGAGTTCACGGGGCGGCTCTGCCCCGCACCGTGCGAGTCGGCGTGCGTGCTCGGCATCAACCAGCCGGCGGTCACCATCAAGCAGATCGAGGTCGAGATCATCGACCGCGCCTTCAGCGAGGGCTGGGTCGTGCCGGTGCACGCCTCGGTCCGGTCGGGCAAGAAGGTGGCGGTCGTCGGGTCGGGCCCTGCCGGGCTTGCGACGGCCCAGCAGCTCACCCGCGCCGGCCACGACGTCGTGGTGTTCGAGCGCGACGACCGCGTCGGCGGCCTGCTGCGCTACGGCATCCCCGAGTTCAAGATGGAGAAGCGGGTCCTCGACCGCCGCATCGACCAGATGCGCCAGGAGGGCACCGAGTTCCGCTGCGGCGTGAACGTCGGCGTCGACGTCACCGCCGACGAGCTCCGCGCCGAGTTCGACGCCATCGTGCTGTCGGGCGGGGCCACCGTCCGGCGTGACCTGCCGATCCCCGGGCGCGAGCTGAACGGCGTCCACCAGGCGATGGAGTACCTGCCCTACGCGAACCGCGTGCAGCAGGGCGACCTCGACGTGTCGCCCATCGACGCCACCGGCAAGGCGGTCGTCATCATCGGCGGCGGCGACACCGGGGCCGACTGCCTCGGCACCGCCAACCGCCAGGGCGCCACCGTCGTGCACCAACTCGAGATCATGCCGCGCCCACCGGACGAGCGACCGGCCGCGAACCCGTGGCCCACCTACCCGATGATCTTCCGGGTGGCGTCGGCCCACGAGGAGGGCGTCGAGCGCCTCTACTCGATCGAGACGGTCGAGTTCCTCGGCGACGACGACGGCAACCTGCGGGCGCTCAAGACCCACGAGGTCGAGATGGTGTTCGGCGACGACGGCCGTCCCAGCTTCGTGCCGGTGCCCGGCAGCGAGTCCGAGCTGGAGGCGCAGCTCGCGTTCCTCGCCATGGGCTTCACCGGCGCACAGCGCGAGGGGCTGCTCGAGGGCCTCGGCGTCGAGTTCGACCAGCGAGGCAACGTCGCCCGCGACGACGACTGGATGTCGAGCGTCGACGGCGTGTTCGTCGCCGGCGACATGGGCCGGGGCCAGAGCCTCATCGTGTGGGCCATCGCCGAGGGCCGCTCGGTCGCGGCGTCGGTCGACGCGTACCTGATGGGCCACACCGACCTCCCCGCCCCCCTCACCCCCGCAACCGTCGCCCT
>CAZBTQ010000320.1:0-2794 GCA_964494405.1 uncultured Iamiaceae bacterium
TGGCTGCGTCGACCGCATCGGCACCAGGGCGGGTCGACTCGCCACCGACGTCGACCAGGTCGGCCCCCTCGGCGACCATCTCCAGGCCGTGGGCGACCGCGGCCTCGTGGTCGAGGTACTGGCCGCCGTCGCTGAACGAGTCCGGCGTGACGTTCAGGACGCCCATCACCAGCGGGCGGAGGCCGGTCATGGGCCGAACAGCAACGTGCAGACGGCGTCGACGTGGGCCTCGATCACCGCGTCCGACGACGGATCGAGTCCCGTGAGCCGCTCGCACTGGGGACCCAGGACGAACATCGTCGGACCCGCGCCGGTCAGGATGTAGTACAGGTGCGGCGGCGGGATCGCCGGCACCGCTCCCTCGCTCGCCAAGCGCTCGAAGAGCGCGATGGTGCTCTCGTAGAGCGGCCGCACGTGCTGCTCGACGAGGTACTCCATGCGCTCGCTGTTCGACGTGGACTCCTGGGTGATGATGCGGTGCAGCTGCGGGTGGCGGGCCGAGAACCGCACGAACTCCCGCACGCGGGCCTTGGCGCTCGTGAGCTCATCGAGCCCATCGAGCGCGTCTGCTCCCTCGTCGGTGGAGCGCCGGAGCAGGTCGAACAGGAAGTCGACCGCAGCCCGCCACAACTCGTCCTTCGACCGGTGGTGGTAGTTCAGCAGCGGCTGGGTCACTCCGGCCCGCTCGGCGATCTGGCGCGTGGTCGCTCCGTCGAACGACCGCTCGGAGAACAGCTCGACCGCGGCCGCCAGGATGCGATCCCGCGTTGGGTCGGCCGAGGGGCGGGTTGCGCGATCGGTCGTGCCCTTCGCCCTGCCAGCCATCGCCGTCCTCCTTGGGTCCCTGGAGCCTCAGCCAGCCGTCCGAGACGACGTTGACCGAACACTGAGCATGTGATCAAATCGCTGTCTGATCAACCGATCAGCTTTGACTCGCTCCCGGGGACCAGTGGAGACCATGCCAACGACCCGACCCCTTCGCGCGCTGGCCGCGCTCGTGACCACGATCCTGCTCGTCGCCGCGTGCGGCGCCGACGACGCGGACCCGGACGCGGCCGAACCCGGCGACACCTCGGCCGAGACCGCCGCACCGACCAGCGACGACGACGCCAGCCCGGCCATCGGCGGCGAGATCGTGGTCGGCCTGTCGGGCGAGACCCCGAGCTACCTCCCTGGCGCGGCCACCGTCGCCGCACCCGGCTTCCACGTCGCGATGGCGATCTTCGACCCGATCGCAGCGCGGGGCGCCGACGGGCAGATCCATCCCTTCGTCGCCGAGTCGATCGTGCCCGATGCCGATGCGAGGGAGTGGACCGTGCGGTTGCGCGACGGCATCAACTTCCACGACGGAACCGCGCTCGACGCCGAAGTGATGCGTGAGATCTTCTACGAGTACCTCGCGCCCGACACCTCGACCATCTCCGGCGACGTCGCACAGGTGAGCGAGCTGCGCGTCGATGACGACCTCACCTTCACCTACGTGCTGTCCGAGCCGAACGCCGCGTTCGCCGACCTGCTCACCGGGCCCGTCGGGTGGCCGTTCTCAATCGACGCGTGCCGCGCTGCGGGCGACGCCTGCGGTGAGCAGATCGCAGGGACGGGACCGTTCCAGATGGTGAGCTGGACGCGCGACTCCGAGCTCGTCGTCGAACGAAACCCCGACTACTGGCGCACCGACGCCGACGGCACTCCGCTCCCCTACCTCGACCGGATCACCTTCCGACCGATCCCCGACAACGCCGCACGCTGGCTCTCGGTGGAGAGCGGCACGATCGACGCTGGTCACACGTTCCAGGCCGACACCGTGGCGCGTGCGCGCGACGCCGACGGCGTCGACACCTACGAGTGGATCGGCAACGGCGGCGGGTACACGGCGTTGAACACCCTCGAGCCGCCGCTTGATGACGTGCGGGTCCGTCGCGCCCTCCAGATGGCCGTCGATCAGGAGCAGTTGATCGCCGTGCTGGGCGGTGAGGGCATCTCGCCGCCGCTGAGCCAGCTGTGGGGCGATGACTCCGAGTGGTTCTCGCCGGTGGTCCGCGACGCGTGGAGCGACCCCGACGTCGCGGCGGCCACCGCGCTGATCGACGAGTACGTGGACGACCCCTCCCGCAGTGACGGCAAGCGCCCGGGCGAGTCGGTCGCGGTCAGCTACCAGAGCGGGGCGGACCCGACGATCCTCCAGGGGGCGCAGTACTACCAGGCAGCGTGGGGCGCGATCGGCGTCGAGACCCAGATCGACAGCACCCAGCAGGCGACGCTCATCGGCAACGTCATCGGGAGCGCTGACCAGCAGCCCCCGTTCCGAGGCACGTTCCAGGCCAGCCTCTTCGGCACACCTGGCGAAGGTGACCCGTACACGCTGATCCGCGGCCTGTTCGGAGATCCCACCACCCAGCCCATGAACGCCAGCAACCACACGAGCGACGCGATCGCCCGGAACCTCGAGGTGCTGCGCACCTCGACCGACTTCGACGAGCGCTACGCCGCCAACGAGGCGGTCATGCTCGAGGTGGCCGACGAGGTGCCAGTGATCTGGCACGGTGCGGTGGTCGGCTCGATCTACACCCGTTCCGCCCTGCGCAACGTCGCCGGGTGGACGATCCCGGGTGTGGGCGGCGACGACATCGCGGGATCCGGGGTCGCCCATGCGCGGACCCACTGGTCCCACGTCTGGCTCGACGCGGGCTAGCTCCTGACCAACCCGGGAGCGCCGAGGATCGCGGCCAGGTCGGACGCGGTGTCGGCGACGGCGATCGCTCCGGCGGCTTCGAGCTCGACGCGTGAGCCGAAC
>CAZBTQ010000321.1:0-2794 GCA_964494405.1 uncultured Iamiaceae bacterium
CCGACTACAACCAGATCGAGCTGCGCTGCATCGCCCACCTGGCCGAGGACCCGGGCCTGATCGGCGCCTTCGAGTCGGGCCAGGACATCCACAACGCCACCGCGGCGCGGGTGTTCGGAGTCGAGCCCGACCAGGTCACGATCGAGCAGCGCTCCAAGGCGAAGATGGTCTCCTACGGCCTCGCCTATGGGATGGAGGCCTACGGGCTGGGCCAGCGGCTCAGCATCCCCACCGAGGAGGCCGCGGTCATCCTCGACGCCTACTTCGAGGCGTTCCCCGCGGTGCGCGCCTACATGGACCGCACCGTCGACGAGGCCCGCCAGCGGGGCTACACCGAGACGCTGTTCGGTCGGCGTCGCCAGATCCCCGAGCTGTCGTCGAGCAACTTCCGGATCCGCCAGGCGGGTGAGCGCCAGGCGATGAACGCGGGCATCCAGGGCCTGGCCGCCGACATCTTCAAGGTCGCGCTGGTCCGCCTCGACCGTGCGCTCGAGGAGCACGGCACCGGCAGCCGCCTCGTGCTCCAGGTCCACGACGAGGTGATCCTCGAGGTCGAGCCCGACGACCACGACGCGATGCAGGCGCTCACGGTCGCCACGATGGCCGATGCGTTCGACCTACGGGTGCCGCTCGAGGTCAACCTGTCGTTCGGGGCGAGCTGGGCCGACGCCAAGGGATGACCGTCGGCGAGCCTGTGCCGGGTTACCCTGCGCGGAGTGTCGAAGAAGCGGAAGTCGACGACGAGCAAGAGCGGACCGTTCGTCTACATCGCGTTCATCCTTGTGGTGCTCCTGATCGGGACGCTCGCCTACGCGCTGGCGACCGAGGGTTCCGCGTGCGGGGGCAACAACGCCTACCGCGAGTGGCGCTTCATCCCGCCGGGTTGGGAATGCCCGACCTCGACCTTCTGACGTGACCGGCGAGCCCGGCCCGCCCGACTCCAGCAACGACGAGGCGCACCACTGGTTCGAAGGGCTCGCCGACCACATGGGGTCTGCCTACCTGCGCTACTCGTTCACCAAGGGCACCGAGCGAGAGGTCGCGGCCCTGGTCGAGGTGCTCGACCTGCAACCGGGCCAGCGGGTGCTCGACGTGGGGTGCGGCCCCGGCCGACATGCCAACGCGCTGGGGGAGCGGGGCATCGAGGTCGTCGGCGTCGACATCTCGCAGCGCTTCGTCGACATCGCTGCTGCGTCCGCGCCCCCCGGTGTGCGCTTCGAGCGGCTCGACGCGCGCCACATGCCCTTCGATGGCGAGTTCGATGCGGCGATCTCGCTGTGCCAGGGCGCGTTCGGGCTGATCGCGGGGCCCGCGGCGTCGGGCTCGTCTGCACTCGACCCCGACCTCGACGTCCTGGCCGGCATGGCGCGGGCGGTGCGGCCAGGCGGTCGCATCGCGCTGTCGGCCTTCTCGGCGTACTTCCAGGTGCGCTACCTCGACGACGGCGACACCTTCGACGCCGCGGCGGGTGTGAACCACGAGCGCACCGTCGTGCGGTCCGAGGACGGCGTCGACGCCGAGGTCGACCTGTGGACGTCGTGCTTCACGCCCCGCGAGCTGCGGCTGATGGTCCACGCGGTCGACGGTCTGGAGCTCGAGCAGCTGGTGTCGGTGACGCCGGGGGACTACCGCCTGGCACCTCCCGACATCGACCACCCGGAGTGGCTGGTGGTCGCCCGGCGCTCCTGGTGACACGATGCGCCTGGTGACCCGCCCACGGTCCGGTGGTACCATCGTTCCCCTGTGCGTGCGGGTCTCCGCGCCCTTCGACCCCGGAGGGCACCCGCTCGTCCGGTCGCCGGCTTCCGGCGGCTGACCGACTCCCATCCCCCTAGAAGGCGATCACGTGTCCGACCAGGCCAGCACCGACGTCGTGGACCCCACGACCGACGAGGTGCCCACGAGCCCCTCTCCCTCCGACCCCCCCAACATGGGGACCTTCGACGAAGCGGGTGTGTACACCCCCCGCCCGGTGGTCGAGAACGACCTCGGCTCCATGTCGATGGACGAGGCGTACTCGGCCAGCATGGTCGACGTCGAAGACGGCCAGATCGTCGAGGGCACCGTCGTCAAGGTCGACCGCGACGAGGTGCTGCTCGACATCGGCTACAAGTCCGAGGGCGTGATCCCCAGCCGCGAGCTGTCGATCCGCAACGACGTCGACCCATCCGAGATCGTCTCGCTCGGGGAGCGCATCGAGGCCCTCGTCCTCCAGAAGGAGGACAAGGAAGGCCGTCTGCTCCTGTCGAAGAAGCGGGCCCAGTACGAGCGGGCGTGGGGCACGATCGAAGGCATCAAGGAGGCCGAGGGCGTCGTCTCCGGTCCGGTCATCGAGGTCGTCAAGGGTGGGCTCATCCTCGACATCGGCCTGCGTGGCTTCCTGCCCGCGTCGCTCGTCGAGCTGCGCCGGGTCCGCGACCTCCAGCCCTACGTCGGCCGCACCCTCGACGCCAAGATCATCGAGCTCGACAAGAACCGCAACAACGTGGTCCTGTCGCGCCGGGCATGGCTGGAAGAGACCCAGAAGGAGCAGCGCGAGGACTTCCTCGCCAACCTCAAGCCGGGCGAGGTGCGCCAGGGCGTCGTGTCGTCGGTCGTCAACTTCGGTGCGTTCGTCGACCTGGGCGGCATGGACGGGCTCGTCCACGTGTCCGAGCTGTCGTGGAAGCACGTCGACCACCCCGGTTCGGTGGTCGCGGTCGGCGATGAGATCACCGTGCAGGTGCTCGAGGTCGACCTCGACCGCGAGCGCATCAGCCTCTCGCTGAAGGCCACCCAGCAGGATCCGTGGCAG
>CAZBTQ010000322.1:0-2782 GCA_964494405.1 uncultured Iamiaceae bacterium
CTCGGGCTCGTAGGACCAGTCGGAGCGCTTGCGCCAGAACGACTCGTCGTAGGTGGCTCGACCGTCGGCCAGGTCGACCAGCTTGGGCATCGGCCGTTGATCGGGCCTCGGGCACCGGTGGTTCTCGATGTGGTCGACGACCTCGTCGGCGAACGCGGTCAGCACGCTCCCCACCACCAGTTGCTCCTGCACGGGCAAGTAGCACCGGTTCCCGTCGGTGACCCGCAGGAGCCAGCGCTGGATCGTGCCGATGTCGGCCTCCTCGCCGGCGCCCAGCTCGATGCGCTCGAGCGCCTCGGTGATCGCGCCGGATCCGAGCTTGCAGGGCGGGCATTGGCCGCACGACTCGACCGAGAGGAACCTCGAGAACCGGTAGGCCGCGCCCACCATGCACGCCGTGTCGTCGTAGACGATGAACCCGGCGGCGCCCATGCCGCTGCCGATGGCGGCCAGGCCCTCGTAGCTCAACGGTGCGTCGAGATGGTCGGCGGTGATGACCGGGTTGGCGACCCCGGAGAACACGGCCTTGGTGGTGCGACCGTCGCGGAGCCCGCTGCCGACGGCGTCGATCACCGACCGCAGCGGCGTACCCAGCTCGACCTCGCCCACGTCGGGTGCGACGACGTCGCCGACGACGGTGACGACGATCGTGCCGGGCGACTCGTCGGTCCCCATCGTGCGGAACCACTCGGGCCCGCGGGCGAGGATGTGCGGGACGTTTGCCAGCGTCTCGACGTTGTTGACCAGGGTCGGGTTCGGTTCGTCGGTGCGGTCCTGGTCGCCGTGGGGTCCGGCCTCCCACCCGCCTTGGGGCGACGCGGCGAACAGCCCGTGCTCGTAGGGCGGGAACCACCGGGGCAATGGCGGCTTGCCCTCGATCACCTCGAGCATCGCCTTCTCCTCGCCGAAGAGGTACTCCTCGGGGCCCGCGACGACGGTGATGGTGCAGTCGTCGCACATGCCCGACGACTGGAGCTCTTGGATGGCTCTGGTGACGGCCGCGATCTCGGGCTCGAAGGTGGCCTTCAGGCAGATGAACGACTCGACGGCGCCGACGGCGTACGCGGCGATGAGCATGCCTTCGACCACCTGGTAGGGGTTGGCCCGCAGCAGCGCCCGATCCTTGAACGTGCCGGGTTCGCCCTCGGCACCGTTGCAGACGAGGTAGCGGCGGGTGCCGCGCTGGGCGGCGATGCTCGACCACTTGCGTCCCGTGGGGAACCCGCCCCCGCCCCGACCTCGAAGCCCCGAGGCGGTGATCTCCTCGATCGTCGCCGCCGGGCCCATCGTCCGTGCGGCCTCGATGCCTCGTCCGCCGCCGGCGGCGACGTAGGCGTCGACGCTGGTGATCGGCTCGGGCGGCAACAGGAACGTCATGGCGATCAGCCTCCGGTCATGTGGTGTGCGGCTCAGGTGGATCGGTCAGGGGTGTGACGGCGACGGCGGTGCACCGTCGACTTCGAAGAACAGCTCCTCGGGGTAGCACCACCACCAGTCCTCGCCCGGCTCGAACGAGCGGATGAGGGGGTGGTCGTCGTTGGCGTCCCAGTGCGCGGTGGCGTGACGGTTCGGCGAGTTGTCGCAGCAGCCGACGTGACCGCACCGCATGCAGATGCGCAGGTGCACCCACCGACCCCCGATGCGGAGGCAGTCCTCGCAACCGTCGCTCGACGGCTCGACGTCGGCCACCGTGTCGAGGTGGGTGCAGGTGTCAGCCATGGTCGGGACCTTCTAGTGGTCGTTCGAGCGCGGCGCGGTCCCAGCGTGCGGTGGTGGCGGCCGCCTCGTAGGTGCGTTGGAGGAACTCGGTCAGCACGGCGTCGGGGTCATCAGCGGTGCGGACCAGCTCGTAGGGCAGGACGAACTCGCCGAGCCCGTCGTCCCAGTGGGCGCCGTCAGGCCCCACCTCTGAGTCGCGGAAGCCGGATGGCTCCGGATACGCGTACGAGTAGAAGACGCCCTCCTCGCCAGGCGCCCCGGGCCAGTAGCCGGCGCTGCTCACCTCGTGGGAGTACGCCTCCCACATGACGTGCGGTCCGCAGTTGGGTGCGCCGCCCGGATGCAGGGGTGCCGTCCGTCCCGAGAAGCGGGTCACCGCCAGGTCGAGCGCGCCCCAGAACAGGTGCACCGGGCTCGACTTGCCGACGAAGTCGGACCGGAACCGGGTGAAGACGCGCTCCATCGCGACGAGCGCCAGCCAGAACCGGTGGACCGCCTCGGGGTCGTAGCTGGAGTGCACCCGGTCGTCGGTGAAGGGGATCGCGCCGGGGATCTCGACGGGAATCGGCCAGATCTCGGTGGCGACGCCCAGCTCGTCGAGCATGTTCATCGTCGCGGCGTAGAAGTCGGCGACCGGGCGCGGTTCGAGGTCGAGGGAGCGCGAGTCGCCGTCGACGGTGACCACGTCGAGGCGGTGGGCGACGAGGTCGAAGTCGATCTGGAACGCGGGGCCGGTGGGGTGGGGCATCAGCGACGTCGTCAACCCGCTCGCCGTCAGGTACAGGGGCACGTTCCACCAGTGGTTGGTCAGCGGCTCGTTGGCGAGCCGGACCTTTCCGACGACCTGGGTGTAGAGCTGCAGGGTGTCCCGGGAGTCGGCCCAGTCGGCGATCGGGATGGCCGGCCACCGGTTGGGATCGCTCGTGGGCACCGTTGCTCCTCTCGTCGACCCTGCCAGTCTCGCCGAGCGCCGGTCACTTCGCTCCCGCGGGCCCGCATCCACCTCCTGGGTTGGGCGCGGTTGACCGCCTCTGGCACGCGAGCCGCGCCCGATCTCGCCCGT
>CAZBTQ010000323.1:0-2775 GCA_964494405.1 uncultured Iamiaceae bacterium
GAACTCGCGGTCCTGCAGTTCGATGCCGTCGGTGATGGGAGCACCGTCGGCGCTGACCGCGACGCCAGACAGGTCGATCGGGTTCTCGTAACCGTCGACCAGGTCGTCGTAGCGGGCGATGTAGGTGCCGTTGTCGCAGATGTAGCGGAAGAAGGTGCCGAGCGGCCCGTCGTTGTTGAACGACAACGCCAGGGTGCACAGCGCGCCACCCGGCGACTGGAGCCCGACCGTCATGTCCAAGGCGATGCCGAGGTCGGGGTGGATCGGCCCCTCCTGCGCCCAGGCCTTCAAGGGCGCCTCGCCTGTCTGGTAGCCGAACAGGTCGACGGTGTGGCAGGCGTGGTGCCACAGCAGGTGGTCGGTCCAGGTGCGTGGCTTGCCGAGCGCGTTCGTGTTCTCGCGCCGGAAGAAGAATGTCTCGACGACGAGGTGCTGGAGCCGCAGCTCGCCCCGCTGGATCCGCCGGTGGATCCACTGGTGGCTGGGGTTGAAGCGGCGGGTGTGGCAGACCATGGCGGTGAGCCCGGTGCGCTCCTGCGCGGTGACCACGGCCTCGCTGTCGGCCAGCGTGTCGGCCATCGGGATCTCGACGAGCACGTGCTTGCCGGCCTCCATCACCTGGATGGCCTGGGCGGCGTGCATCTGGGTCGGCGTGGTGAGGATGGCCGCGTCGACGCCGGGCTGCGCGAGGGCCTCGGCCAGGTCCAGGGTGTGGTGGGGAGCCCCGATCTCGGCGGCGAACGCCTCGGTGTCGGCGGCGTTGCCTCCCGCGACGCTCACGACCTCCACGTCGTCGATGCGACCGAGCGCTGCCGCGTGCTTGCGGGCGATCGCGCCCTCTCCGGCCAGCACCAACCTCATCGACAGGTCCTCCTCGGCGGCTCGTCGAACCATTGTGCACAGTAGTGTTGACAATCTTGTCTGTCATCCTGGCGGGCGGATCTGACAGACTCCCGCGATGGGCGAGACACCGACTCCCTCGTCGACGGTCGCCGACCACCTGCGGGCCGACATCCTGAGCGGGGTGCTGCCTCCCGGCGAGCGCCTCGTCGAGCTGGTGTTGGCCGAACGCTACGACGTCGGCCGCGCCGCCGTGCGGGCGGCACTCGTGGAGCTGCAGGGCGAGGGGTTGGTCGAGCGTGAGACCAACCGTGGCGCGACGGTGCGGCGGGTCAGCATCGACGAAGCGATCGAGATCACCGAGGCTCGTGGGGTGCTCGAAGGCCTGGTCGCCCGGCGCGCGGCCGAGCGCGCTACCGACGACGAGCGCGCCGAGCTCACCGGCATCGTCGCAGAGATGGACGACGCGGTCGCCGGCGGTGAGCTCGCCCGATACTCCGACCTCAACGCCGCACTGCACCGACGGCTGCGCGAGATCTCCCGACACCAGGTCGCGATGGTGCTCGTCGACAACCTGCGCAACCGCGCCGTGCACCACCAGTTCCGCCTCGCGGTGGTGACAGGCCGGGCCGAGGAGTCGCTCGAACAGCACCGTGCCGTCGTCGACGCGGTCGTCGCCGGCGACGCCGACGCTGCCGAGGCCGCGATGCGCGCCCACCTCGACTCGGTCGCCGGGGTGCTGCGCCACTGGAACGAGCTCGGCGTCACCGTCTGAGCCCAACGGCCCAATTCGTGGTCGCGCCCTCATCGGGAAGGCACCACATCCGACGGTGACGCCATGAGGCTCCTCCGCTCGTTCTTCGTGGCTGTCGTGCTGGCCGCGCTGTTCACCGTCGTCCCTGCTGCACCCGCGTCCGCCGAACCGGTCAACAACTGGTTCGCGCTGCAGGTGACGCTCTTCCTCGGACGCGATGCCGAGCTCACGACCGACATCACCGCACCTGCGCTCGGGACCATCGACGTGACCGGATCCAGCGTCATCGACCTGGCCGGCCACGACCTCGTCATCACCGAGCCCCTCCCCGCGCAGGCGGCGATAGGCGTGCCGACCGGGTCCTCGCTCACCATCGTGGACAGCGTCGGAGGGGGCAGCCTGACCGCGATCGGCGGGATCGGCGCCGCCGGAATCGGCGGTGACCTGCTACAGAGCGCCGGAACCATCGTGATCAACGGTGGCTCCATCGACGCCACCGGAGGTGCTCCGACCGGGAACGTCGCCGGCGCCGGCATCGGTGGCGGTGGTTTTGCCAACGGTGCCGATGTCACCATCAGCGGCGGCACGGTCACGGCCACCGGCGGCGGCACCGTGGGTGCCGGCATCGGCTCTGGCTCGTTCGCCCAGGATGCGGGCTCGCTCTCGATCGCGGCGACGGCACAGCCAGGCGCAGCCACCGATGGAGCGGACGGCACGATAACGGGTGCGATCGGCTCGCCGATCTCGAGCGTCGCCGGACCCGCCGGACTCGCGTACAACGCGGTCACCTCCAGTGCGCCGGGCAGCATCACCGTCACCTTCGGGTGGACCGTCACCTTCGACGCCGCAGGCGGCGCTCCCACGCCCGACACCCAGTTCGCCTCGCCCACCGCCACCGACCCCGGCGCACCGACCCGTGAGGGCTTCACCTTCACCGGTTGGAACGGGCCGAGCGGCCTCTGGAACTTCGCCGACCCGGTCACCGGCGCGCTCACCCTGACAGCGGGCTGGGACCAGATCACCTACACCGCGACGTTCGACTCCGCCGGCGGCACCGCGGTCGCCTCGGCGGTCGTCAACCACGGCGACCCAGTCCCCGAGCCCCCTGACCCGACACGCGCGGGCCACACGTTCGCCGGCTGGAACGGCCCCGGTGGCACGGCGTGGGACTTCGCCACCCC
>CAZBTQ010000324.1:0-2757 GCA_964494405.1 uncultured Iamiaceae bacterium
GGTCAGCCTGCGAGGCGAGTCTGGCGGACGGTCGCGAGGAGCCCTCCGTCGGGGAGGTGGATCCACCCGTCCTCGACGGCAAACCCGTCGTGGGAGTGCACGGCGTGCATGCGCGCGCCGAGGTAGCCGTCGCCGAGGTCCCAGCGGCCGGCAGCGGAGTGCACCTGCATCGAGTACTCGATGGTGACCGCCCGAACCGGCATGGTGGAGCGGGCGAACACCGCTGGCGGGAAGTAGTCGCCGAACATCAGCAGCCAGGGCGCATCGAACGTGCCGTCGTCGAGCGGCCTGCTCCACGCGATCCACTCGGCCCGCTCGGACCCACCGAGCATCTGGGTGTCGGGGTGCAGGTGCGTCTCGACGTTGTTGACGTGGGCACGAGCGCCCTCCCGGTGCAGTCGAGTCGTGCCCTCGGGCCGTGGCGATGGAGGCGGCACGTCGCTGTAGGTGGCTCCCTCCCATGGCTGGGAGTGGTGGAAGCGGGCCACCGTCGTCGTACGGTCCGCCTGGACGGTCCGTACGTGGGTCGTCACCAGCGATCGACCGCGCCTGACCACATCGACGTCGACGTCGATGTCGCCGACGACGTTTCCCGCCACGTAGCCGAGGGTCGCGGCTCGTAGCGTCGTCGTCGGTTCGACACCCGCGTCGGCGAGGACGCGCTGGGCGGCGGTGAGTGCGAGCGCAGCGACGACGCCCCCGTGCACGCCCTGCAGCGAGGTCCACTCGTCGTCGACGTGGCCCCGGAACCTCCCCTCGCCGATCGGCTCGAGCGCCATGGCATGATCCCAGTTCACGATGCGGTCTCCTGTCGTGGTTGCGCGAGCGACGCTGCGGCGGCCAGCACCGCGCAGATCGAGACGAAGTACCAGCCGGCCCGATAGCCGTCGATGCCCTCGCCAGTGGCCTGGAAGGTCACGACCAGCGCGACGCCCACCGCTGAGCCGACCTGGCGGAACGTGTTGGTCACCGCCCCGCCGAGGGCGAAGTTGTCCTGCGTCAGCGTCGACGCCGCAGCAGCGGTCAGGACCGGGAACGTGAAGCCGATGGCGATCCCGAGGATGACCATGAGCGGGAGCCACCGCGTCCACGGAGTGGGATCGGTGCCGAGCAAGAGCGCCTCACCGAGCACCACCGCGGCGAACGCGAGCTGTGCGCCGATGATCAGCGGACGGAACCCCACGCGAGACATGGCTCGGCCGGCGAAGAACGAGGTGCAGGCGACGACGACCGGTGCGAGCACGGAGAACAGGCCGGCGACGATCACGCTGTATCCCCAGATGCTGCGCAGGAACAGCACGTTGTTCAGGATGTTCGCGGCGAACGCGGCGCCCACGACGAAGCTCGCGACGTTCGCGGCGGTGAACGTTCGATCGCGGAAGAGCGCGGGCGGGATGAGCGGGGCCGGGTGGTGCAGCGAACGGTGCACGACGAGGACGCCGAGCCCTACAGCGACGGCGAGCAGCGTCAGGACCACCGGATCGGACCAGCCAGCGGTCTCGGCCCGCGAGATCCCCCCGACGAGCGCAGCCACCGCGACGATGACGATCGCGGCGGCGGCCAGGTCCGGCCGGGGCTGCCGGGCCCGCGGTGGTTCGTGCACCGCCCGCCATGTGATCACCGCGATCACGATGCAGACGGGCACGTTGACCCAGAACGCCGACCGCCATCCGAAGGTGGAGACGAGCACGGCGCCGAGCGTCGGGCCTGACGCGACGCCGAGGGCACCAGCGGCTCCGGTCCAGGCGATGACCTCGCTGCGCCGCTCCGCCGGGAACGCCCCGAGCAGCAGACCCAGCGAGGCGGGCATCATGAACGCTCCGCCGATGCCCTGGACCGCCCGCCCCACGACGAGGAGCCCGAGGCTCGGAGCGACCGCGCACAGCGCCGAGCCCGCCCCGAACAAGGCGATGCCGATCTGGAGCATGCGCGTGCGGCCCACCTGGTCGGCACAACGCCCCGAGGCCACGAGGAGCGAGCCGAACATGATCGAGTACGCCGTCACGATCCACGAGATCGTGCCCCGCGACGCGCCGGGGAAGCTTCGGGCGATCTCGGGGAACGCCACGTTGACGATCGACATGTCGAGGGTCGCCACGAAGGACGTGACCGCGCACACCGCGAAGGTCGGCCACGGGCTCGGAGCGATCGACGGGGTGGCACTGGACGCTGCGACATCGGTGCGCGTCGACGAGGCGCCCAGGTCGGACCCGCTGGTGAGTTCTGTCACGGAACGGACCGTACACGACACGAGTTCCACGAACGAACCCACTACGCTCGTCGCCATGAGTCGGACCGACACCTCGCAGTGGCCGTGCACCATCGCCCGGGCCGCGGACCTGCTCGGCGACGGGTGGAACCTGCTCATCGTCCGCCAGGCCTGCCTCGGCGCGCGGCGCTTCGAGGAGTTCCACGACGGGCTCGGCATCGGGCGCGGCGTGCTGACCTCGCACCTCGGAACCCTCGTCGAGGCCGGCGTCTTCGACCGGGTCCCCTACCAGGACCGGCCCGAGCGGTTCGAGTACCGACTGACCGACAAGGGCCGCGACATCTTCCCCGTGCTCGCGGCGATGGCCGCGTGGGCCGAGCGCTGGATGACCGGGCCGGAGGGCACGCCGCTCGTCTTCCACCACCGAACCTGCGAGCACGACATGCGCGCCGAGGTGGTCTGCAGCGAGTGCGCCGCACCGCTGTCGGTGCGCGACGTCAGCGCCGGGCCCGGCCCAGGCCACCCGTCGCGCGTGGGCAGCGACTGAC
>CAZBTQ010000325.1:0-2726 GCA_964494405.1 uncultured Iamiaceae bacterium
ACCCCGGGGTCGGGGACGTCGGCGATGAACCCGATGACCACCGTGACGACGACGAAGAACTTGGCGAAGAGCAGCTGCATCGGGAACAGGGCGACGCCGCCGTTGATGTTGAGGATGGTGGCGTAGAGCATGAGCTGGAGGACCGACGACAGGATCGTCAGCTGGAGCTTCACGTACGACGAGATCCGCCGGTAGATGTCGCGCCCGAGGTCGACCGCGTGCACCAGCGTGGCGAAGTTGTCGTCGGTGAGGATCAGCTTGCCGGCCTGCTTGGTGACCTCCGAGCCGCTGCCCATGGCGACGCCGACGTCGGCCTGCTTCAGCGCGGCAGCGTCGTTGACGGCGTCGCCGGTCATCGCGACGACCTCTCCCGACTCCTGCATCAGGCGGGCCAGCCGGACCTTGTCCTCGGGGGCGACGCGGCCGAACACGTGGAGATCGGGGAGCTGTCGGATCACCTCCTCGTCGGTGAGGTGCGACAGCTCGGTGCCGGTGATCACCCCAGGGCCGAGTCCGAGCTCGTCGGCGATGGCTCGGGCGGTGACGGTGTGGTCCCCCGTGATCATCCGGACGTCGATGCCAGCGACACGGGCGATGCGGACGGCCTCGACGGCTTCTGAGCGCAGCGGATCGATGATGCCGACCAGTGAGATCAGGGTGAGGTCGTGCACCTCGGCCATGGGATCGTCGAGTGCCGCCGTCATCGCGTCGGCCGGAAGGTCGCGGATCGCGAACGCAAGCACTCGGAGCCCACGCTCGGAGAGCTGGCGGTTGGCCTCGAGCAGGTCGTCGCGGATCTCGTCGATCGGGGCGTGGTCGCCGTGCCACAGCGCCGTCGAGCAGCGATCGATCACGATGTCGGGTGCACCCTTCACGCTGATGAAGTGCGGTTCGTGCAGCGAGCCCCCGGTGACCCAGTCGGGGCGGTCGTGGAACGTCGCCATGAACTTGTACTCGGAGTCGAACGGCACCATCGCCCGGCGGGGGAAGGTCCGGCGGGTCTCCTCCGCGTCGACGCCGGCTTTGGCCGCGAGGACGACGAGCGCCGCCTCGGTCGGGTCGCCGATCACCGACTCGTCGTCGGCGACGGTCGCATCGCTGCACAGCGCCAGCCCGAGGCCCAACCGAGCGAAGTCGGGCACCGGTGCTCCGGCCGCGCCGACGATGGCGCCGGTCTTCGCGTAGCCGCCTCCTTCGATCTTGTACCACTGGCCCCCGGTGAGCATGGTCGTCGCCGTCATGGCGTTCATGGTCAAGGTGCCGGTCTTGTCGCTGTTGATGACCGTCGTGCCGCCGAGGGTCTCGACGTCGGTGAGCGACTTCACGACCGCCTTGGCCTCCGCGAGCCGTTGCGCACCCGACGACAACATGAGCTGCACGAACGTCGGCAGACCGGTCGGGATGGCCGAGATCGCCGTCGACACGCACAGCAGGACGAGCGTCTCGGTCTCCTGGCCGCGAGCGAGGCCGACGATGGCGATCACCGCGACGGCTCCCCAGGCCAAGAAGCCGAACAGCTTCGTCAGCCCGTCGAGCTCGATCTGCAAGGGCGACTTCGTGCGCTTGGTCGCCGTCACCATGTCGGCGATGCGGCCCATCTGGGTCGATGCGCCGGTCGCGACCACCACCACCGTGGCCGACCCGCGGGTCACCTGGGTGTTCTGGAACACGAGGTTGGTCCGGTCGCCGAGCGCGGTCTCGGTGTTGGGGAGAGTCGTGGCGTCCTTGGCGATCGGTGCGCTCTCGCCGGTGAGGGAGGCCTCTTGGACCTCGAGCGAGGCCGAGGTCACGATGCGCGCATCGGCGGGGACGAGGTCGCCGGCCTCGACCAGCACCACGTCGCCCGGCACCAGGCCGGTGGAGTCGACCTGTTCGATGACCTCGGAGCGGCGGACCCTTGCGGTGGGCACTTGGAGCTGCGCCAGCGCCTCGACGCTGGCCAACGCCTTGCGCTCCTGGTTCGTGCCCATGATCACGTTGAACGACACCAGGGCCAGCACGATCGTGCCCGTCGCCACCTGGCCGATCGTGAAGCTGGCGACGCTGACGATCAGCAGCATGATGTTCATGGGGTTCGCCAGTTGACCCTTGGCGACCTCCCACAGCGTCGGTGGCGGTTCGCTGACGATCTCGTTGCGACCGAACTCGGCCAGCCGGCGCTGCACCTCGTCCGCGTCGAGGCCTCGATCTGCGTCGGCCCCGACGCGCGAGACGACCTCTTCTACCGACAGCGCGTGCCACGCCGCGTCGGATGCGGGCTCTTGCACCATCGTCATCTCGTACCTGCTCCCTCTACGACGCACCGTGCTGCACGCTGCATCATCGACGTGCGCTGGGTGGCACGGCACCACCCCATCTCAGGTAGTCCAGCACGGGCGTGCGCTCGACGAGGCGTGGCCCATGCGATCCGCTCATCGCGAGGTCGACATCGACCGGGCGATCGCGGCGGCCTCCTGCCGGCTGTTCACACCGAGCTTGCGGTAGATGACGCGGACGTGGAACTTCACCGTGTTGACCGACACGTACAGCTCCTTGGCGATCTCGCCGAAGGTGAGCCGACTCGGCAGCAGTCGCAACACGTCGCGCTCTCGGTCGGTGAGGTCCTCGGGGAACGCTCGCTTGGGGAGATGGCGGGGCAGTCCCGACGGGGCCATCGCCAGTCGCAGGCGGTGCATCGACTCGTCGGGGACGCGCCACGCGGCGCGCTCGATCACGTCGATCAGCTC
>CAZBTQ010000326.1:0-2721 GCA_964494405.1 uncultured Iamiaceae bacterium
GCACGTGACCGACGAGCGGACCGGCCCAGAACGCGGTCATGTCGAGCACGCGCAACCCCTCGAACGGCAGTCCACGGTGGGCCAGACCCCCCGATGCCTGTGCTGCCGATTGCTGTGCAGGTGGGGTTCGGATGGTGGGCGGCGGTGTCGCGGTGTGCTCGCCGAGCGCCGGCGCGGGGCGGCGATCGGCCAGCACGCCCGACGACAGGCGGTAGGGCGGCGCGGGATTGAGGGCACCGTCGCGCGGGTTGGTGGTGAAGGTCCCGCGTTCGACGAAGTGATCGATGCCGGGCGCATTGGCACCGTCGACGATCGGGGCGTTCGGGATGCGGAACGCCGAGGCGAGCTCGGTCACCTCCGCGACGGTGTGCTGGTCGACCCACCCGTCGATCGTCGGCGCGAGGGCGATGCGATCGAGGAACAGCGACTTGTCCTCCATCCACTCGGGGTGGCCGACCATGACGCAGAAGTCGAGCCACTGCTGGCCCGTGCCGGTACCCAGCCCGACGAGGCCATCGGATGCCGCGGCGACGCCGGGGGTGGGGATGGTGCGCTTGCGCCGCATCGGGTAGCCGAGCTGGTCATGGAACGTGACGGGGTAGTACGTGCCGCAGAGCGCCAGCACCTCGAGCATCGACACGTCGATCAGCTCGCCGACACTGCCCTCTCCGCCACCGTCACCACCGCTGTGGCTGCCGCGTCGCCGCAGCGCGCCCAACGTCGCGACGGTGGCGTAGACGCCCGAGAGCCACTCGCCGATCTGTCCGCCGACGTGGACGGGCGCACGGTCGGGCGTGCCGCGCCCGATCCCCACGATCGCGCCGGACCACGCCTGGAGCGTGAACTCGGTGGCCGGCTTGTCGCTCCACGGCCCGTCGAGCCCGAACGGCGTGATCGACGCGACGGTCAGGTGCGGGTGCGCGGCGAGGAGCTCGGCCGGTGCCAGCTCGGGCAGGGCGGTGAGCGCGGAGCCGCGCGACCACACGACCGCATCCGAGGCGCGCAGCCAGTCGTGCAACGTCGCCAACCTGGCCCCCTCCGGGGTCTGACCCCGGAGGGGGCCAGGTTGGATGACGACGCTGCGCTTGGATGCGGCGAGGTGGTTGAACAGGGCGCCGTCGTCGCCGGGCGCGATCGTGGCGCCGGAGGCCGACCACCCGCGGAGCGGGTCGCCGTCGGGATCTTCGATCTTGACCACGTCGGCGCCGGCGTCGGCGAGCAGCTTCGTGCAGTAGGCGCCAGCGATGCCGGTCGACAGGTCGACGACGCGGAGGCCCGCCAGCGGGGTGACCGGCCCGGTCACTCGGTGCGCCGCCGGCCGGAGCGGCTGAGGCGCCACTCGGGCGGGAAGTTGGAGTCGTTGTCCTTGACCGTGTTGTTGAGCCCGGCGTCCATCGTCTCGTCGGTGATCGTCGCCCGCTTGCCGGTGCCGTCCTCGCGCAGGAGGCTGCCCATCGACTCCATCCAGGCGCTCATCAGGCTGCCCATGTACTCGCCCTGCTGCTGCTTCATGATCTCGAAGAACACCTTCTGCATGAACACGGTGTCGGTCGGCCGCGTGCGGGAGCACGCCGACGCGTACTTGGCCGTCTCCGCCTCGAGCTCGTCACGCGGCACGACGCTGTTGACGAAGCCGCAGTCGGCCATCTCGTCAGCGGTGAACGGCCGGCCGGTGAACACCATCTCCTGGAACTTGCGCAGGCCCATCATCGTCGCCCACTGCCACATGCGCGGGGCGTAGCCGACGTAGCGGAACGCCGGGTGGCCGAACAGGGCGTCGTCGGAGGAGATGACGAGGTCGGCGTCGGCCGCTTGGTAGAAGTGCCAGCCGTAGCAGTAGCCCTTGACCTCGAGGATGCTGATCTTCTTGAACTCCTGGAGGCTGCGGCAGCCCCCGCGGGGGTTGGCGTACCAATGGACGAGCCCGGCGCCGGCGCGGTACGAGCGGGCGTTGGGCATCGTGATGTCCTCGTCGGGGTCGATGCCGTACTCCTCGTGGAGCGACGTGCCGGCCGCCTGCTTGGCCATCAGCTCGTCGAGGTCGGCACCGGTGCCGAGGTCCTTGCCCTCGGCGCGCACGACGAGCACCTTCACGTCGTCGTCGATGCTCGCCTTGAAGATCAGGTCGCCGTAGCGGCGGCGCGCCCCGATCGTCAGCACGTTGAGCTGGTCCGGGCGGTCGAACGTGATCGTCGCGATCTTCGTCGCCGGGTCCTTCTCGTAGCGCACGATCTCCTCGGGCGGCGGGACGTCGATGTCCTTCATGGTGCGGTCTCCTCGGCTGGGGCGGGCTGGATCGGTGGTGTGCAGAACGGGTCGAGCGGGTGGGTGGTGAGGGGCTCGGGACCGTCGTCGCGGAGCACGACGGGCTGCTGGGCATAGGCCGCGCCGACGCCGGCCTCCCAGACGAACGCCGACAGGCCGAACACCATGCCCGGTCGGAGGATGGTCTCGGCGGCGGTCTCGGGGAGCGCGGGGCTCACGAGCGGCATGTCGAAGCCGTGGCCCAGCCCGCGGGCGACCGGGATCGGCGGCGCCTCCACACCGGCCGCGGCGTACGCGTCGAGCAGGTCGCTCGCCTGGGCGCCCGGCACACAGGCCGCCAGCAATCGGTCGAGCAGCTCGTCGCGTCGGCGGAACAGCGCCCGGGCCCTGCTGGTGTCGGGCTCGCTCGGTTCGCCGGCGACGAGGGTGCGGCTGAGCTCGCCGAAGTAACCGTCG
>CAZBTQ010000327.1:0-2716 GCA_964494405.1 uncultured Iamiaceae bacterium
TGGAAGCAGTCGACCGACGCGTGCTGCGCCCGCAACAAGGTCGCCCCGTTCGACACGGCCTTGCGCGGCTACACGGCGTGGATGAGCGGCCTGCGCCGCGCCGACTCCGCCGAGCGCGCCGAGGCACCGATCGTCACCAGGGACTCGCGCGGCCTCATCAGCATCCGACCTCTCGCCACGTGGGACGACGCCACCGTCGAGGCCTACGTGGCCGACCACGACGTCATCCTCAACCCACTGCTGTTCGACGGGTACCCGTCGATCGGCTGCGCACCCTGCACCCAACGAGTCGCCCCCGGCGACGACCCCCGCTCGGGACGTTGGGCCGGCTCGGCCAAGACCGAGTGCGGCCTCAACCTCTGAGCCCGACCTCGCCCATCCCAGGAGCAACGATGACCCTCATCGACGACGAACGACGCAGCGACACCCGCCTGGCGCACCTCGACGCGCTCGAGGCCCACGCCATGTTCGTCATGCGTGAGGTCGCCGCCGAGCGCGAGCGGCCCGTCGTGCTGTTCTCCGGGGGCAAGGACTCGGTCGTCCTGTTGCACCTGGCCGCCAAGGCGTTCGCGCCGGGGGCGTTCCCGTTCGCGGTCATGCACGTCGACACCGGCCACAACTTCGACGAGGCGATCGACTTCCGTGACCGCCGCGTCGCCGAGCTCGGCGCCGAGCTGGTGGTCGCGTCGGTGCAGGCGTCCATCGACACCGGCCGGGTGGCCGACCCCGGCCCCGGCGGCTCGCGCAACCGGCTCCAGTCGGTCACGCTCCTCGACGCCATCGCCGAGCACCGCTTCGACGCCTGCTTCGGCGGCGCACGCCGCGACGAGGACAAGGCCCGGGCCAAGGAGCGCATCTTGTCCCTGCGCGACGAGTTCGGTCAGTGGGAGCCCCGCAACCAGCGTCCAGAGCTCTGGCACCTCTACAACGGCCGGGTCCGCCCCGGCGAGCACCTGCGGGTGTTCCCGATCAGCGACTGGACCGAGCGCGACGTGTGGGAGTACATCGCCCGAGAAGGCCTCGAGCTGCCGTCGCTGTACTACGCGCATGAGCGCGAGGTCGTCGAGCGCGACGGCATGCTGCTCGCCGTCAACGACTGGGTCGTGCCCGGCCCCGGCGAGACCTCGTCGGTCGAGAAGGTGCGCTACCGCACCGTCGGCGACGCCTCGTGCACCGGCGCCGTGCGCTCCACGGCCAGCACGGTCCTCGAGGTGCTCGACGAGATCCAGGCGTCGTGCCTCACCGAGCGCGGCGCCACCCGTGCCGACGACCGGTTCTCCGAGGCCGCCATGGAAGACCGCAAGCGCGAGGGCTACTTCTAGACGTGAGCAACACCCCAGATCCTGACGGCGCGCCCGCACCCGAGCTCGCCAACATCGACCTGCTGCGCTTCGCCACCATCGGTTCGGTCGACGACGGCAAGTCCACGCTCATCGGCCGCCTCCTCCACGACGCGAAGGGCCTGCTCCAGGACCAGCTCGACGCGGTGGCGACCTCCAGCGCCAACCGCGGCCACGACGGCCTCGACCTGTCGCTCGTCACCGACGGCCTGCGCGCCGAGCGCGAGCAGGGCATCACCATCGACGTCGCCTACCGCTACTTCGCCACGCCCCGGCGCACGTTCATCGTGGGCGACAACCCCGGCCACGCCCAGTACACGCGCAACATGGCAACCGGCGCATCGACGGCCGAGGTGGCGGTCGTGCTCGTCGACGCCCGCAACGGCCTCACCACCCAGACCCGACGTCACGTCACGGTGGCGGCGCTGCTCGGCATCCACCAGTTCGCGATCTGCGTCAACAAGATGGATCTCGTCGACTGGTCAGAGGACCGCTTCGACGAGATCGTCGGTGAGATGCTCGACGTGGCTGCCAAGGTCGGCATCGAGACGGTGACCCCCATCCCCATCTCGGCGCTGCACGGCGACAACGTCGTCGACCGCTCCAACGTCGCCCCCTGGTACATGGGGCCGACACTGCTCGAGTACCTCGAGAGCGTCGATCCGCATCCGGCCGGCGACCACACCGGCGCCCGGATCCCCGTGCAGCTCGTGCTGCGCGAGCCGGCCGAGGGGCGTCCCATCCGCCGTTACGCCGGCATGGTGCACGGCGGTCCGCTGCGGCCGGGCGAGTCGGTCACCGTGCTCCCGTCGGGCCGCACGTCGTCGATCGACGAGATCCTCCTCGGCGAGAAGCCGGTCGAGGTCGCCCTCCCCGGACTGTCGGTGACCGTGTCGCTCACCGACGACCTCGACGTCATCCGCGGCGACGTCATCGCGGCCGGAAACCCGCCGTGCGCGGCCCGCGAGCTCGACGCGACGGTGTGCTGGTTCACCGACAAACCTCTCGTTCCGGGCACACGGCTGATGGTGAAGCAGGGCACCCGGGTCGAGCGGGCCATCGCCCGCGAGGTGATCAGCCGGCTCGACGTCGACGCCCTCGCCCACGAGGAGTCCGCCGACGCGCTCGAGTTCAACGACATCGGCATCGTCCGGCTGGCGACGGCAGGGCCCCTGGTGGTCGATCACTACGACGACGACCGGGTCCTCGGCAGCTTCATCGTCATCGACGAGGCCACCGACCAGACCATCGGCGCCGGCATGATCCGCTCCTGGTCCTGACACTCCCTCCTCCGGCCTGACCCCCAGGCCCTTCCCCCCACGGGCTTGGGTACGCGATCGCCAGCCCACTGGCGCGATCGTCCCCAAGGGCCGTGC
>CAZBTQ010000328.1:0-2703 GCA_964494405.1 uncultured Iamiaceae bacterium
GAGCATCACCTTGCCAAGGTGAGGGTCGCGGGTTCGAATCCCGTCGTCCGCTCCAAGCCCCTGGTCTCCTGACCAGGGGCTTTGTGCTCCATGATGAGGGGCTACGTGCTCGGGGCCGGTCGGGCGAGCCGCCGACGCGTGTCATCCGAGGGCGGCCCTCGTTCGTTGAGAGGGGTGTGATCATCGAGCCCGATCGAGCGGACCTGGCCGCAATGGGGACGTCTCGGAGGACCTCGGCTGCGAGGCCGACGCTGTTGCGACGATCGAGTCCACCAGCGCAGCAGGGGCGCCGATCTTGTTCGCTCCAGTCGGCGAGTCGACTGCATGGCTCGTCAGAGGCCGCCATTCTGGAGAAGAGATCCAACGTGTCCGGTACCAGGGTGTACCTGATCACGAGTTGGCCCTGGTCATCCTCCGAACGGCTCCGCAAGCCGAAGTCGAGCTCAACGTCGACACCATCGTGGACGCCGAGTCCGCCGGTGGCTGGTACGCCTTCTTGTTCGCGGTCACCGAAGCAGAGGCGGCGGGAACACTTCCATCCGTCGATGCCCAACTCGACGACAGGAGCACCTCACCGACGATTGTCTCACCTGAGCCGAGGGAGGACGACTTCGCCTGTTAGGTCCTGTGCGTGACGGTGGTTGCAGGGTGACGCAGGTACACCAGGTGGCAAGGACGAGACGGATCTACGAGGAGGTCGCTGGTCCGAGCGGAGCCGCCCGGTCAGCTCGGCGCGAAGTGCGGCGTCGTAGACCCAGCCGATGGTGAGTTGCTGACGCTTCATGAACCGGGCATCTAGGGCGAACCACCCAGCGCTGTCATCTTGGACCTTGGCCGAGATCACCCGCGTGGGTGTGCAACTGCGGGTCGATGGTCCGGGAGGTTGCTGGCGGAACAGCGCCGCGGTGACCCCGAGGGTGTCGACCTGGAGCACTCCGTCGGTGCCCCGGCGAGTCACCGCGCCATGACGTTGGAACCAGCCCATCGCCGCCTCCACTGCCGCGTCATGAGCGGCGAGCTCCTCGGCCAGCCCCGCGTAGTAGGCGAGCAGCCCACCGCCCTTCGCGGCTGGCACCTTCAGGGTCGGCACCCGCATCACGACGACCACCATCCGGCCGCAAGGTGTTTGTCAGTTGCTAAAACTGATGAAAAGCAAACGATCTAGCAATTGGTTGACAGTGGGATACCAAGTGGAGGAGCCTGTTGGCCTCATGCGAACGCCCACCTGGCACGAGCTGCCTGACTACCTGCTCTCTCGTGGGACGACGTCGTTCACCACGGAGGAGGCCGCGGATCTGGTCGGTGGGTCGCGCCCTGCGGCGCACCAGGGGCTCCAGCGGCTGATCCGAAAGGGCGAGGTGTTCTCGCCGGCCCAGGGGTTCTACGTACCGATTCCGCCCGAGTACCGGGCCTGGGGTGGGTCGATCCCGTCCTCGGAGTTCATCGACCAGATGATGAGCCACCTCGACCGCCGCTACTACGTCGCCCTGTTGTCGGCCGCAGAGATTCACGGAGCTGCTCACCAGCGACCCCAGGTGTTCCAAGTGATGGTCGACAAGATGCTCCGCAACCGTGATCACGGGCGGGCACGTCTCCGGTTCTTCGTGAAACGACGCATCGACGACATCCCCACCGTGAAGAGCCGCACCCGCACCGGCGACATCTTGGTTTCCACGCCCGAGGCCACCGCGCTCGACTTGGCCACCCGGCCCCGCGATTCCGCGGGCCTGGACAACGTCGCCACTATCCTCATCGAACTGGTCGAGGACGAGAAGCTCGACCCCATCGAACTGGCGAAGGTCGCCGAGCACTTTCCCGTCGCGACCGTGCACCGGCTGGGTTGGTTGCTCGACACCTTTACCGAAGGCTTCGACTCGGAGCCCTTGGCGGCGTTGGTGGGCTCAGGGTCGGTCACGGCCCTCGATCCGCAGGCTGGTCGGCGGGGCACGATCGATCAGCGGTGGCGCCTCATCGTGAATCGAGAGATTGAGCCGGACGTGTGATCACCTCGACGCAGCTCACGCACTGGTCCACCGTCGTCCCCTGGATCAGCGGCGACCAGGTCGAGCAGGACCTGGTCCTCTCGCGTCTCATCGTCGAAGTCGCGCAGGACCCCTACCTCGGTGACGAGTTGGTCTTCCGAGGTGGCACCTGCCTCCACAAGCTCTACGACACCGGACTGGCCCGCTACAGCGAGGACCTCGACTACGTCCGGCGGAGCGGCGGGGGCATCGGTGATCTCACGCGTGCGGTGACGGCGATCGGCGAACGGCTCGACATGGACGTTCGGACCAGGATCGGCCGCCACCCCAAGATCTTCCTGCGAGCACCGTTCGAGTCCGGCGCAGGGACGATGCGCGTCAAGGTCGAGGTGAACACCTTCGAACGGGCCCCGGCCCGTCCGCCGATGCGCGTACCGTACGGGCTCGAGTCGCCGTGGTTCACCGGAGGTGCTGACGTCCAGACCTTCGATCTGGCCGAGCTCGTCGCCACGAAGATCCGCGCCCTGTTCCAACGCTCGAAGGGCCGCGACCTGTTCGACCTTTGGCTGGCCATCACCCGGCTCGGAGTGGCCCCGGAGGATCTTGTCGCATGCTTCGGTCCCTACCGGCCGGACGGCTACTCCGCTCGCCGGGCCGAACTCAACCTCCGAGAGAAGCTTGCGGACGAAGGGTTCCGCCGGGACCTGACCCCGCTCGTCGG
>CAZBTQ010000329.1:0-2702 GCA_964494405.1 uncultured Iamiaceae bacterium
ACCCGGGCGCGGGCGGCGAGCGACCGGGGGAACGAGGCGGCGACCGCGGCCGACACCGCCACCAGCGCCGCGTCGGCGGAGGCGGTCGCCCGCCAGGCGGCACGGACCGGGGCCCGCATGCCCTGCCACGGCGTGTGGGCGGTGGTCACGATCCCTCCACGTCGGACGAGGCGGGCCAGCACCGCGGGGAGGGGGCCGTGGACGTGGACGACGTCGAAGCTGCGGTCGCGGACGAGCGCGGCGAGGCGGCGGGCAGCGCCGAGGCCGATGTGGTCGGTGCCCCCGAGGGAGCGCAACGGCACACCGGTCGCAGCCAGCACCCCGGCCAGCCCGTCGCGGTCGCCGTTGACGACCGCCACCTCGACGGGGACGTCGCGCTCGGCGACGGCGCCGGCCAGGTCGACGACGACGCGCTCGATGCCGCCGATGTCGAGGCCCTTGGTGACGAGCAGGACCGACGGCGGGTTCACCGAGCCGAGCGGCCGAGCAGAGCCAGCGACAGGGGCAAGGGCAGCGGCAACCGCACCATCACTGGATGCGCTGCTTGCGGCACGGGTCGCACTCCTCCAGGGCGCGCCGGCGGGCACGGCGACCGGCGAGCAGGCGGGCGGTGCTGGCGGCGTAGCTGGCCTTGCCACCCAACGACGGGACGGCGCGCAGCGCGAGCCACGCGCGCCGAGGGTCGCTCGTGCCGCGGTAGCCGTCGAGCCAGGCCTGTTCGAGGTCGCTGACCGGCCAGTCCGCCAGCTCGGCGACCTCGGGCGGTGCGGTCCAGGCGAGGTCGGCCTGGACGCGGCGCACGGCGTGGGTGACGCAGGCCCGCACACCGAGCTGGCGGGCCAGCTCGTCGACCTCGGCGGTGCGGTCGGTCACGAACCGGGACAGCTCGGCGACGTCGCGCAGCGAGCCCAGCGACACCCGGTCGTAGCTGGCGATGGCGTTCACGCACGCGTGGACGAAGGCGGCGACGGCGTCGAGCACCGGCACGTTCGTCGTGCCGATGGCGACCTCGGCCGGCGGTCGGTCCCACAGCACGTCGGCGCTGGCCCGCAGGCCGAAGGGACCGTCGGCGATCACCCGGTGGATGTCGACCTCGACCTGGGAGTCCTGATGGACGACGGCCACCGACTTCGCCCACTTGGCGCTGAAGCCGGGGTAGGGGTCGGGCTGGTCGCGCTCGTGGCCGGCGGCTTCGAGGGCGGCGACGGCGTCGTCGAGGCGGGTTGGCGGCACGAGCACGTCGATGTCGACGAACATGCGCAGCCCGGGGTGCTCGTAGAAGCGGTGGGCGACGCCGGCGCCCTTGAGGAAGCGGTGGGGCACGCCGGCGGTGTCGAGCAGTTCGTGGACGGTGAGCAGGTGGCGTTCGGCGACGAGCTCCCACGACGCGGCTCCCAGCGCCTTGTCGCGCAGGAACCGGGCGGCGTCGGGGTCGCAGCGGATGCCGCCTTCGGCCGCGGCCTGGTCGACGAGCCCGAGGAGGCGGTTCTCGGCGGCTGCCTGTCCGAGGTCGATCGCCTGCGGCAAGCCGATGTCCGCCGCGTCGGTGTCGACCGGCGTCGCAGGCGCCAACCCCCACGAGGCAGCGGTGTGCAGTGCGGTGTCGACGCTCATCGTCGCTCCTCCACGAGTCGGCGCTCGACCAGCTCGTCGAGCGCGGTGTCGATGTCGCCGATGTCGGGCACCAAGTCGGTCACCTCGCGCTCGACCTGGCGGCCGTCGAGCGGTCGGTCGAGCACCTCCCAGACCAGCGCGGCCGCCCCCTGGAGGTGTTCGGGGGTGTCCCAGTCGGGGGCGAGCACGACGGGGCCGGCCGACGTCGACCGCCACAGGACGTCGGCGCGGCGGGAGTAGACGGGGGCGGCTCCCGCGTTGTCGTCGATGCCGTCGGGGAGCGGGGCCGGGCTGGTCACGGCCCTCCCACCTCCGTGTCGGCTGCGGCGCGGGCGACGGCCAGCCGGTCGAGGAGGACGGCCACCGCGGCGGGCGCGTCGCCACGCACGCCGCGCACGCCCTGGGCGGTGCGGGCGATCGCGAGGGCCGCGTCGAGCGCCTCGCCGGGGCGGCTCTTGGCGCAGACGGTGTTGGAGAGGAGGGCCATGGTGGTGGTGGCGGCGCTCATGTCCTCCAGTGTGGCCTCGGCGCCCGGCACGTAGAAGACCGAGGCGACCAGGCCGACGGGCAGGGGCGGGGTGGAACGGGCAAGGTCGAGGCGGTCGACGCCGCCACCAGGGCGACGGATGCGCACCGGCCGGGTCCAGCCGGTCACGAGGCCGGTGGTGGGGTCGACCAGCGCGTACTCGTCGGTGAGGACGGTGGCCCCGGCGCCGTCGGCCGCGGCCGAGAAGCGGCTCTTGCCGGTGCCGGTGGGCCCGGGAACGAGGATGACCGAGCCCTGGTGGGCGACAGCGGCGGCGTGGATGGCCACCAGGCCAGCGAGCCGCTCGGCGGCGAAGAGGGCCAGCTCGGACTCGACACGGTCCCAGCCGCCGGGGGAGGGAAGGCCGTCGACCTCGACCCTCAACGTGCCGGCGGTCCCCGCCAGGACGGCGATCTGAAGAGCCGGTGGCGCGCCCGCGGGCGCGGTCTCGTGGCGCACGAGGCCAAGGGGTGGCCAGAGGGGATCGAGACGGTCCGTCGCGCCCGCCGGCAGCGTCACCTCGACCACGGCCCCGTCGTCGGCCACGCCCCACACGGTGGTG
>CAZBTQ010000330.1:0-2695 GCA_964494405.1 uncultured Iamiaceae bacterium
TAGCTCGTCGGGCTCATAACCCGAAGGTCGCAGGTTCAAATCCTGCCCCCGCCACTACGAAAGCCCTGGTAGATCGCAAGATCCGCCAGGGCTTTCTCGCGTCCGGGACCGGATCTCTAACGGTTTCTCTAACGGGTTGGTCTCCGGAACTGAGTCGCAACGGTCGTTTTCGACGGATTAATTTCCGTAACGGCCTATCGGCGGACAGGGGGGCCGTCCGGTGTGCCGCTCGCCGCAAACACGGCTGCGCTGAAAGCCGCTGCGGCGTCCGCCTGCATCCCTGGCAACACATGTTGATACACGGTCATCGTGAACGCCGGGCTGCTGTGGCCCAAGCGTTCGCTGACGACTTTCACCGGGACGTTGGCCTTGAGGAGGATCGACGCGTGGGTGTGGCGGAGGTCGTGCAGGCGAATTCGGCGCAGGCTGCTCTCACGCACCAGTCGCTCCCACGACTGGGAGAAGAAGTCGGGATGGATCGGCTGACCGCTCGGCCGCGTAAAGACGAAGCCATCCTCGTCACGTCGGCCTGAACTCATCCGTTGCTCGAGCTGCTCACGACGCCAAGTCCTCAGCACTGTGACGGTGCGTGGATCGAGATCAATCGTGCGCCGGCTGTTCGTCGTCTTCACGTCAGCCACGTGCGTGCCGTACTCGACGGACAGGATCTGTTGGTTCACGACGATGCGCGCCGCGTCAAGATCGACGTTCCGCCACGGCAGGCCGAGTACTTCGCCGCGTCGCATGCCGGTGTTCGCCGCGAGGTAGATCGGCACGTACCACTCGCTGTCCTCGATGCCGGCGAGGAACTCGCGCAACTCGTCGGCTGACCAGATCGTCATCTCCCGTGATCCGCCGATGCGCACCTTGGGAGGGTCGGCGAGGTCGGCCACGTTCCGGGTGACGGTGCCCTTTCGCATCGCGTCGGCGAGCGCCTTGCGGACGATGCCGTGGATGATTCGCACGGTCTTCGGCGCCAGCCCGCCGCCCTTGCCATTCCGGCGGCCATCGACGAGCAGCTGCGCGTAGAACGTGTCGAGGTCTTCGGGCTGGAGCTTCTGGAGCGCGATGTGTCCGATGCGTGGGTTGATGTGCGTCTCGACGTTGTTGCGGTACGAGGCGAACGTCGACGGTCTCAGCTGCGACTTCTTGGTGGGCAGCCATCGCTCGAGGAGGTAGTCGCCGAGGGTGATCCGCTCGGGTGCCCGGTAGTCGCCGTCGTGTACGCGCTTGACCAGGTCGCCGAGCACCTTCTCGGCGCCCTTGCGAGTCGCGCCGGCCGGATACCAGCGGCGACGCTCCTTGCCGGTCGCCGGGTCGATGCCTTCGTAGACGACGGCGTAGTAGCGGTCGCCGCGCCGGGCGAGATGTCCCCTCATGATTCCGACCTCTGTCGATTGATGGCGATTGGTGTCGTTTGGTACGCCCGACTGGCTCGGCACCGTCGGCGGTTCGTCACCGCCCGGGGCCGACCGATGAACGGCGGCACCCAGGCGCTCGCGGGCGACAAAGCGCGCGCCATGGATTCGAACATACACCGGCGGTCAATCGTCGTCACCTGGGGTCTTCGACCTGACGTGGACCGCGCTCGCACTCCCCGAAGTCGCCTCTCTGCGACCCCGTACGGAGATGCGTAACGAAGCCGTCCTCGCCTGGCCAGTCGACATTCACAGCTGATCACGAAGCCTCAGAAATTTCCACTGGCGCTTCGCCGATGGCCGTTTGGAGGGGGAGATGTCACAAAAGCACAACTCGAGAGGCATGCGTAGGTGAGAGCCATGACGAGACGAACCGACACCGTTCCCGAGGAGCCGCCGGACTACCTCACGGTCGATGAGCTCGCCGCGATCCTGCGGATCAGCCGCAACCGCGCCTACGAACTCGTGCGGCGTGGCGCAGCGACGAACGGCCGGGACGGCATCGCCGCCGTCCGCGTCGATAAGCAGTTCCGCATCTCGAGGTATGCGATCGAGGAGCGGCTCGGTGGTCCGCTCACCTGGCCGATTCCTGGATTCCACGACGTCGCCGGCATCGAACCCGCCATGCCGTCGCGAAGGATCCGCACCAAACAACGCGACGTTCCGTCCGAACGTCAACCCTCGATGCCGACCCGTCACACGCGCTCGAAGTCGCCCGACTCCAAGCCGAGCACACAGCCTCGGCTCTTCCCTCTGTAGGCCGGCACCTGGATCGTCCCACTCGCCGACGTCGCCAACGTTGACATCTGGTAACCGGGCGAGAGCTGCCGGACCCCTTCGAGGACTGTCGAGCGACGGCGACCGCGGCGACAAGCGAAACGGGCTCGTAACAAACGACACCGACCATTCCGGCCCGGCGACAAACGACCGTGTATTCCGCTCCGCCCTCATCGGCGTCAAGGGACGCCCGAACGTTGCCGGGCCCTGGCTCTCGCCGCTGCGCTCATGCCCAACAATGTTCGGGACTCTTCGCCCCTTGACCCCGAGCGGAGCTCCATACGGGCGCTGCCTAACGCAGCAGGAGGGGGACCGGTGGCCCCACCCGCTGCCCAATCATCCAAACCCCGACGAGTGGGTCAATGTCTCGGACGTCACTTCGGTGGGCACTCTCCCGGGCTTCGACTCCTCGACCAAACACCGTCGAGCCCGATCGGCACATCGAGTCTGACCCGGATATTGCAGCGGGGGTCCTCTGGTGGTGCTGAGGGCCGGTTGGG
>CAZBTQ010000331.1:0-2680 GCA_964494405.1 uncultured Iamiaceae bacterium
CACAGCGACCTCCACTTCATGGAGGGCAAGTATCCGTACATGACGCCAGCGGTCCTGGGCCACGAGTCGGCGGGTGTCGTCGAGGCCGTCGGCGACCAGGTCACCTACGTCAAGCCGGGCGACCACGTCATCACCTGCCTGTCGGTGTACTGCGGCAACTGCGAGAACTGCCTCACCGGGCACCTGTCGATCTGCGAGAACGGGGCGAGCACCGACCGTGCCCGCGACGCCGAGCCCCGGCTCTCCCGTGGGGGCGATCCGGTCTTCCAGTTCCTCAAGATGTCCTCGTTCGCCGAGCAGATGCTCATCCACGAGCACGGCCTCGTGAAGATCCGCGAGGACATGCCCCTCGACCGTGCCGCGCTGATCGGGTGCGGCGTCACCACCGGGCTCGGCGCGGTCTTCAACACCGCCAAGGTCGAAGCCGGCAGCACCGTGGCCGTGCTCGGCTGCGGCGGCATCGGACTCAGCGCGATCCAGGGCGCCCGCATCGCCGGCGCCAACCGCATCGTCGCGATCGACATGCTCGACTCCAAGCTCGAGCTGGCAACGACCTTCGGCGCGACCGACACGGTGAACGCGGGTGCGGGCGACCCGGTCGCGCAGGTCATGGAGCTGATCCCCGGAGGCGTCCACTACGCCTTCGAGGCGATCGGCCTCAAGGTCGCCGCCGAGCAGGCCTTCAACATGCTCCGTCGCGGCGGCACCGCCACCGTCATCGGCATGATCCCGATCGGCCAGAACATCGAACTTCCCGGGGTGGCGTTCCTCAGCGAGAAGAAGATCCAGGGCTCCTCGATGGGCTCGAACCGCTTCCGCGTCGACATGCCGCGCTACATCGACATGTACCTCGATGGACGGCTCCTGCTCGACGAGCTCGTCTCGGCTCGCATCGGGCTCGACGACGTGAACGACGGGTTCGAGGCCATGAAGTCCGGCGAGGTCGCCCGCAGCGTCATCGTCTTCGACTAGGTCGTCGATCCGCTAGCCGTCACGAACGGCGTCGAGGCCGAAGCCACCCGACCCGACGATCGCCCGGCTGAAGGGGCGCACGAGCGCCCTCAGCCGGTCGGCAGCGTCAGCACCGATGGTCTCCCAGGGCGCCATCGCCAGCTCGTCGGTTCGGTCCTCGATCGCGGCGCGCACCCGGGCGCCTTCCTCGGTGGCGCTCCCATCAGGCTGGACCCAACCGCGCTCGACCAGGCGGGCGACGGTGGCATCCCACTCCTCCTGCGGCCAGGCGCGGCTCGTGCGCAACGCATCCGCGGTGATCTCGCCGGTCGCTGCGTGCTGCACCAGCGCCGCGCACCCCGAGTCCACACCCGCCTCCACGAGGCAGGCGATGTGGCCGTCGCCGCGGAACTCGCGGATGAGCGTCTGGGCGTGCCAGAGCACCATGTGGGGTTCGTCGGGCCAGGGAAGCCGAGCGTGGGCCGCGAACAGCGGGCGTCCGGCAGGCTCCAGCCCGGTGGCTGCCCGGCGGGCGATCTCTGCCGCTTCGACCATCGCGTTGGAGTGCACGTCCTCGCCGACGGTGCGCCGCAACATCTCGTCCGCACCCGCGTGCCGGGCGTCGAGGACCTGTTCGGGGGATGCGCGCCGCCACACCCCGTCGAGGGCATGGCGGACCAGCTCCGGGTTGAAGTTGAAGAACGTGGCGATGACCACCTCGGCATCGACCGCGCCCATCGCCGCAGCCCTCGACGCGAAGTAGCCCGACCGGCCGGTCAGCCCGAGCGCCTCGTAGCGCGCCGCGGGCTCTGGGGCGAAGTACACGAGGCCGTGGTACACCTCGAGCGTTCGGTGCATCTTGCGTGCCAGTTCTGCGCTCATGGCGATGACCCTATTCGGCCGGAGCTGCAGGCTGGGGAGCGAGCGCTGCAGGCGGCGGGCCGAACCGTCCCCGCAGGAAGTCGACGATGCCGCGCAGCCGGGCGCGAGGGTGGTGCAGGTAGTCCCGCGCCGACGGCTGCACGACCGAGCGCGCGAGCTGCCAGAGCGCGATCGCCAGGCGCACCAGCGCTCGGTACCAGCCGAAGTGCTCGCGCACGAGCAACAGGGTGTTGCGGATCTGCAGGTATGCCACCGCCGCGCTCCCGGGACCCATCTCGGGGTTCTGCACCATCACGCCCCGCGCGAGGCCCACCTCCCACCCGGCATCGATGGCCCGCAGACCGAGGTCGGCCTCCTCGCAGTAGGCGAAGTAGCGCTCGTCGAACAGTCCCACGTGCTCGAGCAACGCTCGGTTGGCGAGCATCAGCGTCCCGTGCGGATGGTCCGACGGCTCGAACCCGTCGTCGACCGCCGCAGGACGGGTGATCCCTCCCAGATAGGGATCGACGATCGGCGTGGCACCATCGCCGACGTCGGCGCTCAGCAACCCGAGGTTCGGTCTGGACGCGGCGATCTCCAACATCGCGGCCAGGGCACCGTCATCGGGGAGCGCATCGTGGGGCATCAACCCCACCCAGTCGCCCACACCGTGTTCGAGCCAGTAGCGGTAGCCGGCGTTGGCGGCCGGGCCGAACCCCGTGTTGGAGCCGCAGGTGATCAACCGCGCCGACGGAGCGCGCGCCTCGACCAACGCGCGGGTCGCGTCGAGGTGCTCGGGATCGGATCCGTTGTCGACGACCACCACCTCGACGTCGACACCTTGGTCATCGAGACGCGCGAGCGAACG
>CAZBTQ010000332.1:0-2679 GCA_964494405.1 uncultured Iamiaceae bacterium
TTCCGTGCAGCCGCGACGTCAGATCGACGACGCTGCACCTGAGCGGCACGCCCGTTCGCAACACCGGCTGGATTGCGGCCAGGACCTGACCTGGAAGGGTGCGACGGTGCGTCCGCAACCGAACATCGACGCGAGAGGCGTGACATGACTGATGTGATCCGGGCGACGGGCCTGGAGAAGCGCTACGGGGAGGTGACGGCGCTCGACGGGCTCGACCTCGCGGTGCCGGAGGGCACCGTCCTCGGGCTCCTCGGCCCCAACGGCGCCGGCAAGACGACGGCGGTGCGCATCCTCACCACCCTGCTGGTCCCCGATTCGGGCAGCGTCGAGGTGGCCGGCGTCGACGTCCTCGCCGATCCGCGGGAGGCGCGGCGACGCATCGGCGTGTCGGGCCAGTACGCCGCGGTCGACGAGCAGCTGACCGGCTTCGAGAACCTCGACATGATCGGTCGCCTCTACCGCCTGGGACGGAGCCAGTCGCCGGTGCGGGCGCGCGAGCTGCTCGAGCGGTTCGACCTCGTCGACGCCGGCGACCGGGTGGTCAAGACCTACTCGGGCGGCATGCGCCGCCGTCTCGACCTCGCCGGCGCCCTCGTCGCCCAACCCCCCGTCCTGTTCCTCGACGAACCCACCACGGGCCTCGACCCGCGCGGTCGCACCGGCATGTGGGACGTCATCCGCGAGCTGCTCGAGGGTGGCACCACGCTGCTGCTCACCACCCAGTACCTCGAGGAGGCCGACCTGCTGGCCGACGACATCGTCGTCATCGACCACGGCCGGGCGATCGCCCACGGCACCTCCAACGAGCTCAAGTCCCAGGTCGGCGGCGAGCGCATCGAGGTCGTCGTCTCCACCGACGCCGAGATCGACATCGCCCGCGGGGTCCTCGCCCGCGTCGCCGTCGGCGAGCTGCACACCGACCCCCATGGTCGGGTCGTGTCGGCGCAGGTGCACGGCGGAGCGAAGGATCTGATGGCCACGCTGCGCGAGCTCGACGACGCCTCGGTCGAGGTCCTCGACGTCGGGCTCCGACGACCCACCCTCGACGACGTGTTCCTGGCCCTCACCGGCCACGCTGCCACCGAGGAGGACGGAGGCGAGCCCGACGACGACGGTGCCGCCTCCGGTCCTTCGTCCAACTCCACGACGTCGGATGCGACGGCGTCTGTCACCGCCCCGGGAGGTGCATCGTGACCGCCATCGCCGAAGTCGTGGCCGACACCGCAGTCATCGCCAAGCGCAACGTCATCAAGATCAAGCGGGTGCCCGAGGTCCTGGTGTGGGTCCTCATGTCGCCGATCATGTTCGTGCTGCTGTTCGCATTCGTGTTCGGCGAGGCGATCGACCCCGGCGGCGGCCTCGACTACAACGAGTTCCTGATCGTCGGCATCTTCGCCCAGACCGTCGTGTTCGGCGCCACCTTCACCGGTGCGGGCATCGCCGAGGACATGAGCAAGGGCATCATCGACCGCTTCCGGTCGCTGCCGATGACCCAGTCGGCGGTGCTGATCGGTCGTACGTTCAGCGATGTCATCTACAACGTGTTGTCGATCGCGATCATGTCGTTGACCGGCCTGCTCGTCGGATGGCGCATCCGGGGTTCGTTCACCGATGCCGTGCTGGCCTACGTGCTGCTGCTGGTCTTCGCCTATGCGCTGTCGTGGGTGATGGGCTACATCGGCCTGATCGTCCCGAGCGTCGAGGTGATCAACAACGCGTCGTTCATGGTGATCATGCCGCTGACGTTCGTGTCGAACGCCTTCGTGCCCACCGAGCAGTTCCCCTCGTGGCTGCAGCCGATCGTCGAGTGGAACCCCGTGTCGGCGCTGATCCAGGCATGCCGGGAGCTGTTCGGCAACGTGCCGTCGGGCATCCCTGCACCCGACTCGTGGCCGATGCAGAACCCGGAGATCTACACGTTGGGGTGGACGGTCATCATCACCGCGGTCTTCGCGCCGCTCGCCATCCGCCAGTACAACCGGGCCGTCCTGCGCTGATCCGGCTCGACGTCGACGGGGTGGTGCCTGGTTGACGGGTGCCACCCCGTTAGCGTCGTGAGCCATGAGCGACCAAGGCGCAGGCGACGAGATCCCACCAGGCGACGACTCGGCCGGCCGAGCGCCCAGCAACACGCGGTGGTGGTGGTTCATCGCCGTGCTGATCGCGGTGATCGTGATCCTCCTGCTCGTCCTGTTGCTGGGAGGCGGAGATGGCGACGACGACGGCTCGGACACGACGACCAGCACCGAGGTCGAGCCGGATGAGACGACCACGACCACCACCGAGGCCGAGACGACCACGTCGTCGAGCCCGGCGACGACGTCGACGACCGCCGGGACCACCGACGTGACGGCGGACCCCGCGCAGTGCGCCGACGCCGGCAGCGACCCGACCAACCCCGAGCCGGCGGCCCAAGCGGTCTTCATCGCCTGGACCAGGGGCGACACGGCCTGCGCCGAGGAGCTCATGTCCGACGATGCCCTCGCCGCGCTCTTCGCCCGTGACGGGACCGACGCCACCGACGTGTTCCAGGGCTGCTTCGAGCAGGACGAGCCCGACCCGCACGTGGACTGCGCGTTCACCTACGAGGGGGGCTCCACCCACTACCGGATGGACTTCAGCCCCACCGACGGCTGGCAGGTCGACGAGGTGTACCAGGTCGCCGACTAACGGGAGCGC
>CAZBTQ010000333.1:0-2630 GCA_964494405.1 uncultured Iamiaceae bacterium
TGTCGAACGGGGCGACCTTGTTGCGGGCGCAGCACGCGTCGGTCGACTGCTTCCAGAGCTCGTCCCGGGGGGCCGCGCCCTCGGGGTCGGCGCTGACCACGCGCAGCTCGATGGGGTAGCGGCGCCGGACGCGGTCGGCGGTGGCGTGCGTCTCGGGGAAGTGGAACCCGGTGTCGACGAATACGACGTCGATCCCGGGATGGACCGCGCTCGCCACCGAGATGAGCACCGAGTCCTCCATCGACGCCGCCACTGCGAGGTCGTCGCCGAACGATTCGGCTGCCCACTCGATGATCTCGGCGGCCGACGCACCCTCGAACGAGCGCGACAGCTCGGCGAGCTCCTCGTCGGTGAACGCGTCGGCGGTCAGGGTCACGGACGTCAGGCTATCTAAAACCGACTAATCCGATCAACATTCAGGAGATTCGCCTGAGAGGCCCTCTACTGGACGCCGAACTGGCGGTCGCCGGCATCGCCGAGGCCGGGGACGATGAACCCGACCTCGTTGAGGCGCTCGTCGATCGCCGCGGTGTAGATCGCGGCGTCGAAGCCGGCCTTGCCGAACCGCTTGATCCCCTCGGGTGCAGCCAGCGCGCACACGACGATCAGCCGACCCGCGTTGTGCTCGACGATCTGTTCGCACGTGTAGACGAGTGAGCCGCCGGTCGCGAGCATCGGGTCGAGGACGACGACCGGCGTGCCGTCGAGGTCGTCGGGGATGGTCGACATGTAGGCGTCGGGCAGCAGCGTCGCCTCGTTGCGCCGCACCCCGATGAACCCCACGTGGGCGTCGGGGAGCAGGTCCTGGGCCGCCCCGAGCATCCCGAGTCCCGCGCGCAGCACCGGCACGATGCACGGCTGGCGGGCCAGTCGGCGCGCCGGGGCCTCGGTGAGCGGCGTGCGCACGGTCGTGTCCACGGTGTCGAGCGTGCGCGTCGCCTCGTAGACCAGGAAGGCCGAGAGCTCGCGCAGCGCCTGCCGGAAGACGGGCGATGGCGTCGACTCGTCACGGATGCGCGCCAGGCGTTCGGCGGCGAGCGGGTGGTCGACGACGTGGATCTGCACGCCGAGATCATGGCAGCCCGGCGGGGCCCACCGCCCGGTAGCGTTCGGCCATGGCGCTCATCGAGGTGTCGGGCACCGTTCCACTGGGCGACGGCCCTCTCGCGGAAGGTCTCGCGGTCCGAGTCGCGTCGGTCGACGAGGTGGGCCTGGAGGCGCGGGCCGCGGCACTCGGCACCCGTTCGATCAAGACGTCGTCGAAGCTGGCGGCGCTCGATCTCGCGGTGCGGTGCATCGACTTGACCACCCTCGAAGGGGTCGACACACCGGGCAAGGTCCGGGCGATGTGCGCGAAGGCCGTCCGGCCGGACCCGACGATGCCCGACGTGCCGTCGGTCGCTGCGGTGTGCGTGTACCCGGAGTTGGTCGCGACCGCCGCCGACGCGGTGGCGGGCACCGGGGTGAAGGTCGCGTCGGTCGCCGGCACCTTCCCCGCAGGCCTCGGGCCGCTGGAGGTGCGACTCGCCGAGATCCGCGCCGCGGTCGCCGCGGGGGCCGACGAGATCGACATCGTCCTCAACCGGTCGGCGTTCCTGTCGGGGCGCTACCGGCAGGCCTACGACGAGATCGCGGCGTCGAAGGACGCGTGCGGCTCGGCGCACCTGAAGGTGATCCTCGAGACGGGCGAGCTCGGCTCCTACGACCACGTCCGCCGCGCGTCGACGCTGGCGATGGTGGCCGGTGCCGACTTCATCAAGACGTCCACCGGCAAGATCGGCACCAACGCCACGCCGCCGACCGCGCTGTGCATGGCCGAGGCGATCCGCGACTTCGCCGACCAGACCGGCACCGCGGTGGGCCTGAAGCTCGCCGGCGGCATCCGCACGGCCAAGCAGTCGTGGCAGTACCTCGTGCTCGTCCAGGAGACGCTCGGCCCCGACTGGTTGACCCCCGATCGCTTCCGCCTCGGGGCGTCGAGCCTGCTCAACGACGTGCTGATGCAGATGGCCAAGCTGCGATCCGGCGCCTACCAACGTCCCTCCGACTTCACCCAGGACTGATGAGCAACTCCGATCCCACGCCCGAGGGCTCCCTTCCCGAGCCGGCACCGACCTTCGACCTCGACTACGCACCGGCGCCGGAGTCGACGGCCATCGTGTCGATCGCCGACCGGTACGAGCTCTTCATCGGGGGACGATGGGTCGAGCCGCGCGACGGCGGTTCGTTCACCACCGTCAACCCCGCCACGGAGGAGCCCCTGGCCGTGGTCGCCGAGGCCGGGCCCGCCGACGTCGACGCCGCGGTGGCGGCTGCACGGTCGGCTGCCGACGGCTGGGCCGGGTGGTCGGGTCGCGACCGTGCCAAGGTCCTCTACCGGTTGGCCCGGCTGTTGCAGGAACGGGCCCGCGAGTTCGCGGTCCTCGAGTCGATGGACGGCGGCAAGCCCATCAAGGAGTCGCGCGACGTCGATCTGCCCCTCGCCGCGGCGCACTTCTTCTACTACGCGGGATGGGCCGACAAGCTGGGCTACGCGTTCGCGGGGCGGCGACCTCGTCCGCTCGGCGTGGCGGGCCAGATCATCCCGTGGAACTTCCCGCTGCTGATGGCGTCGTGGAAGCTGGCCCCCG
>CAZBTQ010000334.1:0-2603 GCA_964494405.1 uncultured Iamiaceae bacterium
CGGACATCCCGGCACGCAGGGTCGCGGACCTGCCCGTGGAGCTCGACGACGCCGCTGCGCGTTCCATCCGTGCCGCGGAGGAGGCTCTCACGCAGCGGATGGTGGCTCGCTACCGATCCGCCATCGAGGCGCGGGCGAACCGCGCAGGGTTGGAAAGTGCAGAGTTGGACAGCGCAGGCCCGGACAGCGACGATCTGGACCTTGAGCTTGTGCGCAGGATCGCTGCGGCGGAACTCAACGACTCCACATCCCAGCCAGACGGCGAGAACGTGTTCACCATGGTGCGCCGCATCGGGCAGGCCAAGGCGGGTCTGGCCGCAGACTATGCCGCGCAGCTTGCCCGCAACGTCGGCAAGGTCGTGTTCTTCGCGAAGCACATCGACGTGATGGACCAGGCGGAACAGCTCTTCGCCGACCGCGGAATCGGCTACGCGTCCATCCGCGGCGACCAGACCACCAAGGTGCGCGAGAAGAACATCGCCGCATT
Organism: uncultured Iamiaceae bacterium; assembly: GCA_964494405.1. GTDB lineage: Bacteria > Actinomycetota > Acidimicrobiia > Acidimicrobiales > SKKL01 > Actinomarinicola. The sequence goes on from CAZBTQ010000334.1 coordinate 488, forward strand.
CGTCGACGACCCTGATGTGTCAATCGTGGTGTGCTCGCTGCTGACCGCCGGCGTTGGGCTCAACCTCCAGGTGGCGTCCAACCTGGTTCTCGCCGAGCTCTCCTGGACGCACGCCGAGCAAACCCAGGCGATCGACCGGATCCACCGCATCGGCCAGGCAGAGCCCGTCACCGCGTGGCGCATCATCGCCGCGCAGACCATCGACTCCAGAATCGCCGAACTGATCGACAGCAAGTCGGCGTTGTCGGCACGGGCGCTGGACGGCATTCACGAGGAGGAGTCCGCGTCCGCCGACATTCAGCTCGACACCCTTGTGGGGTTGCTGACCGACGCGCTCGCTTCAGGCCCCTAGGCCGCATCGAGCCCCGCCCAACGCTGATACGCGATCGCGCCCCGCTAGCGTGGGGAGTATGCCCCCGACACCCGCGCGCGAGACGCCGCTGGGCGTGCCCACGTTGGAGCGCGTGCGCGCTGCCCGCGAACCGATCTTGCGAGCTGCCGAGCGCAGACGCCTTAGCAACGTGCGAATCTTCGGCTCGGCTGCCCGCGCGCAGGCAGGCGCTGACGCGGACGTCGATCTGCTGGTCCACCCGGCGCCTGAGGCGTCGATCTTTGACCTTGCTGGGTTCATGGCCGAGGTGGAGGAGTTGTTGGGCGTCGGCGTTGACGTGGTCTCCGACCGCGGCACAGGCCCAACGCTGGACCGCATCCGCGCTGAAGCAGTCGCACTGTGAGCGACGGCCTCGATCGCACACAGGCGATCCTCGCGGATATCGCGGCGCAGTTCCCCGTGATCGTCGCCGAAATCGTGGGGTGACCGCGGGCGCACGTGAGCAGGTATCCGCGCGCTGGGACGGGCGTGATCGCGGCCATGAACTGAGTCTCTGTCAGTTGTGCGCCGTGCTCACTTGCGGCCTCGTCGCGACTGTTGTCCACAGTCACCGTCGTCGCGCCGCCGGGCCGCAGCGCCACTGGTAGTTTGCTGCCTGTGGAGGGGGGAGAGCCGAGACTCGTAGTCGCATTTGCCGACGAGTCCGAATCTCGATCTGGGATCTACTGCTTTGCAGGGGTGGTCGCCAGTGCCGAACAGATTCGCCAGTTGACCCGCGACCTCGACAAACTGATGGCGATCGTCGAGGCGGACCACGGCGTTCGTCGGGGAACTGAAATACATGCACGCGAGGTCTTCCAGGGCCTGGGTCCGTGGGCGCATGTGCCTCCGCGGCTACGCCTGTGGCTGCAGGTCAAGGTATCGGAGGCGATACGAGCCAGCGGTGTGGAACTCTTCGCAAGAGGAGTCGATGGCGTGGCCCTCAGGCGGCGACAGTCGCGATCGCGTTACCCCATGAACTTCACCGCCGCTCAGGAGAGCTTCAAGCACTTGCTGCAGCGCATCGACGATCGGTGCGGCTCGGAACGGTGCGTCCTCGTGATCGCGGACGAGCGCTCAGATCGCGACTCTCATCGCACCGATCTTGCACGGCACAAGATCGAGGGCACACCAGGCGACTACTGGCATACCACGTTCTCGAGAGTTGTCGACACCATCCACTTCTCGCCGAGCGATGCGTCTCGCATGCTCCAAGCCGCCGACCACTTGGCATTCTTCTATCGGAGGCGTCAGGAGTTTCCGTCCGAGTCGGATCGGCGCGTAGAGGCCGGAGTCGCCTCGGTCGTGGGCATCCTGGAAGCGAGCAACGCCCACCATTGGGGTGTCTGGTTCCCGTAACGCACAACGGCCCCTTGCGGGGCCGTTGGCGGCTGTGGGCGGCACCGAGGTGCGGCCGACACGTTCAATGATAGCGCGGCTGACTGACGGACGCCTTGAGCGTCGTTCGATCGGGTAGGTGGCATGCGCTGCGGCGGCTACTGCTCGGACACGATCGAATCGCCCGGCCGAGAGCCGCCGAGCACAAGGGTCCGGTGAGTCGCCCGGGACCATCGGCGCCCGTGCCGCCGCCGCGCGCCCCGTAGCCTTGCCTCGTGACAGCCCGCCGCGCCTCCCTGGTCTTCGCCGCCGCGGTCGCCGTCTACTTCGTGGCCGTGGTGCACCGCACCGCTCTTGGAGCCGCGGGCGTCGAGGCGCTTGACCGCTTCGACACCGGCGCCACCGGCC
>CAZBTQ010000335.1:0-1112 GCA_964494405.1 uncultured Iamiaceae bacterium
GCGAGCCTCGCCAAGGCCTACTGCTCGGAGGCGTACTTCCACGCCTCGGCCGAGAACATCCAGATCCACGGAGGCATCGGCTTCACGTGGGAGCACCCGGCTCACCTGTACTTCAAGCGGGCGAAGTCGTCGGAGTTGCTGTTCGGCGACCCGACCTACCACCGCGAGCTGCTCGCGCAGCGGATCGGGATCTGACCTGATCCACCCCTGATCCGGGGGGACCGGACATGTCGGTGGCGCGGCCTTCGGGTCGCGCCACCGGCGCGTCCGGGCCACGGTCGGGGCCCGGTACGCTGCGGGTCTCGTGGAGATCGCAGTGTGGATCGTGGGCGGGATCGCCGTGTTCGTGGTGGCTGCCGTCGCGGTGGGCTGGGTCACCGATGCGCTCGCGTCGGACCCTGAGCGCTCGGTCTACGACGTGGACCAGTCGCTCGAGTTCGTCGCACAGGCCCTGCCCGACTCGGTCACCGCCGAGCTCTCCTACGAGGACGTCCACACCATCTTGAAGCTGTTCCACGACCATCTCCACGACCGGGGTGTCGCGACGACGGCGGGCGAGGACCGCAGGCGACCTGCGATGCAGGTGGTCGACCCGGTCGAGGGCGTCGACCACGTGATGATGCGCACCAAGCTGGCCGGGGTCGAGTACGCCAGGCGAGACGTCGAGGCGGTGATCGCCGCGCAGCTCGAGTACTTCGCCGCCATCGGCGTGATCGGCGATCCCGTGGACGAACCGGAGGAACCCGAGGAACCCGAGTAGCTCGGGCTCTGGACGAGCGAGCGGCGAACGATCAGTGGCGGATGCGAAGCCGCAGCGCCGTGGCGCCACCGCCCACAGCAGCGATGCCGATGACGGCGGCTCCGGCGATCGCCAGCGGCGGTTCCGAGGTGGTTCCCCCGGCGGTGCCGGTCCCCGCCGCAGCTTCGAGGACGTCCGTGTCGGCGCGCGGGGTCGACGCTCGTGCCGTCTTGGTGGCCGGTGCTTCGGTCGTGGTGGCCGGTGCTTCGGCCGTGGTGGTCGGCTCGGGTGCGGCGGCCTCCTCGGGCGCCGGCTCGGCCACCACGGGTGCCTCGGTGGTCGGCGGGAGCGTGGTCGGCGGGAGCGTGGTCGG
>CAZBTQ010000335.1:1212-2600 GCA_964494405.1 uncultured Iamiaceae bacterium
GTGGTCGGCGGGAGCGTGGTCGGCGGGAGCGTGGTCGGAGGCGGAGGTGGCGGTGGCGGAGGTGGTGGTGGCGGCGGAGCTGGCGCGGCGACGGGAGGTGCGCCACCGGGAAGGGTCACGAAGATGTGCGCCGTGTACAGGTAGGGCCCGCTCTGGGCGACGCCGACCCCGACGTGGGTGTAACCGGCGTTGAGCATGTTGGCGTTGTGGCCAGCGGAGCCGACGAGCAGCTGGAACGCCTGGCCGACCGCCCCGGCGTAGGCGACGTTCTCGGCCACGGCGGTCGCACCGGCCGGCGTGCCGGCCCACAGGTTGCCCCGGTGCGAGATGGCGCCGGCGTTGGCCATCTGCTGGGCCCAGTCCTGCGCCGCCGCGGTGAGCTGGCCGTTGACCTGCAACGCCGCACGGCCGTTCGCGGCACGGTGCTGATTGATCAGCGCGACGAACTCGTCGGACGGTCCCGCCGACGCCGGAGATGCCATGGCGGGCGCCCACACGAGTCCCGCCACCGCCATGGCCAGCGCGGCGACGATCAGTCGAACGGTGCGGGTGGGCTCGGGGCGCAAGGCGATGACCTTCCGTGGTGCGAGGGTTCCAGGTGTCGTCCATGTCGCCCGTGGCGAGCACCGTAGGGTCGATCACCCCGGGTGGGCAAGCGCCCACGGTGCGGAACCAGAGCTGACAGTGCTCCGTCGGCAGGTCGGTGCCGTGCGTGAGTGCATCACCGCGAAACGTGGTGTGGCCTGCAGAAAGGTGCCGCGGGCGCCTCGACCGCCTCGCTACAGTGGCCGGACCGAAGAAAGGAGGTGGTCCAACTGAGCAGTCACTTGCAGTTTGGGACCTCGGAGGTGGCTGGCCGCTAGGCGGCCCGCTGGACCCTGGCGAATCCACGCCATCCACCCTCGGAGCCGACGGCCGGGACCTGGTCCCGCCCGGCACCACCACGTCGCCCGAGTCTCCAGTACGAAGTAGCAGCGAGGGAGGTGCCCGCGGGCCATGCCGGCAGGCACCTCCCTCGTTCGCGTCCCGCCCCACAGGCGGGCGGGCGGCTCGACCGCGGAGTCCCGCGCCGTATGCTCGCGGCATGGAACGGCCCACCAAGTACGAGGAGCACCGATTCGTCGGCGACAAGCGGACGCAGGTCGTCTACGACCTCGACGCCGACGACGTCGACCCGGACGTCATCGCCGAGCTGATGGAGGCCGGCACCTACCTCGGGTTCGGGCCCGACACCCTTCCCGAGGCCCGCAACCGGGGGTACCGCCTCTGGAAGGGCCACGCCGCCACCGACGGGTGAGCGAGCACTCCTTCGTCGTCGACGGCGAACGGCTGCACGGCCACCTCGCCCTGCCGCCGGCGTCGGGTGCGCGTCGCGTGCCGGCCCTGGT
>CAZBTQ010000336.1:0-2586 GCA_964494405.1 uncultured Iamiaceae bacterium
ATCTCCGCGTGAGGGTCACCATCGAGACCGTCGTCGACGACGACACGACCGAGCGATTCCTCGCTCTCTACCGAGCAGCGTTCGAACCGCTCGACGGGCTTGCCGCGGCGCGCCAGTCGCTCACCGACGACGAGTTCCGTCACGAGATGCGCGCCGAGACCGTGCTCAAGTTCATCGGATGGGATCGCCGCGAGCGTCCCGCGGCGATGGTCGTGATCAACACCGATCTCGACACGGTGCCGTGGGTCAGCCCCCAGTTCTGGCGGCGTCGATATCCTGAACAGGCCGCACGAAATGCCATCTTCTACTTCGGGGCTCTGCTGGTGAGCCCTGACGTGCGAGGTGGCCCGTGGGCGCACCGCATGCTGGCCGAGACGGTGCGCTACACCGCCCGCAACCACGCTGTCGCAGCGTTCGACTGCTGTCAGCACAACATCGACGAGGTGCAACTCCCCCGCATGATCGCCGAGGTCGCCCGCTCGCTTGCCTACGTCGACACCGAACACGTCGACACGCAGGCCTACTACGCGTACGTCACCCATGGCCTGCGCGACGAGATCGACCTCCGCGACGAGCCCGGAGTCGAGGTGGCACCTGCGCCCGCGCCCGCCACCGCCATGTCCGACGACGCCGGTCGATGATCGATCGTCCCCGCGACCTCGCCGATGCCGGCCAGACCGTTGCTGCAGTCCGCCTGCGCATTCCCGTGGTCACCGGCGTGGGCACCGGACCCACCGAGCTCGCCGCGTTCGACTCGGCCCTGGTCGCCGCAGGCATCGCCGACCGCAACCTGATCCGCCTCAGCTCGGTGATCCCACCCGGGTCGGTCGTCGATCCGGCGAGCGGACCCGTCGAGGCACCCGGCGGCTGGGGTGATCGGCTCTACGTGGTGCTGGCCGAGCTGCGCACGTCGCAGCTGCACGACCGCCTCGCCGCCGGCATCGGCTGGGTGCAGGAGGTCGACGGCGGACGGGGTCTGTTCGTCGAGCACGAGGGCCACTCGCGCGACGAGGTCGAGACCCACATCCACGACAGCCTCGATGCCCTCACGAGATCCCGCAGCATCGCGTTCGGCGAACCGCGGATGCAGTTGGTCGAGACGATGTGCGACGGTCCGGCCGCGTGCGCGCTGGTCGCTGCGGTCGTCGAGGCTGCTCCGTGGACCTCGACCCCACCCGACGTGATCCAGCTGTAGCGCGGGTCGAAAGCGCCAACGACAGGTCGGCCGCCGATATGCTCCGCGGGTTCACGAGGAGTGATCGTCTGCCGATGTGAGAACCATGTTGCGTCCGCTGTGGAGCAAGTTCCTTGTCGTGGGGCTCCTCCTCTGCGCGGTCAGCATCACGCTGGGCGAGGTCGGCCAAGGGCTGATCGTCCAAGTCGTCGGCTGGACGGCGTGCATCGTCACCTACCGAACCGGACGCCGCGACAGCGGCCGGGCCGGGCGTCCGTGGCGGACGGTCGCCGTCGCCGGGTTCCTGCTCCTCACCGCTCCGCTCGTCCAGATGGCACAAGGAGCGATCACCGGCGTCGAGGACCCGTTCCCGTCGTTCGGCGACGTGTTCTCGATCCTCGGCTACGTGGTCTTGATCCTCGGCGTGAACGAGATCGCCGCGTCGCGCCGGACAGAGCCCGACCGCGACAACCTGATCGACTCGCTGATCCTGGCCGGCGGGCTCGGGGTGCTGATCTGGACCCTCGCCCTCGGTGACTACGTCGCCGATCCGGCCGCGAGCGCGCTCGCCCGCGGCTTCAACGTCGGCTACTTCTGCTTCACCCTCGTGCTGGTGGTCGTCACGGCCCGGTTGGCGGTGGGTCCCGGCTCGCGCACCGCCAGCTACTACTTCCTCGCCTCGGCCATCGCCGCCGTCGTGTTGGCGGATCTGCTCGCCACGTTCGAGACCACGGGCGACGTCGATGGCGAGTTCATGACCGTTGCGACGTTGATCTACGTGCTGATGGGCACCGCCGCCCTGCACCCGACCCGCTCTCGCATCGCCGATCCCGTCGACGAGGAGATCCGCCTCACGGCCAGCCGCCTCGTCATGTTGGCGATCGCGCTGTTCCTGGCGCCGATGCTGGTGTTCGTGGGCGGGGTCGCACGGGACGACGAGAACCTCCCGTTGCTGGTCGGCGGGTCGGTGATGCTCTCGATCCTCGTGCTGTCGCGGCTGTCGTCGCTCGTCTGGGCACGCGAGCGAACCGCGGTCCGCGAACGTCAGCTGCGGTTCGCCGGGCTGCAGCTCGTCACCGCTCGCAACAGCGACGAGACCAACACCGTCACCCTCGAGGCGGTGGCCGCGCTCGCTGGCGGCCTCGGCACCGGCCGAGCGTCGATCATCCGCATCGAGCAGGGCTTCGGCGCGGTGGTCGCGTCCACCGGTGATCGCTCCGAGCTGGCGACCGACCGGACGTTCTACGTCTCCGCGCTGGACGATCCGCTGCGTGACGCACTTGCCGAGCGTGGCGCCGTCACGCTGTTCGGCTGCGCGCCGCCCGACCTGCCGGACGGCCAGACGCTCGCGCCGGCGAAGTGCTCGTTCGTCCTGCCGCTCGTCACCCAGGCCGAGGTGCGCGGCGCCATCG
>CAZBTQ010000337.1:0-2574 GCA_964494405.1 uncultured Iamiaceae bacterium
TGGGTTCGATTCCCATCGCCTCCACCCGGTGCTCGAGGCTCGGACCTTCGCCTGACGTGTCGGCAGGGTTCGAGCCTCGCTTCGTCATCGCACACTTGGATCTGCGGCGCGGACCTGGCCAGTCGCGTCTCGCCCAAGTTTCAGATCATTGATCTGAAACTGGTACCCTGCGCCGATGGCTCGACCGAAGGTCCGTGACGACGCCCTGCGCCGGCGGGTGCTCGATGGGGCCATGGTGCTGCTGGCCGAGGGTGGGCCCCCGGCGGTCACGACCAGGGCGGTCGCCGCCGCCGCGACCACGTCGCTGCCGGCGGTCGACGAACTCTTCGGCGGCAAGCCAGGTCTGATCCGCGCGCTGTTCGTCGAGGGCTTCGCCCGCCTGGCGGGCGACCTCGACGCCGTAGCCACCACCGGCGATCCCGAGGCCGATCTCGTCGCGATGGCCATGGCGTTCCGCCGGTTCGCGCTCTGCCATCCCCACCTGTTCGAGGTCGTGTTCTCCCGACCGTTCGCCGAGTTCCGGCCCACTCCCGCCGACCGAGCGGCCGCGTCGTCCATCCACTCCGCCGTCATGGCCAGGGTCTGGGCGCTGTGCGGACCCGACACACCACCAGCCGATGTCAAAGATGCCGCCATCGCCATGTTCGCCCTGGTCCAGGGACTGGCCGAGCTCGAGCTGGCGGGCATCCTGGGCAGCGGTCCCGACTCGATCGAGCGACGTTGGCGGCGGGCGGTCCTCGCCGCCGCCCACGGCTTCGCACCCCCGATCGCCAGGAACAAGACAGCCGACGCCGCGGTCGGCGAGGAGCTCCGACCATGAGGCAGCTCGTCTTCGACGGCGCTCGCACCGCCCGTTGGGTCGATGCGCCCGAGCCCCGCATCACCAGCGGTGGTGGAGCCCTCGTCCGACCGGTCGCGGTGTCGACGTGCGACATGGACGCCGTCGCGCTGTCGGGGGCGATCCGCTTCCGGGGCGGCACGCCGCTCGGCCACGAGGGGGTCGGGGTCGTCGTTGATACGGGCGACGAGGTGCGCCGCCACCGACCCGGCGACCTGGTCATCATCCCCTGGCAGATCTCCTGTGGGCGCTGCAGACGTTGCCAGCGGGGACAGGACACGCACTGCGAGACGGTCGAGCCCGGTGCCTGTTACGGCTGGGGTCCACACGTCGCCCGATGGGGAGGCTTCCTCGCCGACGCCGTCGAGGTCCCTCATGCCGACCACATGCTGGTGCCCCTCCCCGCCGGCATGGCGCCGACCGTGGCAGCCGGCTTGAGCGACAACCTGGTCGACGGCTGGCGGGCAGTGGGGCCCCCGCTCGCCCAGACCGGTGGCGGCCGGGTGCTGGTCGTGGGCAGCGTCCTCGCCGACGGCGGCTCCATCGGCTTGTACGCCGCGGCCTTCGCCGTGGGGCTGGGCGCCGACGAGGTCGTGTTCGTCTCACCCCACGCCCACCTGCGGATGCTCGCCGCGGCCTACGGTGCGACCACTGCGGAGGTGCTGTCGCCTGACCTCGGTGCCTTCGACGTCACGGTCGAGACCAGCGGGTTGGCCGAGGCCCTGGCCGGCGCGCTGCGGGCCACCGGGCCAGGTGGTGTCAGCACCTGCACCGCGGGCGCCACCCACCGTGGACACGAGGTCCCGATCCCCGTCTACGAGATGTACATGAACACGGTCACCTTCCACACCGGCTGGGTGCACACCCGGTCGTCGATCGACGAGCCGCTCCGCCTCGTGGCCGACGCCATGTTCGACCCCCTGGCCGTCGCCACGGTGGTGCCCATGGCCGACGCGGTCGACGCCCTGGCCGAGCCGTTCACCAAGCTCGTGTTCAGCGCGGAGGAGCCGTGACCGTCGAAGCCGTGCCGCCGGGTTACGTCGAGTGGCCCCACCGCAGCCCGCTGCTCGACGCGCTCGGCGGCTTCGTGTGCCACCGCTCCGACCCGCTCGTCGCCGGCTTCGAGGTCACCGAGCCCAAGTGCAACGCCCGCGGGTTCCTCCACGCCGGCGCGGTCGCGGCGATCGCCGACGTCACGATCGGCCACGCCCTCGCCGCCTCGACCGATCCGCCGTCGCGGCTGGTGACGATCAACCTGGCCTGTGACCTGGTCGGGACGGCCACCCTCGGGCAATGGGTCGAGCTCCGGGTCATCCCCGTCCGCGTCGGCCGGCGCCTGGCCTCGGGCACCGCCACGCTCTCGACCGACCGGCCCATCGCCACCGTCACCGCCCTCTTCGTCCCCGCCTGAGCTCCTGGGGGCCTGGGCGACGGGTCACCTCTCGCGGCCGGGAGCGGAGGCGAAGGACCCGACAGTCCACAACTGCGGGCCCTCTGCTGTCCACGAGCCCTCTTCGAGGTCGTCGGTCCTGGGTTCTTCGCCCGTCGCCTCCACCGATCCGATCAGCCGTGGTCGGGCGCGCCTGTGCCCGGAGATCGGGCATACCCGCGCCCAACCCAACGGCAGAAGAGGTCTGACGAGCAGGCCCTCGGCGCGGCAGCGGTCAGCGGTCGCCGACGGTCGCGTCGGCTTCGATCTCGACCTTCCAGCGCTCGTCGAGCAGCGCGGCGACCAC
>CAZBTQ010000338.1:0-2572 GCA_964494405.1 uncultured Iamiaceae bacterium
CGCGCCGCTCTTTCGCAAGGTCGACGAACAGCAGATCCACCAGGGCTACATCGTCAGGCTGACCACCAGCACCTTCGAGGGCCCCGACGGCGAGCGCTTCGAGCGCGACGTCGTCCACACCTCAGACGCCGTCGCCATCGTCCCCGTGGACCGAGGCACCGACGGCCGGTGGGAGGTCGTGCTCGTCCGCCAGTACCGGGCAGCGATCGAGCGCGATCTCGTCGAGATCCCCGCGGGCATGTGCGATGTGGAAGGTGAGGCGCCCGAGCAGACCGCTCGCCGGGAGCTGGTCGAAGAGGCCGGCTACACCTGCGGCGAGGTGTCGTTCCTGGTCGATGTGCACCCCGCGCCGGGCTTCACGACCCACCGGTGCACCGTGATGCTCGGCGTCGGCCTCACACCCGTCGAACGCCAGGCGGACGGCATCGAGGAGCAGCACATGACCGTCGAGCGGGTCGCGCTCGACGACGCGGTGGCGATGATCGAGTCGGGCGAGATCACCGACGGCAAGACGGTCGCCGGCCTGCTCACCGCACGCACCCGCTTGGGTTGACGTGGCGCCTGTCGAGCTGCCGCTCGAGGCTGAGGAGTTCCTGACCTCGCTGACGGTCGAGAAGGGCCGGGCGCCGTCGACCATCGCCGCCTACCGCCGCGACCTTCGGGCCTATGTGGCGTTCCTCGCCGACCAGCGGTCGACCGAGCTGCTCGCCGCCACCGACGACGACGTGACCGCGTTCGTCAACTTCCTTGCTGGATCGGAGCTCGCGGTCACCACCTCGGTCCGTCGCCTGGTGGCGGTGCGCGGCCTGCACCGGTTCCTCCTCGACGAGGAGATCGCCCACACCGACCCTACGAGCGAGGTCGCCGCGCCGCGGCTGCCGCGCGGCCTGCCGAAGGCGCTGCGCGAGGACGAGGTCGAGCGCCTCCTCGCAGCGGTCGTCGGGGTCGACGCGGTCGCTCGCCGCGATCGGGCGATCCTCGAGGTCCTCTACGGCGCCGGTGTTCGCATCTCGGAGCTGACCGGCCTGTCGCTGCGCGACGTCGACCTGATCGACCGTCGCATGCGGGTGTTCGGCAAGGGCAGCAAGGAGCGGGTGGTGCCGATCGGCCGCCATGCCGGGCTCGCGCTGGAGGCGTGGTTGTCCGACGACGGCCGTGGCGCGATGGCGCCCGAGCGTTGGCGCCGGCGAGGCGATGAGGACGCTGTGTTCCTGAACCAGCGGGGCGGGCGCCTCAGCCGGCAGGGCGCCTGGGGCGTCGTACGTCGCTACGGCGACGAGGTGGGGCTCGGTGATCGGCTCACCCCCCACGTCCTCCGCCACAGCTGTGCGACGCACATGGTGGACCACGGCGCCGATCTGAGGGTGGTGCAGGAGCTGCTGGGTCATGCCTCGGTGAGCACGACCCAGGTGTACACGCACGTCTCGGTCGAGCGGCTCCAGTCGGTGTACGAGGCCGCGCATCCCCGAGCCCGCCAGCCGCGACGGGCGCCGACGACCCGGTGAACGCCGCTGTGCGTGGCGGTGATGTGGCTAGCCTGGACCGATGACCGATGCCCGTGACACCGACGTGGTGAGGCAGTCCCTCGAGTCCGAGCGCGTGCGCCTCGAAGAGCAGCTCGACCACCTGGCCGATGGCCGGGACGAGAGCCCCGAGTTCGACGAGGGCTTCGCCGACTCCGGGCAGGTCGCGGCGGAGAAGGGTGAAGCCCGGAGCCTCGCGAACTCGCTGCGTGAGCAGCTCGACGACGTGCAGGCGGCGCTCGCCGCGCTGGACGAGGGCCGCTACGGCCTGTGCGAGGTGTGCGGCGAAGCGATCGCCGACGCGCGTCTGGAGGCGATGCCCACGACGCGACGCTGCATCCAGCACGCGTAGGGCACAGATGGCGTCGGCATCGCACCTGGTCGGCCGGTTCTTCGGCTCGTTGCGGCCGGGCGGCCCACCCGAGGCAGAGGTGGCCTGGGTGACGTCGGTGCTCTCGCCTGCCGAGCTCGACCTGTGGCAATCGATGAACGGACCCGACCGGCGCCACTCCGTCGAGGTCGCACGCCGCGTCGAGGTCGACCTCGACGCGGACGCGTCCAGCCCCGTGCTGGCCGCTGCGCTGCTCCACGACGTCGGCAAGACCAAGGCGGGACTCCGCACGTACGGCAGGGTGATCGCCACGCTCTCGGGCGTGTTCGGCGGCCACGAGATGGCCCACCACTGGTCGGAGAAGCGAGGCTTCACCCGCAAGGTCGGGCTGTACCTGATGCACGACGAGCTGGGCGCCGACCTCCTCGAGATCGCCGGCTCCGACGAGCTGGTGGTGACCTGGGCCCGCGAGCACCACTGGCCCGAGCACATGTGGACCCTGCCGACGGAGCTGGCAACCGCCCTCAAAGCCGCCGACGACGACTGAGGTCGCGTCGAAGCGATGGAGGCGCGGCTCACCGACCGGTTCACGTACGACGGCGACCACGTCAACGCAGCGCTCGATCGCTGAGGTCCTGAGACGCGCGCACGCGTGCTGCGGGCGGCGGTGAGGGACATCAGCCGGGCTCATCGTCGTGGCCCGTGGCAGGTCGCCGTC
>CAZBTQ010000339.1:0-2570 GCA_964494405.1 uncultured Iamiaceae bacterium
CGGCCTCCATCGGCACCGACGCCTTCCAGGAGTGCGACACGGTCGGCATCACCCGTTCGGTCACCAAGCACAACGAGTTGGTCACCGACGCGCAGGACATCCCGCGGGTCATCCGCGAGGCGTTCCACATCGCGACGACCGGCCGTCCGGGCCCGGTGCTCGTCGACATCCCCAAGGACATCGTCGACCCCACCAACCCCCGCTCGGCGATGGAGTGGTACTGGCCGGAGTCGGTCGACCTGCCCGGCTACAAGCCCACCACCAAGGGCAACGGCCGCAAGATCCGCGAGGCGGCCGACCTGATCGCCCAGTCGCGCCGGCCGGTCATCTACGCCGGCGGCGGCATCCTCAAGGCCCGTGCCGCCGAGGCGCTGCGCGAGCTGGCCGAGCTGACGGGCATCCACGTCGTCACCACGCTGATGGCTCGGGGTGCCTTCCCCGACGATCACGAGCTGTGCCTGGGGATGCCCGGCATGCACGGCACCTACACGGCGATCACGGCCATGCAGGAGGCCGACCTGCTGATCGCGCTCGGCAGCCGCTTCGACGACCGGGTCACCGGCAAGCTCGACGGCTTCGCTCCGGACGCCAAGATCATCCACGTCGACATCGACCCCGCCGAGCTGGGCAAGGTGCGGCGTCCCGACGTGCCGATCGTGGGCGACTGCCGCCTGGTCATCGAGGAGCTGGTCAAGGTCCTGCGCGATCGCGGCGGCGCCGACGGCCTGGCCGATCGCACCGAGTGGCGGTCGCGGGTCAGCGGGTGGTTGGAGCGCTTCCCGCTCACCTACGAGCCGTCGGAGCCGGGCGAGCTGCTCAAGCCCCAGTACGTGCTCGAGCAGATCCGCGACTCGACGACCACGCCCGAGGACACGATCCTGGTGTCGGGCGTCGGCCAGCACCAGATGTGGGCCAGCCAGTACTGGAACTTCAACCACCCCTACACGTGGGTGAACTCCGGCGGCCTCGGCACGATGGGCTTCTGCGTGCCGGCGGCCATCGGCGCGAAGGTCGGCCAGCCCAACCGCACGGTGTGGGCCATCGACGGCGACGGCTGCTTCCAGATGACCGCCCAGGAGCTGGTCACCGCCGCCGCCGAGCGCATCCCCGTCAAGGTCGCGATCCTGAACAACGCCTACCTCGGCATGGTCCGCCAGTGGCAGGAGATGTTCTACGAGGAGCGCTACTCCGAGGTCTACCTGTCGCCCGATCTGCCCGACTACAAGATGTGGGCCGAGGCCATGGGCTGCGTCGGCATGCGGGTCGAGTCGCCCGAGGAGGTGCCCGCCGCGATCGAGAAGGCCAACTCCATCAACGATCGGCCGGTGGTCATCGACTTCCGCACCGACGCCCGCGAGAAGGTGTTCCCGATGGTGCCGTCGGGCGCGACCAACAGCCAGGTCGTCGTCCCCGAGAGCCAGGCAGGTCAGGCCCGATGAGCCCTTCCAACGGCACCGGGCCGACGCACCACACGCTCAGCGTCTACGTCGAGAACAAGGCCGGCGTGCTCGCGAGGGTCGCCTCGCTGTTCGCCCGACGCGGCTACAACATCGAGTCGCTCGCGGTGGCGCCCACCGATGACGAGCGCTTCAGCCGCATCACCATCGTCGTCGACGTCGAGTCGGCGCCCCTCGAACAGATCACCAAGCAGCTGCACAAGCTGATCAACGTGGTGAAGATCAGCGAGCTCGATCCGCGCGACTCGGTGGAGCGCGAGCTGATGCTCGCCACCGTGCGCGCCGCGGGCGAGACCCGCGCCCGCGTCCTCGAGCTCGTGCAGATCTTCGAGGGCAAGATCCTCAACGTGGGGCACGGTGAGATGACTGTGTCGCTCGAGGGCAGCCCCGTCAAGGTGGACGACTTCGAGTCGCTGCTGCGACCCTATGGCATCGTCGAGCTCCAGCGCACCGGCCGGGTGGCGCTGCCCAAGCTCGACCGGACCGTCTGAACAGGAGAACCCCCCAAGTGGCCAACGTGTACTACGAGAAGGACGCCGACCGATCGCTGATCGCCGACCGCAAGGTCGCGGTGATCGGGTACGGCTCGCAGGGCCACGCCCACGCGCTGAACCTGAAGGAGTCGGGCATCGACGTGCGCGTCGGGCTTCGCGACGGCTCGTCGTCGGTGGCGAAGGCGCAGGAGGCCGGGCTGACGGTCCGCTCGGTCGCTGACGCTGCCGCCGAGGCCGACCTCATCATGATGTTGCTGCCCGACACCGATCAGCGCGACGTGTACGAGGAGTCGATCGCCCCGAACCTGTCCGACGGCGACGCGCTGTTCTTCGCCCACGGCTTCAACATCCGGTTCGGCGAGATCACGCCGCCCGAGGGCGTCGACGTCGCCATGGTCGCCCCGAAGGGCCCCGGCCACCTGGTGCGTCGCACCTACGAGGAGGGCGGCGGCGTGCCGTGCCTCATCGCCGTCAGCCAGGACGCGTCCGGCAACGCCCGCGGCCTGGCCCTCGCCTACGCCGACGCCATCGGCGGCACCCGCGCCGGTGTGCTCGACACCACGTTCGAGGAGGAGACCGAGACCGACCTGTTCGGCGAGCAGGTCGTGCTCTGCGGCGG
>CAZBTQ010000340.1:0-2566 GCA_964494405.1 uncultured Iamiaceae bacterium
CGAGGGCGCGGGTCCGGAGGTCAGCGGTGTGGGTTGGCGAGGAGGGTCTCCACGTCGAGGACGAAGCGCTCGGGCTGACGACCGAGGAGGCGGCCCGAGTAGATCAGGAGCCGGTATCCGGCGAGCTCGATCTGGTTCCTGCGGTGCAGATCCGTGTGCCACAGGTCCTCGTCGGCGAAGTGGTGGCCCCCGAAGACCTCGAGCAGTGCCCGCTGCTCCTCCCAACCGAAGTCGACGGTCACCTCAACCCCATCTGCGCAGACGATGGGGACCTGCTTCGTCGGCAGGGGCACCCGACGCGAGTCGCACAGGATCCGGTACGCCTTGTCCTCGGTGCGACTGTCGGTCGCGGCCTCGCCGTAGTGCTCGGCGACGACGTCGCGCAACGGGCCGATGCCGGCTCGACCTCGACACCCGTGGGCGATGAGGACGCGCAGCAGCACGTCCCATGCGGTGCGGCGCTCCCGCAGCGCCGCCCAGGTCGCGTCACGGACCACCTCCGGCGCGACCGCCCCGAGGTCGAGGAGCGTGCGTCCCGCCGTCGTCACGGGGATCCCATCCCGTCGCGTGATCCGCGCGAGACCCAGGTCCGTCGATCGGTGCACGACCACGCCGGGCAGCCGGTTCGCCCGCGGGTACGGCACCGAGATCTCGACGGCGTCGGGTGCCTTCGGGACGATCCCGAGCAGCCATGCGGCCGTTCGATGCGATGCCACCGAACCGCGACCGGCAGCGAGGACGGCCGCCATCGCCTCCTGCTCGAACGTCGGGGGAGCTCCGCCCACGACGAACACGCCCCGAAGCGGCCGCCGCCACTGACCCGAGCGCACCCTGTGCACCGCCAGGTTCGGGCTCGCACCCGCCGCGGTCACCAGGGCGAGCGCCACGACGCCGTGCTGCCTCGCCGCGAGGGCAACGATCCGACCTTCCACCGTGTCGACGCGCATCCGCCGACTCCTTCCACGCTCCAGGGCACTGGAGGGAAGGTGCGCCGACCGTACCGCACGACCCCGCGCTCGCCAAGGGTCCCGACGCTCGGCGCTCCCGCGTCGACAGCCCCCACGGACCTCGACCGGGGACCGACTCCCGAACTCTGAGCACCTACCGGTCCATGGACCGGAAAGTGCTCAAGGAATCAACACGGCAGGGCGACGGCCACCGACCGAAGGGACACGGCAGGGCGACGGCCACCGACCGAAGGGACACGGAGGGCCAAGGGTCAGTACGGGAGGCCGGTGTAGTTCTCGGCGAAGGCGGTCTGGGCGGCGGCGCTGAGCGACAGGTGGTCGAGCTCGGCCTCCTGGATGCGGCGGTCGAAGTCGCTGGTGTCGGGGAAGCGGTGCATGAGGGTGGTCATCCACCACGAGAACCTCACGGCCTGCCACACCCGGCGCAGCGCTCGGTCCGAGTACGTGTCGAGACCGGTGGTCGACCCACCAGACAGAGCGGCCTCCAGCCCTTCGAACAGGTAGTGCACGTCGGAGAACGCCAGGTTCAGGCCCTTGGCGCCGGTGGGCGGGACGATGTGGCCGGCGTCGCCCGCGATGAAGAGCCGCCCGTAGCGCAAGGGCTCGGCCACGAACGATCGCAGCGGCGCGATCGACTTCTCGATCGACGGGCCGGTCACGAGGCGCTCGGCGGCGTCGGCGGGTAGCCGGCAGCGCAGCTCGTCCCAAAACCGGACGTCGGACCAGTCGTCGACGCTGTCGGTGAGCGGGCACTGCACGTAGTACCGGCTCAGCATCTCGTGGCGCATCGAGCACAGGGCGAAGCCGCGCTCGCTGTGGGCGTAGATCAGCTCGTGGTCGACCGGTGGGGTCTCCGACAAGATCCCGAGCCAGCCGAACGGGTAGATCCGCTCGTACTCGCGGATGGCCGACCGGGGGATGGCGCTGCGGCTCACGCCGTGCGACCCGTCGCAGCCGGCCACGTAGTCGCAGTCGAGCCGATGCTCGACATCGCCCACCCGGTAGGTGACGTACGGCGCATCGGTGGCGACGTCGTGCGGGACGACGTCGGTGGCCTCGTGGACGACGGGCACGCCGGCGACGTCGATCGCGTCGTACAGGTCCTTGGTGACCTCGGTCTGGCCCCACACCATGACCGACCGACCCGCGCTCTGCTGGAAGTCGATGCGCAGGTGACGGCCCGAGAAGGCCAGCCCGACGCCGTCGTGTGGGAACCCGTGCTCGTCCATGCGCGTGCCCACCCCGGCCTCGCGGAGCAGCTCGACCGATCCCCACTCGAGCACGCCGGCGCGGATGCGCCCCAACACGTGCTCGCGCGAGGACCGTTCGAGGATGACCGACTCGTACCCGCTCAGGTGGAGGAGCCGAGCGAGGAGCAGGCCGGCGGGGCCGCCGCCGATGATCGCAACCCTGGTTCGTCGAGGAGCGGTGCTCCCCGCACCAGGGGTCACAGCGCCCTCTCCAGGGCGTCGAGCGTGCGCATGGCCGGCAGCGCCTGGGCGACGCTGGCGATCGGCTCGCGACCCTCGCGGACCGCGGCGACGAACTCGCGGTCCTGCAGTTCGATGCCGTCGGTGATGGGAGCACCGTCGGCGCTG
>CAZBTQ010000341.1:0-2542 GCA_964494405.1 uncultured Iamiaceae bacterium
GGGTGCCGGTGACGTTGGAGAAGCTGGTGGTCACCGTCTCCGCCCCCAGACCACCGACCGCGGGGTAGCTCACGGTGGTCTGGTGGTCGGCCCGGTCATAGCCGTACCCGACCGTGTAGCTGCCAGCCAGATCATCCAGTGACGACGGGTGACCTTGACCCGCTTGGGTGGACACCTGATTCTGGCGTGAGGCCAGAGGAAGGAGCCCGTGTTGGGGCGTCCATCGAAGTACCCGGAGGAGTTCCGGCGTGAGGCAGTCGAGTTGGTGTTGAGCTCGCAGCGGCCCCGCGTGGAGATCGCCCGGTCGTTGGGGATCAGCGACTCGACGTTGTCGAACTGGGTGAGCGCGGAGCGCGACAAGGAACGACGTGGGCAGGATCCCGACGCGTTGTCGGAGTCCGAGCGCGATGAGCTGGCTCGGTTGCGCCGCGAGAACATCGAGCTGCGCACTGACCGAGAGATCCTCCGCAAGGCAGCCGCCTATTTCGCCCGGGAGACGCAGCGGTGAGCCGCTTCCGCTTTGTCGAGGACCACCGGGACACCTATGAGGTGAAGCGGCTGTGCGAGCTCGTGGAAGTGTCGCGGACGGGGTACTACGCGTGGCGCACTCGACCCTTGTCGGCGCGGGCGATCGCCGATGAGGAGTTGCTCGAGGAGATCCGGGAGATCCACACCGAGTCACGGTTCACCTATGGGGCGCCGCGGATCCATGGCCAGCTCCGCCGTCGTGGCCGCAACGTGGGCTGCAAGCGAGTCGCCCGCTTGATTCGGCTCGAGCGCCTGATGGGGGTGCACCGCCGCAAGTGGCGGCGTCGCCGTCCCGACATCGCCCCGGGCCCGGACAGGTTGAACCGCGACTTCATCGCGCAGCGACCCAACCAGCGGTGGGTGGCCGACATCTCCGAGTTCCCCACCGGTGAGGGCAAGCTGCACGTCGCCGGGGTTCGGGACCTCTGCCACCGGGGCCTGGTCGGCTGGTCCATGGGCGCCCACCCCGACGCCGAGCTCGTCGTCGACGCGGTGGTCATGGCCCTGGGACGCTGCGAACCTGACCCCGACGGGCTGATCCATCACTCCGACAAGGGCGGCGCCTACGTCTCGGGGGCCTTCTGCTCGATGGCGACCCTCGCCGGCCTCGAAGTCTCGTTCGGCTCGACCGGCGACTGCTACGACAACGCCGCCATGGAGACGGTGTGGTCGACCATCAAACGCGAGATCGCCTGGATCCGGGGCAGCATCTGGTTCGCGACCCGCGACGAAGCTCGGCTCTACCTCTTCGAGTTCATCGAGGTCTTCTACAACCGTCAACGCCATCAAGCCGCCCTCGGCCATCGCACCCCCGCCGAGTTCGCAGCCACCTTCAACCCATGACAACCGAAACCCCGTGTCCACCAGAGCGGGTCAAGGTCACAGGGTCGGCCGCGGTCGCATCGGACCGATCCCCGCTCGGCACCGTCGTCGACGACGACGTCGAACTCGACGAAGGCAGTGGGATCGTCGTCGAGGTCGTCGCAGACGAGGACACCCCGCCCTCGTCTGGCGCTTCCAGCGGCTCGTCGTCCTTCTCTGCCCCTGGCGCGACCGTCGCCGCCGACACCAGCCGATCAGCGCGGGCGGCAGGCACCGCCACCTCCGCGGAGATGCGACCGGTCTCGAAGTCGGTCACCGACTCCAACAACACACCGTCGGCCTCACACCCCCGCGGCACCGGTACCTCGAACGCGCACGCCGGCAACACCCGCAACTGCAACCGGTCCGCGTAGTTCCCCCCGAAACGCCCAGCCACACCCGTGAAGTCCACCGACAGCGACACCGTCGCCTCCTTGGACCCCACCCCACCACGTCCCTCCAACGACTCGACACCTGCCGACCGCTCCACCGACTCGTCGGTCAACGTCGTCAGGTCCGCGACCCGCAGCAACACCCCATCTGCGCCCACACGATCTGCGATCTCCGCCTCCACGACCTCGACCTCGACACGATGACCCGTCCCAGACCTATCCACCGCCGCGACGCTCACCGTGCCGCCAGGAGCCGCGACACGACGTGCCGCGTCACCCGCCACATCCTCCGAGACCTCCAACACCACCTCCTCACGCGAAGGCTCGATCGGTGTCCACGAACGCTCCGGCGCCGGATCCGGCACCGGAGTCGGCACATGGCGGTTCGGCGACGTGATCAACTCCGCAGGCGGTGCCAGATCCGGCGACGACACCTCGTCAATGCCCTGGGCCAGACCAACGTCGGCCAACGGCTCGGTCGTCAACGACCCCGCGAACACCGCCGCGGCCACCACCACAGCCACCACCACAGCCACCACCCGAAACCGCCACGCCCTCATGCCGTCGCCCTCGCTCCCTACCCCCGACCCCGGGGAAGCTGGCGAGACGATAGCAACTCCCACTCTCAGTGTGTCAAGGGTCACACACCGAGAAGTTCTTCACCCCCGGGATGGAGCGACCCCTGATCCGGCCGTAGATTCGGCCGGCGGTCCGGGCTCCCGGGCTCGACCCCGGATGCGGACCCCATGGAGAACCTGTGA
>CAZBTQ010000342.1:0-2541 GCA_964494405.1 uncultured Iamiaceae bacterium
GGACGCTGCACCTTGACGACGACGTCCTCGCCGGTGCGCAGGCGGGCCGCGTGCACCTGGGCGATCGACGCGGACGCCAGCGGCGTCGGGTCGATCCACTCGAAGAGGTCGTCGATCGTGAGGCCGAGGTCGGACTCGATCACCTCGCGGACGGTGCTGAACGGCTCCGGTGGCACCCGGTCGCGGCACTTCTTGAACTCGGTGACGAGCTCCTCGGGGAACAGGCCCTCGCCCGACGAGATGATCTGGGCCAGCTTGATGAAGGTGGGGCCCAGGTGCTCGATGGCGATGCGCATGCGCCGGGAGAGGCCCGCACGTGAACGGGACCGATCGCCGGAACGCTTCTCGACCAGTGCCCATCCTCCGAGCGCGATGCCGAGGCGGGTGACCACCTCGATGAGTCGGCCGACGGGCGGAACGGACCGAGGCCGCACGAGCGACGGGAGCTCACGGCGGACCACGGAGCGGACGGTGGGGACCGCCCGCCGCCAGGGCATCTCGTCGGGTTCGACGATCCACGGTGGGTCATCGGAGAACGAGCCGAGGTGCAGGTCGCCCTGTATGGCATCGTCCCGTACAGGTTCGTCCTGGCTCACCGCCACAGGTCGGCCTCCTCGTCGGCGATGCGGGTCCCGATCTGGCCCCGCACGAGCGCCGTGATCGCGTCGGCGTACTCCTTGCGGCAGATCAGCAGGTCGGGCAGCCACGGGTCGGGGCGGTTGTAGCGGAGAGGGCTCCCGTCGATGCGCGACACGTGGAGGCCAGCGGCGGCGGCGACCGCGACGGGCGCGCACGAGTCCCACTCGTACTGGCCGCCAGCGTGGGCGTAGATGTCGGCCTCGCCGCGCACGACCGCCATCGCCTTCGCGCCGGCGGAGCCGAGCGGGAGCAGCTCGCCGCCGAGCTCCTCGGCGATGCGGTAGCAGATCGCCGCCGGGCGGCTGCGACTCACGACGAGCCGCGGCGCGGCGTCGTCGGGCCGCGGGGGCAGCACCGGCGCGGGGCCGGTGGAGTACGTGACGCCGAGCGCAGGGAGGGCGACCGCGCCCGCCACCGGTGCGTGGTCCTCGACCAGCGCGACGTGCACCGCCCAGTCGTGGCGCGGGTGCTCGCCGTACTCGCGGGTGCCATCGAGCGGGTCGACGATCCACGCCCGCTCGGCACGGTGGCGCGACGCGTGGTCGACGCCCTCCTCGGAGAGCACGGCGTCGTCTGGCACGGCCTCGGTGAGCAGCGAGACGATCAGGTCGTGCGCCTGCTGGTCGCCCGAATCCTCGATGGCCCACCGCGGC
Source organism: uncultured Iamiaceae bacterium (assembly GCA_964494405.1). GTDB lineage: Bacteria > Actinomycetota > Acidimicrobiia > Acidimicrobiales > SKKL01 > Actinomarinicola. The sequence goes on from CAZBTQ010000342.1 coordinate 1,293, forward strand.
GCGCCCTGGTCGACCAGAGCGTCGCGCAGGCGCACGAGCAGCTCGCCCGCGGCCGTAGCGACCTGGGCGGCGAGCTGGTGGTCGTCGAGCGCCCTGGCGCCGTCGACGTCGCTCAACTGCGAACCAGCGGCTTGTACTTGAGGCGATGCGGCTGCTCGGCCTCGACGCCGAGCTCCTTGCGGCGGAACGCCTCGTACTCGGAGAAGTTGCCCTCGAACCAGCGCACCTGCGAGTTGCCCTCGAAGGCCAGGACGTGGGTGGCGATGCGGTCGAGGAACCAACGGTCGTGGCTGATGACCACCGCGCAACCGGGGAAGGCTTCGAGGCCGTCCTCGAGGGCGCGGAGCGTGTCGACGTCGAGGTCGTTGGTCGGCTCGTCGAGGAGCAGCACGTTGCCGCCGGAGGTGAGCACCTTGGCGAGGTGGACGCGGTTGCGTTCGCCACCGGAGAGGTTGCCGACCTTCTTCTGCTGGTCGGAGCCCTTGAAGTTGAACCCGGCCACGTACGCACGGCCGTGCAGCTCGCGTCCGCCGACGGTGATGGTGTCGGCGCCGCCGGTGATCTCCTCGTAGACGGTGCGGTCGGCGTCGAGGACGTCTCGCGATTGGTCGACGTAGGCGAGCTGGACGGTGGAGCCGACGCGCAGCTCACCCGAGTCGGGCTTCTCGGCACCGGTGATCATCCGGAAGAGCGTGGTCTTGCCGGCACCGTTCGCGCCGATCACGCCGACGATGCCCGCGCGGGGCAGCGAGAAGGTGAGGTCGTCGACGAGCAGGCGGTCGCCGAACCCCTTCGAGAGGTGGTCGGCTTCGATGACGACGTCGCCCAGCCGTTCGCCCGCGGGGATCGCGATCTGGAGCTTGTCGTCGCGGCCGTCGGCGGCCTGCGCCTCGGCGAGCAGCGACTCGTACGCGCTGAGCCGCGCCTTGCCCTTCGCCTGACGGGCCTTGGGTGCCATGCGGACCCACTCGAGCTCACGGGCGAGCGTGCGCTGGCGAGCCGACTCCGACTTCTCCTCGTGCTCGAGGCGCGACTTCTTCTGCTCGAGCCACGAGCTGTAGTTGCCCTGGAACGGGATGCCCCGCCCTCGGTCGAGCTCGAGGATCCAGCCGGCGACGTTGTCGAGGAAGTAGCGATCGTGGGTGATCGCCACGACCGTGCCCTCGTAGTCGCGCAGGAAGCGCTCGAGCCACGCCACCGACTCGGCGTCGAGGTGGTTGGTGGGCTCGTCGAGCAGCAGCAGGTCGGG
>CAZBTQ010000343.1:0-2534 GCA_964494405.1 uncultured Iamiaceae bacterium
CTCGGCCTGAACGCGACAGGGGGCCCGGCCAGAAAGGCCGGGCCCCCTGCACATGGTTCACGTCACAGCGGGGTCCGCTGCGACGCGTCGACTACTGCGCCAGGAAGACCTGGTGCCAGCGCACCGTGGCACCCGGGGTGCCGTTGCCGGCCTGGCCGTCGGGGAAGGTCCAGTCGGCGATGCCGTGGAGGTCGTCGCGGTAGCCGATGGCGGTCGGCGTTGCGACGTTCCAGACCACCGGGACGTTCTCGGCCGAGATGCGGCTGATCGTCTCGACGGCGGCATAGCGGTCCGCGAAGTCGCCCGAGGTCTTCAGGTCGATGAGCGCCTGGGTGATCTCGGGATCGACGAAGTTGGCGAAGTTGCCGGCGGTGGTCTCGACCGGGCCGAAGTAGCCCTGGAGCGCCGTCAGCGGGTCGCCGTCGCCGCCACCTGCCCGGAAGCACGCCACGCCGTAGTCGCCACGGAATGGCGGGGTGGTGTCCTGGCTACCGACCACGTTGGTGATCATCGCCGCCTGCTCGACCTGGTTGAGATCGACCTCGATGCCCGCTGCGCCCCACAGCTGCTGGAGCAGCTGTGCACCCTGCTGGAGGCTGGGGTCCGGCTGGCACTGGTAGCGGATGGTCACCGGCTCGCCGGGGGCCTTTCCGTCGGAGCGGTCGGGGTCGTTGATGTAGTCGTCGACCAGCGCCTTGGCGCCGTCGGGGTCCGGCCCACCTACGCCCGGGTAGGCCGCGTCGGCGTCAGCGGAGTACCACGGGCTGTCCTGGCTGAAGAACCCGGTGGTCGGCGGCACGAGGCCGTCGTCGTCGCGGACCTTGGCCATCGCCTCCTGGTCGTTCGCCATCGCCATGGCCTGGCGGATGCGCAGGTCGTCGAGCGGCGCTTCGAGGGTGTTGATCATGCTGACCGACGACGTGTTGCCGACGAAGGAGCTGATGCCGTAGCCGCCCTCGTCGACGAGCTCGAGGATCTGCTTGACGGAGGGCCCACGCAGCGTCTGCATGACCTGGATGTCGTCGCTCTCGAGGCTGGCCGAACGGGACGCATCGTCGGGGATGGGCCGGAAGGTGATGCCGTCGAGGTACGGAAGCTGGTTCCCGTCCTCGTCGACGCCCCAGTAGTTCTCGTTGCGCTCGACGATGAGCTCGCTGTCGCGGGTCCACGACACGAACTTGAACGGACCGGTGCCCACGGGGTTGTTGTTGCCCCAGTTCTCGGGGTCGGCCTGCACCGCGGTGGGCGACACGGGCCAACCGATGTCGCCGCGGAGCAGGTCGGGGAAGGCCGCGTTCGGCTCCGAGAGCACGTACTTCACGGTGAGGTCGTCGACCTTCTCCATGCCGGTGACACCGAACTGGTTGAGGTCTGACCGGTTGCGGCTGTCGGGGAGGAAGTGGAGGTTGTCGAAGTTCCACTTCAGCGCATCGGCGTCGAACGGGGTGCCGTCGTGGAACGTCACGCCTTCGCGCAGGCCGATCGTCCACTCGGTGAGGTCGTCGTTGGCCTCGAGCGACTCGGCGAGGAAGGGCGTGAACTCGCCCTCTTCGTTGAGCGAGATGAGCGGGTCGTAGAAGCTGAGCGCGACCGTGATGCCGGGGTTCGCGAACTGGCCGCCGTCGGTGTCCCAGGTGTTGGTCTCTGCTTCGAGGCCGACGGTGATCGTCCCGCCGTAGGTCGGGGTGACGTCGTCTTCTTCGGTCGCGCCGGTCTCGAGGCCCGTGGTGTCGCTGGACTCGTCGCTGCCGCCGTTGTCATCTCCGCTGTCGTCACCGCAGGCAGCGGCCACCAGCCCAAGAGCGAGGAGCACGGCAAGCGCACGCCAGGCCCGAGGTCGAGTCATCCTCATAGGGAGATTCCCCCTTCGTCCGTCGGCACTCCTGGCTGGCGTCCTTCGCCAGCTCGGCCGAGACGTGCATGGTGTCAGTGTGACGGTCGGCACCGCAAGATGAGGCCGTACGCTGGGCCCATGAGCGTTCCCGTGTCACTCGAAGCCCTCGCGACCCAGGTCGGTGCCTATGGATCGGTGGCGTTCGTGGTCACCACGTCCGACGACGGTCGTCCCCACACCGTGTCGGCGTCGGTCGCGCTCGCCGGTGGGGCGCTGCGGGCCTCGGTCGGTCGCACCACCGCCACCAACGCGGGTGCCCGGCCGGTCGCCACCGTCCTGTGGCCCCCCGCGGACGACCCCCGCTACAGCCTCGTCGTCGACGCGGCCGTCGTGGTCGAGGGCACGCCAGGCGTCGACGCCGTCCTCGTGCTCACCCCCACCCGCGCCGTGCAGCACCGCCAGGCCGACGCCGGCGATCAGGTGCCGAATTGCCTCCCCGCGGAGTGACCGATCGTCAGCACTGACGACGATTGCCGGAGATCTGTCAACAAATGCTCACATCTTGCGCCTAGAGTGCCGATGGATGGGGGACCGGCGCAGGGAGCGAGCATGAACGCGAAGCAAGCGAGGCTTCGGCCTGAAGACCGGCGGGCCGAGATCATCCAGGCGGCCAGGGCGGTCTTCCTCGGCGCCGGCTACG
>CAZBTQ010000344.1:0-2527 GCA_964494405.1 uncultured Iamiaceae bacterium
GTCGAGTTCGTCCACATGTTCAAGAGCTTCGGGGCCGACGTCACCCTGATCGTCAGCCGCCAGCAGGTGCTGCCGCAGAAGGACCCCGAGGTCGCGGCGGCGCTCGAGGCCGACTTCCTCGACCGCGGCGTGCACCTGCTGAAGGGGGCCAGGGCCGAGGCCATCGACGTCGGCGACGACACGGTCACCGTGCGCTGCAACGACGGGCGGTCGGTCACCGGGTCGCACGCGCTGCTCGCCATCGGCTCGATCCCGAACTCCGACGGCCTCGGGCTCGACGCAGCGGGTGTCGAGGTCGACGATGGTGGCTACGTCGTGGTGAACCACAACCTCCAATCGTCGGTGCCGCACATCTACGTCGCCGGCGACCTGTCGGGGAAGCTGCCGCTGTCGTCGGTGGCGACGATGCAGGGACGCAAGATCGCCGAGCACGCGATGGGCCTGCACGCGGGGCGACCGCACCGCCACCTCGACTACGAGAAGGCCGCCTCGGCGATCTTCACCGAACCCGAGATCGCCGATGTGGGCCTGGCCGAGGCCGACGCGTTCGCCGAAGGCCGCAAGATCCGGGTGACCAAGGTGCCGTTCTCGTCATCGGCCAAGGCGCTCATCAACGACGACCCCCGCGGCTTCGTCAAGCTCGTGTCCGACCCCGCCACCGGCGTCATCCTCGGAGGCTCGATCGTCGGCAAGCACGCCGCCGAGCTCATCTCGGTCGTGGCCGTCGCGGTCAACGCCCGGCTCACGGTCACCGACCTCGTCGAGAGCGTCCTCGTCCACCCCGCCCTCTCCGAAGCCCTCGCCGAAGCCGCCGAGTAGCGCCAGGTCGGCCCCAGTCGCCCGGCCGCCCGGCCCGCTGCGTGCATCCGCCGCCCCCCGGGCGCGGTCTGTGCCGCCGGCGTGCGCCCGCCCCAACTGCGTCCGCCGCCCGGCTTCCAGCGCTGTCTCGGGATGATCGTGCACCGACACGGTGCAACACCTTCCCGAGACCTGCCCGTCCACCCCATCTCCTCGAAGGTGTCACACCCCCACGCTGAGATGTGATCCATGAGCGCGAACGACATCGCCCGGCTCCTCACGATGGCAGCGGGCCAGCATGGAGTGCTGACCCGTCGGCAGGCGTTGGGTGCCGGCGTCACTGACCGCCAACTCGAGCGCATGCGCGGTACGGGCGTGATGGAGGCGCTGCGGCCAGGAATCCTCCGCGTGCCCGGCTACGAGGGATGGATCCAAGACCAACAAGTTGCACACCTGGTCTCGGGCGAGGGCGTTCGCGCGACGCATCGTGCGGCCGGCCGCTTGCTGGAGCTCGAAGGTTTCGAGTCGACACCGGTGGAGGTCACGATCCCGCACGCCCAGCGCGTCGACCTTCCAGCTGTCGTGGTCCACCGGTCCACCGACCTTGCCGGAGACCGGCGGGTCAGGCGGCGTGGCCTGTGGGTCACGAACGCCACGCGTACGTTGGTCGACCTGGGAGCGGTCGTGCCGGAGGCGCAGCTCGAGGTGGCGCTCGACGACGCGCTTCGGCGCGGGCTCACCACCTACGACCGTCTGTGGACCGCGATCGCGCGCCTCGGCCGACCTGGTCGCTCGGGCGTACCGCAGCTGCGCGACCTGTTGCTGTCGCGCGGCGACGTCGCCGGGCTCACCGACACCGGCTTCGAGACGCTGGTCCTGCGGGCACTTCGGGAGCACGGCCTACCGCGGCCGACGACCCAGTACGAGCTGTTCGACGACGACGGCGAGTTCGTGATGCGGTTCGACGCCGCCTACGTGCCCCACAAGGTCGGGATCGAGGCCGACAGCAAGCGCTGGCACGGCACCGACAGCCGCTTCGAGTCAGATCGCGAGCAGCGAGCCGTCGCGGCAGCGTTGGGTTGGTCGGTCATCCCCGTGACCTGGCGCCAGGTCACGACCCGATCGGGCTGGGTCGGCGAGACCGTCGGCCGCACGCTGGCCCTCGCGGCGCGAAGAGCGGCCGCCTGAAGGCGGCGGATGCCCGTGGCCGGAGCGGGTCGAGGTGGTGCTGCTGGCGGTGGTGGGGTCAGTCGATCTCGGCGACGATGTCGCCGGCGCCGACCGAGTCGCCGACGGCGACCTTGACGGCGGTGACCTTGCCGGCCTTCTCGGCGGTGATGTTGTTCTCCATCTTCATCGCCTCGAGCACCACGATGACGTCGCCGATGGCGACCTCGTTGCCCACCTCGGCGAGGACCTTCACGATCGTGCCCTGCATCGGGACGGTGACCGAACCGGCGTTGGCCGCTCCGCCCCCGCCCGACGAACCCCCGGACCGCTTGGGGCGCTTGGCTCCGCCCGCACCTCCGCTGCCGGACGCTGGCGCGACCCCGACCTGGCTCTCGGGCACGAACACGCTCACCGAGAACCTTCGGCCGTTGACCTCGACGTCGACGTCGCGGCGCACCTTCTCCTCGACCTCGTTGCCATCGGCGGCGGGCGTGGCGGGCGGAGCGCCGACTTCGGACAGGTCGAGCGTCTCCTCCACCCACTTGGTCGAGTGCTCGCC
>CAZBTQ010000345.1:0-2525 GCA_964494405.1 uncultured Iamiaceae bacterium
CGGTCCTTGCTCATCACGCAGGCGATCACGCGCTCGGCCGCGCCCTTCTCGAACAGTGCCTTGGCGATCTGTTCGATCATGCGCCCCTGGGACCGCTCGCTCATGCCGATGAGCACGACGCCGTTGCCGATCGGCATGACGTCGCCGCCCTCCAGCGACGAGAGCCCGAAGTCGGCGGTCTCGAACCGTCCGTCCGGCCCTTCGTGGGGGTACCAGAAGTCGAAGTCCGCGTCGGCGAACATCGGATGCGCCTTGTAGATGGCGGCCACGTTGTAGGCCTCGCGACGGCGGGCCGGCCAGTACATCGGGTTCACCGACACTCCGCCGTAGATCCAGCACGACGAGTCGCGGGTGAACAAGGTGTTCGGCAGCGGTGGGAGCACGAACGTGCCGGGGTCGTCGAGCGCAGCGCCGATCAGCGACACGCCCGCGAAGCTGCCGACGTCGATGCCGGCTTCAGCGACGGTGAGCCCGCCGATCAGGTGTGTGGCGAGCTGGTCGGGCGCGAGCCCGCCGAGCACCTGGCGGATCTCGTCCACCAACGACCAGCCGACCGTGTACTCCGAGGCCACGAGCTCGATGAGCCGCTGGCGTGCGTCGTCGCTCGCGGCCAGGGCCTCGCCGAGCATCTCGTTGAGGAGGTAGACCTCGACGCCGCGCTCGCGCATCTTGGCGACGAACTGGTCGTGCTCGTACTGCGCTCGCTCGACCCACAGCACGTCGTCGAACAGCAGGTCGTCGTGGTTCGTCGGGGTCAGGCGCTGCAGGCTGAGGTCCGGGCGATGGACCATGACCTTGCGAAGCGTGCCCACCTCCGAGTGCACTCCGAGCTCGGTCATCGTGTTCCTCCCTCGATGGTCCTGTTGGGTGTCGTGTCCGGCGAGGACCGTTCGGCCACCACGTTGGTGCCGGCGAGCCCCTCCACGATCTGTTCGATGTCCTCCAGCGATCCGATCGCCGCGCGCTTGCCGGTGGCCTCGACGAACCGCGCCGCCGCCTCGACCTTGGGGCCCATCGACCCTGCGGGGAACTGCTGGCTGCGGAGCTCGGCGGGGGTCGCCTGCTCGATCCGGCGTTGGTCGGGTGTCCCCCACCCCTCGTAGACGCCATCGACGTCGGTGGCCATCACGAACAGGTCGGCGTCGACCTCGCGGGCGAGCAGCTCGCTGGCCAGGTCCTTGTCGATGACCGCCTCGATGCCCGTGAGGACCCGGTCCTCGCCTTCCACCCACGTGGTCGGGATTCCGCCGCCACCGGCGCAGATCACGAGCGTGCCGTGTTCGAGCAGCCACCGGATCGGCCGGATCTCGAAGATCCGCTGCGGTGCCGGCGACGGCACCACCCGGCGCAGGTGGTCGCCGTCGCGCTTGAACGTCCACCCCTTGTCGGCGGCCAACTGCTCGGCTTCGGCGTCGTCGTAGATCGGGCCGACGAACTTGGTGGGGTCGTCGAAGGCGGGGTCCGCTCGGTCGACTTCGACCATGGTCAAGACCGTGGCGAAGGGCACCTCGGCGGGCAGGACGTTGCCGAGCTCCTGTTCGATCAAGTAGCCGATCATCCCCTCGGTCTGGGCACCGAGGAGGTCGAGCGGGTACGCCTCGACGTCCTTGTAGGCCGCTGCCTGGAGGGCGAGCAGGCCGACCTGGGGGCCGTTGCCGTGCGAGAGCACCAGCTGGTGCTGGCTGGCGACCGGCGCCAGCGACGTCGCGGCGGTGCGGATGTTCTGCCGCTGCACGTCGGCGGTCATCGGCTCCCCCCGCTTCAGCAGGGCATTGCCACCGAGGGCGACGAGGACGCGCATGCGGCGGTCAGCTCCCCAGCGTCGCCACGAGGAGGGCCTTGATCGTGTGCAGCCGGTTCTCGGCCTGGTCGAACACGATGCTGGCCGGTGACTCGAACACCTCGCCGGTCACCTCGAGGCCTTCGCTCATCCCGGTGTGCTCCATCATCTCCCGGCCCACGACCGTGTTGGGATCGTGGAAGGCCGGCAAGCAGTGCATGAACTTCACCTTCGGGTTGCCGGTCCGCTCCAGCAGCGAGGCGTTCACCTGGTAGGGGGTGAGGAGCCCGACGCGCTCGGTCCAGACGTCCTTCGACTCCCCCATCGACACCCACACGTCGGTGTGCACGAAGTCCACTCCCGACACCGCCGCGCCCTCATCGTCGGTGATGGTGATCCGTGCGCCGGTCGTCGACGCGATCTCGTTCGCGATCGACACCACGTCGGCGGGCGGCTGGAGCGAGGCCGGCCCCGCCAGGCGCACATCGGCACCCATCAGCGCCCCCATCACCAGCAACGACCGTCCCATGTTGAACCGGCAGTCGCCCACGAACGCGTAGGAGAGCGCGTCGTAGGGCTTGCCCGACGCCTCGTGCATCGTCAAGAAGTCGGCCAGCATCTGGGTCGGGTGCCATTCGTTGGTGAGGCCGTTGTAGACCGGCACCCCGGCGTTCGCGGCGAGCTCCTCGACGTCGGACTGCTCGTTGCCCCGGAACTCGATCGCGTCGTACATACGCCCGAGCAC
>CAZBTQ010000346.1:0-2516 GCA_964494405.1 uncultured Iamiaceae bacterium
GGGCACGACCTGACCGCGGTGCAGACCTCGGCCGCCATGGCCGAGATCCTGGCGGGCAACGCCAGCGACGCCCGCATCGCCGCGTTCATCATCGCCCTGCGCATCAAGGGCGAGACGGTGGACGAGGTGAACGGCATGGTCGAGGCGATGCTCGGCGCCTCCGAGCTGCTCGCGCTCAACCAGGACGCGGTCGACATCGTGGGCACGGGCGGCTCGGCGAGCCGTCGACTCCACGCACTGAACGTCTCGACGATGGCGTCGTTCGTCGTCGCCGGCGCAGGTGTGCCGGTGTGCAAGCACGGCAACCGGCGCGCGTCATCCACGTCGGGATCGTTCGACCTGCTCGACGCCCTCGGCGTCGAGATCGAGCTCACCGGGCCGTCGGTGGCCCGGTGCGTCCGCGAGGTCGGCGTCGGGTTCGCGTTCGCCCGTGCGTTCCATCCCGCGATGCGCTTCGCGGGTCCGGTGCGCGCCGAGCTCGGCATCCCCACGGTGTTCAACCTCCTCGGTCCCCTGTCGCACCCGAGCAAGATCGACCGCCAGGTCATCGGGGTCGGCGACCCGCGGATGCAGCCGCTCACCGCCGCGGTGCTCGCGTCGCGCGGCTTGCCGCGCTCGCTGGTGGTGCACGGATCCGACGGTCTCGACGAGATCACCCTCACCGGCCCCTCCGAGGTCCACGAGATCCGCGACGGCGAGGTCGTGGAGTGGGAGCTCGACCCCACCTCGTACGGGCTGGTGCTGCGCACCACCGACGAGCTGCGCGGCGGGGACCCGCTCGACAACGCCGAGATCGCGCGCAGCGTGTTCTCGGGCGAGCCGAGCGCCGCGCGCGACATCGTGGCGCTCAACGCCGCGGCCGGCATCTATGTCGGTGGCGCCGTCGAGAGCATCGGCGAGGGCCTCGAGCTGGCCTTCACCTCGATCGACGAAGGTCGCGCGGCAGCCGCCTTGGAGGGCCTCGTCGCGCTCTCACTGGAGCTCGGCCCCGCATCGAGCTGACCGTCTCGTCACACGAGCGAGGCGGCGCGGGCACCTGAACGCACCGGTCGTCGGCGTGGATCGAACCGCGGGACCTGCTCGACGAGCAGCGCGAGCCCAGCATCGGCGTGCAGGACCCGGAGCCGTCCGGCATGGTCGTCGAGCCAGCGCACGACGCACATCATCTCGTCGACCTCGTCGCGCGCCGGGGGAGCGCCCGCCACCGTTCGGCCGACGGCGGCAGGGGAGTCGAGCCCGGGCAGCGTGGCCTGGTCGCGCCCAGCCTGCCCCCACGCTGCAACGAGCAGCCCGCCCTCGACCTCGGCGCCGTGACCATCGATCGTCTCGACGACGAACCGTCCGGCGTCGCGGATCGCGTCGAGGCGGCGTCGGCGATCGAGCGCGGTGGCGAGCGCCGCGGCTCGATCTCGCACCGACGCGGCCTCCTCGTAGCGCTCGGTGGCGGCGAGGCCGTGCATCCGTGCCTCGAGCGGCTCGAGGAGCAGGGCGGGCTCGGAGGTGATGCCTCGGACGACGGTGTCGGTGAGCCGCTGGTAGTCGACCTCTGAGATCGCCCCTGCACAGGGACACGTCGCCACGCCGAGTTGCGCTGCGGTGCACGGCGCATCCCGCGGCGTGCGCGTGGGTCGGCTCGTGCAACGCCGGATCGGCACCGCGGTCTCGATCGCCTCGGCGACCAGGCGAGCCGCACGGGTGGACGTGAGCGGGCCGAGGTAGGTGGCGCCATCGTCGCGGACGGCCTTGGTGATCGACAGGCGGGGGAACCGCTCGTCGGTGAGCTTGAGGTACGTGTAGGCACCCCACCGCTTGACCTGCGAGTTGAAGCGGGGGAGGTGCTCGTGGATCAGCCGCACCTCGAGCACCGCAGCCTCGAGGGTGCTGGATGTGGCGTGGTGGTCGATGCGGACCGCCTCCCGCAGCAGCTGGCCGACCTTGCGGCGCTCGTCGCCCGAGAAGTACGACCGGACCCTCGCCCGCAGGTTCGTCGCCTTGCCTATGTAGAGGGCACGCCCGGATCGATCGCGGAAGAGGTAGACGCCAGGTGCGCGCGGCAGGTCGTCGGTGAGCCGCAGCTTGGCGACCTGGGGGTGTGCGGCCATGGTCGGCAGCGCGACGAGGTCGTCCAGCCCGGTGACGCCGAAGGTGCCCGCGCGCTCGAGCAGCACGTGCAGCAGGTCGCCGGTGGCGAGCGCGTCGTCGAGCGCTCGGTGGCTGGGGCGGTGGGGGAGGCGGAATCGGTCGGCGAGGGTGCCGAGCCGGCAGTTGGGGACCTCGTCGCGCACGAGGCGCCGAGCGAGCGCGACCGTGTCGACGGTGCGGTTCGACAGCCGGGGACGGCCAGAGCGCGCGAGCGCCGCGTCGATGAACCCGACGTCGAAGCGGACGTTGTGGCCGACGACGACGCTGTCGCCGATGAACTCCAGCAACGTGGGCAGGACGTCGTCGATGCGCGGCGCGGGCATGACCATCGATTGGGTGATGCCGGTGAGCACGACGATCTCGGGTGGGATGGC
>CAZBTQ010000347.1:0-2497 GCA_964494405.1 uncultured Iamiaceae bacterium
TCGCGCAGGTGGCGCACCTTGCGGTTCTTCCGGGTGACGAGGCCCTGGCGCATCGTCGTGACCTCGAGGTACACGTCGTGGTCGGGCAGCCAGAAGTCGGGCGTGAACGCCTCGGTGGTGACGCCCCGGTCGTCGGTGGCCAACACGTAGGTGTGCGGCTCGTACTCCCACCGCACGCCGTAGAAGTCGAGCAGGCGCGCGAGCTGCTGCTCGGAGTTGTGGACGAAGGTCACCCGCGAGGCCGGCAGCGCCGAGTCGTGGGTGACCGGTGGGCCCACGATCAGCCTCTCAGCCCTCGCCGACCGCTCGTGACGTGCTGGGCGTGTCTGCTGCCGCGCCCTCGACCACCGGCCGGAGCTCGACGATCGCCGCGTCGACCTGGTCCTTGACGCTGCCGAGCGGGAGCACGTTGAGCACGCCCTGGCCCTGTCGAACCGCGTCGATCAGCTCCTCGTCGGTGCTGATGACGATGACGCTCGACCCCTGGATGACGAGGTTCGCGGTGGTGACGTCCTCGCCGAGGTGGTCCCGCATGTAGGTGAAGGCCTCGCGCACCGACTCGAGCCGGATGCCGGCGTCGAGCAGGCTCTTGATGACCTTCAGCTCGAGCAGGTCGGTGTAGGAGTACATGCGGCGGCTGCCGCTGCCGTTGGCGTCGGCCAGCGAGGGGCGCACCAGGTCGGTGCGGGCCCAGTAGTCGAGCTGGCGGTAGGTGATGCCGACGATCTCAGCCGTGCGACGGCCCGAGAAGCCTTCGGCTTCGGCCTGCTCGCGCTTGGATTCGCTCATGTGGACAGACTCCCCGTCGGGACGGCGGATCCGCTCCTGCGTGCCGGGGCACGACTGGCTGGTGGAGACGACACCCGCGTAACTACGTCGATGTGAACTCCAGGAGCGTAGGTCCACCGCGCGCGCCCGTCAACGGTCGGGCCATCGCCGCTGTCAGGAGTCGAAGTCCTCGGGGCTGACGCTGTCGATGAACTCCTTGAACTGCTCGACGACATCGTCGGGCTCGTCGGCCGCGGCGTCGAGGTACCCCGCCTCGTCGATCACCTCGTCGCTGACGTGGATCGCGGCCCCGGTGCGCACGGCGAGGGCGATGGCATCGGATGGTCGGCACGACACGATGTGGGTGCCGCCCGGCACGACCAGGTGCAGTTCGGCGAAGTACACGTTGTCGCGCACCTCGGTGATGAGGACCTGGTCGAGGACCGTCCCGAGCTCCTCCAGCAGGATCCGCAACAGGTCGTGGGTGAGCGGCCGCCGCGGCTCGATCCCCTCGAGCGCGACGGCGATCGCGGTGGCCTCGGGCCCGCCGATGAAGATCTGCAGCATGCGGTTGTCGCCACCCCGCTCGCGCAGCAGCACGATGGGGACGTTCGACGGCACCTCTACGCGCACTCCGATGAGCTCGAGCTCGACCACCCTCCGACCCTACCGCCGCGTGGTCGACCGATCACCACGCACGCGCCTCACGCACCGCGGCGCCGTGAGTACGCCCAGGGGACGTAGCGGTCCGGGTCAGCGGCGAGGACCCGTGGATCGGCGGTCGCCAGCAGGTCGAGGTTGCGGTAGCGACCGGCGAAGTCGAGCCCGTAGCCGATGACGTAGTCGGCGGCGGTCGTCACCCCGATGTGGTCGACCTCGACGGGCACCAGCCTGCGTCCCGGCTTGTCGACGAGTGCGCAGACCACCAGCGACCGCGGCCCCCGTCGCAACAGCTCGCCCCGCAGGTAGGTGAGGCTGAGGCCGGAGTCGACGACGTCCTCGACGAGCACCACGTCGCGGCCCTCGATGTCGGTGTCGAGGTCCTTGACGAGGCGCACCCTGCCGCCACCGGACGGATACGGCGAGACTGCGAGGAAGTCGACGAGGGGGTGGAACGACACCGCCCGCACCAGGTCGGCCAGGAACGGGGCACCACCCTTCAGGACCGCCGCCATCACCGTTTCGTCGCCGTGGGACAGCGACAGCTCGTCGCCCAGCCGCGCGACCGTCGCCCTCAACTCATCGGGGCCGAGCAGCAGACCAGGGACCGGCACCGACGTCTCGCCGTCGGAGCGGGACATCAGAGGCCGATCGAGCAGTGCGGCCGTGGCCCGAGCGGCCCGCCGCCGAAGGCGGCCCGAGCGGAGGAGGACGAGAGCATGCGAGCCGTTCCACGCATGCGCTTATCCGTTGCCGAGGTACTCGCGGAGGGCGTGGTGCAGCAGCGCCGCGCGCAGCCCCTCTCCCAACTCGGCGAGCTCGCCGAGGGTCTCGATGCCCTGCTGGCGCGCGGCCGGGTTCCGCTGCTTGAGCTGGGGCATGACGATCTGCTGGAAGAACGACGCCTCGCGCTCGGCTGCGACCCGGTACATCTTCAGGTGCCGACCCTCGACGCCGCGGCGCAGGAAGCCGGCCGCCAACCTCGCGATGCCGAGGGCGGACTCGTCGTAGAGGGTGGTGGGACCGATCTGGCGCCCCGAGAGCAACCCGTAGCGCTCGAGGTCGGCGA
>CAZBTQ010000348.1:0-2495 GCA_964494405.1 uncultured Iamiaceae bacterium
AGTCGGCGTGGTGCAGGTTGATCGCGTCGATCCCGCGGGAGGCGAGCGTCGCGGCCCGTCGTTCGGGACCCTCCTTGATGCGGTGCAGGCGCGTCGAGTCGACCAGCCGCACCCGCTCGTCGACCGCCCGCCACGTCGCCATCAGGTCGTGGTCGTCGTGGCACAGCCACAGGCGCGAGACCGCGTCGCCACCAGCCTCCCGGGCCACCTCGACGGCGCGCCTGCCGGCGGCGGGATCCTTCACGTCGAGCGACAGCTCGAAGTCGGTGCCGCACTCGTCGTAGAGCTCGGCGAGGGTGGGGATGTGCGCGGGGAGGTGGTGGCGGTGCACGTCGGCGATCCGCGGTCGACGCCGGACCCGCAGCAGCGATCCGAAGATCCCGTCGTGGTCGAGCACCGCCTCGCCGTCGGTGGTGATCCAGACGTCGCTCTCGAGGCCGGTCGCGCCGAGGCGCCGGGCCAGGCGGAACGCCTCCAGGGTGTTCTCCCGGGCGTGGGCCCGCGCACCGCGGTGCGCGAAGCCGATCGGCGGGGTGCGCAGCGCGGGGATGCGAGACATCGGCCCCATCTTCACCGACGTGTCCGGTCCCTCGCCATCCCAACCGAACGGCGATCTCTGCGCGATCGTCCTCAAGGCGGCCGGTGCAGCGGTCGATGGAATGCCAGACCGCTGATGGAGGATGAATGGCGACGATCCGAGCGAGCTGCGACACCTGCGGCGACGTGGAGTTCCCACCCGAGAAGGTGAAGGTCCACGCGCCCGAGGACGGTGGCGCAGGGACCTACGCGTTCCAGTGCCCGAGCTGCTCGCTCACCGTGGTGCGCACCGCGGAGCGGCCGATCATGGACCTGCTCATCGCCGCCGGCGTCTCGTTCACGACATGGCGCCGACCGGCCGAGCTGGTCGAGCGAGACCTGGCGCCCCAGGCGGGGCCGCTCACCCACAACGACCTGCTGAGCTTCCACGAGGCGCTGCACGACGAGACCGAGCTGCACGCGGCGCTCGACGCCATCATCGGGGCGCCGCAAGGGGATCCCGAGGCCAACCGATAGGGTCCCCACCATGAGCCTGTGGTGGATCGGAGCGAGCAGCGTGATCGTCGTCGGCGCCGCGCTCGTCGCCGCCATCGCGTGGCGGATCACCACCGAGGTCGAGCAGCTGACCGCGTCGGTCGTCGCCCTGCGCGCCGCTCGCGGCGAGGTGAGGACGATCCAGGCGAGCTGGGCCCCCGCCGACGCCCGACGGTGGTCCGACGCCGCCGACCCACGTCGGTAGACTCGGCCCGATGTTCAACGTCGGTGGTGGCGAGGTCCTCGTGATCCTCCTGGTCGCCCTGGTGGTGCTCGGTCCCGACAAGCTCCCCGGGGCCATGCGCTCGGTCGGCAACATGGTCGGCGAGCTCCGCAAGCTCTCCAACGGGTTCCAGTCCGAGATGCGCAACGCCATGTACACCGACGACCGGCCGCCCACCATCGGGCCGATCGTGGGACAGGCACCCGGCCAGGACGTCGCCGCCGGTGCTGACGCCGACGCCGCGCCCAGCGCTCCGGAGGCGGCCGCGCCCCCACCAGAGCCCACGTCGCCCGTCGACGAGCCGCGGCCCGCCGAGTGAGGCTCCGCCGCGGCGGCTCGGAAGGTTCGCGTCCGAAGCGCGACGCCGAGGGGCACATGACGATCGTCGAGCACCTGGCCGAGCTGCGGAGCCGGGTGATCATCTCGGCGATCGCAGTCGCCGCCGGCGCCGTCGTCGCCTTCGCCTTCTACGAGCCGATCCTCGACCTGTTGAGCGGCCCCTACTGCGACATCCGGCCGCCCGACGAGTGCGCGTTCCTCCAGACCGACCCCCTCGAAGGCTTCAGCGTCCGCATCACGGTCGCCACCTACACGGGGATCGCCTTCGCCATGCCGATCCTGCTGTACCAGCTGTGGTCGTTCATCACCCCGGGCCTCCACCCCCGCGAGAAGCGCTACGCGCTCCCGTTCGTCATCGCCGCCGTCTCGCTGTTCATGCTCGGCGCGATCCTGGCCTTCTGGACCGTGCCCCGGGCCCTCGAGTTCCTGGTGGACATCGCCGGCGACAACTTCGAGCAGGTCTTCACCGGCTCCGCGTACCTGAGCTTCCTCGTGAAGATGATGGTCGGCTTCGGCATCGGGTTCGAGTTCCCGATCGTGCTCGTGTTCCTCCAGCTCGCCGGCCTCGTCAGCCCCCAACAGCTCGCGGGGATGCGCCGCTACGCGCTGGTCGGCATCGTGGTGCTCGTCGCGGTGATCACCCCGAGCGGCGACCCCATCAGCCTCGCCATCTTGTCGGTGCCGATGTACCTGTTCTTCGAGGCGTCCATCGTCATCGGCCGCACGCTGACGAGATGACCGTTCCTCGCCCGAACCCCGCCGTCGTATGAACACCGCCGAGCGCCGCCGCAGGTTCGAGGACCAGCACGGCTTCCCGCTCGACCCGTTCCAGCACCAGGCGCTCGACGCCATCGACGCCGGG
>CAZBTQ010000349.1:0-2492 GCA_964494405.1 uncultured Iamiaceae bacterium
GCCGGCGCTCACCATGCGGCGCAGCATCGGCTGAGCGGCGTAGTTGGGGTCGGCGAACTCGGCGTACAGCGCGTCGAGGATCGACAGCGACGTGTCGAGGCCGACGAGGTCGAGCAGCGCGAACGGTCCCATCGGGAAGTTGCAGCCGCCCTGCATCGCGGTGTCGATGTCGACCATCGACGCGGTGCCCTGTTCCCACATGCGCACCGCGTTGTTCAGGTACGGGAACAGCAGCGCGTTGACGATGAAGCCGGCGCGGTCCTTGACCCGGACGGGGTCCTTGCCGCACGAGGTGGCGAACTCGACCGCTGCGTCGACCGTGGCGTCGGAGGCCGTGAGCGGGGCGATGATCTCGACGAGGCTCATCATCGGCGCCGGGTTGAAGAAGTGGATGCCGACGACCTTGTCGGCGCGCTCGGTGGCGACCGCCATCTCGACGACCGGCAGGGTCGACGTGTTGGTGGCCAGGATGCCGTCGGCCTTGACGATGCCGTCGAGCTCGCGGAACAGGCCGAGCTTGGTGTCGAGGTCCTCGACGATCGACTCGATGACGAGGTCGCAGTCGGCGAGGGCGGCGAGGTCGGACGTGGCGCTGACCCGGCCGAGCACCTCGTCACGGACGCCCTCTTCGAGACGGCCGCGCTCGACCTGCTTGTTCAGCGACTTCTCGAGCCCGGCGACCATGGCGTCGGCCGACTCCTGCTTGCGGCTGCGCAGGATGACCGTGTGGCCGGCCTTGGCGGCGACCTCCGCGATGCCCGAGCCCATGATCCCTGATCCGACGATGCCAACGGTGAGGTTCCCCATAGGGCGCAGAGGCTACAGACGGGCGCGGTGGCCGTACCAAGTCGACCTGGGTCGCCGGTTAGCGTGCCGGGCGATGTCGCGCCTGTGGGACACCGCCCCGATCCTCGCCGAGGTGGCGCGCCGACGGGCTGAGCTCCTCGGCGCGTTGGCGGGACAGGGGACGGTCGTCGTGCTCGACGACCAGACGAGCGCGGTGCCATCCGGTCCGGTCGACCACATCGTGTGCGTGGCGTGGCTGGCGCGGCGTGACGACCTCGACCGCGACCTCGCGCGGATCGCCGATCTGCTCGGCGACACCGGCCGCCTGTACCTGATCGAGCCGACGATCGGCATCGACGCCACCGCGCGGGCCCAGCGACTGGCCGCTACGGTCGCGGAGCGTCGCACCGGCTGGCGGATCGCCCGGGACGTCCCGGCGGCGGCTCGCCGCGCCGGCCTCGTACTGACCGATCTGGAGAGGTTCTCGATGCCCGTCCCGTCGCCCGTGCTGCGTCCCTGGATCCAGGGCACGGCCAGGGTCCGCCCGCCCGTCCCCACCACCGACGAGGCGGGCCGATGAGCGCGGGGCCGCTGTGCCTCGTCGGCGGCGACGAGTGGACCGACGGCTGCACCTTCGACGTCGCGCTGCTGTCGGAGTCCGGCGCTGGGTCGGTCGCTGTGCTGCCGACCGCTGCGGCCTATGAAGGACCCGACGGCGTGATGGACCAGGCACGCACGTGGTTCGGCGCACTGGGCGTCGAGGTCGTCGAGGTGCCGGTGCTGCGCCGGGCCGACGCGCTCGACGAGGAGAACGTGCGGCGGGTGAGGGAGTCGCCGTTCATCTACCTCGCAGGCGGCCCCGCTGGTGGGTCGCCGATGCACCTGCGCTCGGTGTTGAAGGACTCGCCGCTGTTCGACGCCGTCGTCGCCGCGTGGCGCGATGGCGCGGTGCTCGCGGGCGCGGCCGCGGGTGGCAGCGTGCTGTTCGACCACATGGTCGACAGCCGCGGTGGCGCGTTCACCGTCGGGCTCGGACTGCTGTCCGGGTTCACGATGATCCAGAGATACGACTCGTGGTCGCACGAGAAGGTGCACCGCACCGTCGGCCTGGCCACAGCGGGGCTCGCGGTCGTCGGCATCGAGGAGCGCACCGCCCTCGTGCACCGTCGAGGTCATGGGTGGACCGTCGAGGGTGCGGGGACGGTGTACGTCTTCCGCGACGGCGCGCCGGCCGATCTGGCCAGCCTGCCCGCCCTCGACTGAGCGCTGTTCAGACGGCCTGACCGGTCGTATCGTTCGACCGTGGAGATCGACCAGGTGGACCTCGTCTCGACACCGACGGCGGTCGTCCGCGAGGAGATGGCGATCGACGAGATCCCGCGGCGCGTGGGCTCGATGTTCGACGCGGTGTACACGGCGCTGCCCTCCTCGCCGGCCACCCAGGACGGTCAGAACATCGCCGTGTACGCGCCCAACGGCGACGGACGCGATGTCGTCGAGGTCGGTGTGCAGGTGGCCGAGCCGTTCGAGGGGTCCGATGCCCTCGTGTGCTCGGCGCTCCCGTCCGGCCCAGCACTCCACCACCGACACGTGGGCTCGTACGCGCTGATCGGCCGGGTCTTCACGGAGATGTACGCCTGGGCGGCCGACAACGACCTGGCCACCACGGGCGTCGGGGTCGAGGTGTACGGCGACCACGACCCGGA
>CAZBTQ010000350.1:0-2485 GCA_964494405.1 uncultured Iamiaceae bacterium
TCGGCGCGCGAGCACCAGCTCGCCGCCGAGCGCGCCACGGGGCGCATCGCCGAAGAGCTGCTCCCGGTGCTCGACTCGTGCGACGCGGCGCTGCTGCACGGCGCCGAGGCCGTCGAGCCCGTGTTCGCGGCGCTGCTCGGCACCCTCGAGAAGCTGGGCCTCGAGCGCATCGATCCGCTCGACGCCCCGTTCGATCCCACCGTCCACGAGGCCGTCATGCACGAGCATGGCGAGGGTGACGGGCCGATCGTCACCGAGGTCCTGCGCAAGGGCTACTCGTGGAAGGGCCAGATCCTGAGGGCCGCGATGGTGAAGGTGAAGGGCTGAGCCTGCCCGGGTTCGGCGCGACGAGACCCAGGGAGGTGAACGAGTGACAGCCCAACGCGAGTGGTTCGAGAAGGACTACTACTCCATCCTCGGCGTGTCCGGCGACGCGTCGGCGAAGGAGATCACCACCGCGTACCGCAAGCTCGCACGCTCGCTGCACCCCGACGCCAACCCCGGTGACCCCGCGGCGGAGGAGCGCTTCAAGGAGGTGTCGGCCGCGTACGACGTGGTCGGCGACGCCGACAAGCGCAAGGAGTACGACGAGGTCAGGCGACTCGGGCCGATGGCCGGCCCAGGCGGCCCTGGGGGCTTCGGCGCTGGCGGCCCGGGCGCCGGCGGCTTCGGCTTCAACGCCGAGGACCTCGGCGACATCCTCGGCGGATTGTTCAACCGCGGCCGTGGCCGTGGGCCGGGCGGTGGCGGGCCAGGTCCGCAACGTGGCCACGATCTCGAGGCCGAGCTGCACCTCTCGTTCCTCGATGCCGTCAAGGGCATCACGACCCAGGTGAACCTCACCTCCGACGCGGCGTGCTCCACCTGCCACGGTTCGGGCGCGCGTCCGGGCACCTCGCCCACCGCGTGTTCGCGCTGCGGTGGCCGGGGGGTGCTCGACGACAACCAGGGCTACTTCTCCTTCAGCCAGCCGTGTCCCGCGTGCGCCGGCCGCGGCCAGGTGGTCGAGGACCCGTGCCCCACGTGCAAGGGCTCGGGCGTCGAGCGGCGATCCCGCGCCGTGAAGGTCCGCATCCCAGCAGGCGTCGACGACGGCCAGCGGATCCGGCTCAAGGGTCGCGGGGGTGCTGGCCACCACGGCGGTCCGGCCGGCGACCTGTACGTGAGGGTCTTCGTGGGCTCCCACCCGCTGTTCGGCCGCGCCGGCCGCAACCTCACGCTCCAGGCGCCGATCACCTATCCCGAGGCGGTCCTCGGCGCCGACATCCGCGTGCCGACCCTCGACGGCGATCCCGTCACGTTGCGGATCCCGGCCGGCACGCGTTCGGGCCGCACGTTCCGGGTGAAGGGTCGGGGGGTGGAGTCGACCAAGGGTGCGGGCGACCTCCTCGTCACGGTCGACGTCGCGGTGCCGTCCACCCTCTCCGACGCCGAGCGCGCCGCGGTGCAGGCGCTCGCCGACCTCGAACCCGATGCATCGCCACGCGACCACCTGGGGGTCTGACATGGCCACCGACCGTTCGTCTCGCTCCAGTCGAGCCGTCTACGTCATCTCGGTCGCCGCAGAGCTCGCGGGTGTGCACCCGCAGACGTTGCGGATCTACGAGCGCAAAGGGCTCGTCGAGCCCGCCCGCACCGACGGCGGCAGTCGCCGCTACAGCGACGACGACGTGGCGCTGCTCCACCGGATCCAAGAGCTCACCAACCAGGGCCTCAACCTGGCGGGCGTCAAGCGCGTGCTCGAGATGGAGTCCGAGCTCGAGCGGATCCGCCACGAGCTGGTCGAGGTCCGTCGCCGCGCCGACGAGGCCATCGCCGAGGCGCACCGCCAGCACCGCCGCGACCTGGTGCCGGTGCAGCAGTCCGTGGTGCTCTACGAGGGCGGCCGACGTCCGCGCCGGTAGGCCCGTCGCTCCAAAGTTGATAATGACGTTGTGAGGTTTCCTGAGTGCAGGAGGTAGGCTGAACCCATGCCACTCGACCCCAACCGCTGGACGTTGAAGACCCAGGAAGCCGTCAACGCGGCCATCGCGTCGGCCCGCGCCAACAGCAACCCCGAGGTCACCCCCGACCACCTCCTCGTCGCCCTCCTCGGCCAGGCCGAAGGCGTCGTGCTCCCCATCCTCCAGCGCGTCGAGGTCGCTCCGGCGCAGCTCCGCAACACCGCGAACGAGGCCGTGTCGTCGTTGCCCCACGCCTACGGCGGTGAGGCGCGCCTGTCGCGCGCGCTCGACGACCTCATCTCCAGGGCCGACGCGGCGCGGGTCGAGCTCGGCGACGAGTACATCTCCACCGAGCACCTCCTGCTCGCCCTCGCCGACCACATCGACGTCCCGCGCGAGCGCCTCACCGAGGCGCTGCGCGAGGTGCGCGGCAGCCACCGCGTCACGAGCCAGACGCCGGAGGACCAGTTCCAGGCGCTCGAGAAGTACGGGCGCGACCTCACCGAGCTGGCCCGTCAGGGCAAGCTCGACCCCGTCATCGG
>CAZBTQ010000351.1:0-2474 GCA_964494405.1 uncultured Iamiaceae bacterium
GAGAGCAGTTGATCGGGCGTGAGATCGAGCATGGCCATGGCGCGTCACTGTAGGGAGATCGGGCCAGCGCGGCGCACCCCGACGACCTCTGGACTCTCGCGGCGTACACAGTTATTGTTCTGCCATGGGACGGACACTTCTTACTGTCGTGGCGACGGGCGCCCTCGCGGCCTCCCTGATGTTCACCGCCAACCCGGCCGCGGCCGACGTCGACAAGACATCGCTCGTCTCGACCTTCTCGTCGATACCGGCGGTCGGCGACGTCGAGACGCTCGAGTTCGGTGCGGGGTCGCTCTACGCCACCACCTATGACGCTGGCACGACCAGGATCGTCCGCTTCGCCGCCGACGGCTCGTCGGTCACGGTGGTCGCGGGTGGCGGTACGTCGACCGCCGAGAACGCGGCGGCCACGAGCACGGCGATCGAGACCATCGGCTTCACCGTCGCCCCCGACGGGACGATCTTCTACGCCGACCTCACGCTCAAGACGGTGCGCAAGATCGGCCCCGATGGGGTCGTGACCACCGTCGCCGGCAACGGCTCTGCGACGGCGAGCGGCGATGGTGGCCCAGCACTCCAGGCCGGGATGAGCCCGACCGACGTCGCCGTCGACGCCGCCGGGAACCTGTTGATCACCGACAGCGGCGGACAGATCTTCGGGGACAACGAGGGGAACCAGCGGCTGCGCAAGGTGGCCGGTGGCACGATCTCGACACTCGCCGACTTCAGCCTGCCCGGCACGGACAACCCGCGAATCCCGGTCGCCGTCGATCTCGATGCGTTCGGCAACGCCTACGTCCGCGTCGTGCTCCCGATCTCGGGCGTCGACCCCCAACACGACATCGTGAAGGTCGCGCCGAGCGGCACGATGACGAGCTACTTCGGATCGGACACCGACGTGCTCAACGGAGGCGACTTCCTCGACGCCGCAGTCACCGCCGACGGCGCGGTCTACATCGCCGACCGGAGCAACTTCGCCAGTTCGGTGTCGCTGCTGCCCGCGCCCGGAACGCAGACCGTCTTGAACGAGTCGACGTTCATGGGCACCGATCCGGCCGGGCCGATCGACGGTCCACTCGCGACGGCCTTCATGATGGCCGGCGAAGTGGCCGCGAGCCCGTCGGGCGACCTCTACCTGGCGCACAGCGCCGAGACCGAACTCATCCGCAAGGTGACGAACCAGAACCCGACACCGGCGGCCCGCACGGTCCAGCCAGCCCGCATCCTCGACACCCGCCCCGCCACTCTCACCGGATACACCGGCGACAAGCCGGGCGCGGGCAGCGTCGTGTCGTTGCAGGTCGCCGGCCGCGGCGGGGTGCCCGCATCGGGTGCCGCGGCGGTCATCCTGAGCATCGTCATCACCGACGCCACCAACGCCGGCTACGTCACCGTGTGGCCGAGCGGCATCACGATGCCGCTCGCCTCCAGCCTGAACGCACAGCGCGCTGGCGACACCGTCGCCAACCTCGTCACGATCCCGGTCGGTGCCGATGGCAAGGTCAACCTGTTCACCGAGGCGGGCGGTCATCTGATCGCCGACGTCGCGGGATGGCTCCCGCCGGGTGACTATGTCCCGATGACGCCGACACGCCTCCTCGACACACGCCAGGCGAGCTACGGGGTGCCGAAGCCGGCCGCGGGCTCGACGACCACGCTCAAGGTGGCGGGGACGGCGGGCGTACCGACGAGCGGGGTCAGCGCGGTGACTCTCAACGTCACGGGAACCGATGCGACAGCGGCCGGCTTCGTCACCGTCTGGCCGTCGCTGGCCCCACGACCGAACGCGTCGAGCCTCAACCTCGACGCGGGCGGAACCGCACCGAACCAGGTCACGATCCCGCTCGGGACCGACGGGTCGATCGCGATGTTCAGCGAGATGGGCACGCACCTGATCGTCGACATCGTCGGCTACTACAACGCGACGAGCGGTTTCACCTCGCTCGTGCCCACCCGGGTGATGGACACGAGGCCTGCGCCCAACCAGCTCGGCTACACGGGCGACAAGCCGGCCGCCGGTGCGACCGTGCCGGTGAAGATCGCCGGTGTCGGCGGGGTGCCCGCCACCGGAGCCGGCGCGGTGATCCTGAACATCACCGCCACCGACGCCACGGCGCCCGGGTTCGTCTCGGCGTGGCCGGTTGGTACACCGCAACCGAACGCGTCGGTGCTCAACTTGTCGTTCACCGGCCAGACCCGGCCGAACGCTGTCGTCCTGCCGCTCGGTGCCGACGGCTCCATCAACCTGTTCACCGAGGCCGGCACCCACCTCATCGTCGACGTCACCGGCTGGTTCCCCGGGTAGGTGCTGGGGGAGGCCGCTCGCGACTCCGGATCG
Source organism: uncultured Iamiaceae bacterium (assembly GCA_964494405.1). Taxonomy (GTDB): domain Bacteria; phylum Actinomycetota; class Acidimicrobiia; order Acidimicrobiales; family SKKL01; genus Actinomarinicola. The sequence goes on from CAZBTQ010000351.1 coordinate 2,339, forward strand.
GGCGGGCGGACTCCGTCCGGCGTGGCAAGGCGCACGACTCGTGGCACTATGGCGAGGCCATGACTGACGACGTCCCGCCCCCCGCTCCGGAGTCGACGCAGCCCGCCCTCGATTCGCTCGTGGCGCTGCTCGACCT
>CAZBTQ010000352.1:0-2468 GCA_964494405.1 uncultured Iamiaceae bacterium
GGTCACCACGACCAGCGCCACGGACGAGAGCACCACGACGACGTCGAGCAGCACGTCGACGACCGCGGTGGCCTCGCTCAACGGTGGCGGCGATGGTGACGACGACCAGGGGGAGTGACGATGGCTGACCTGACGGGGCGCGTGGTCGTGGTGACCGGCGGGAACGGCGGCATCGGGCTCGGCATGGCCGACGCCCTCGCTCGTGCCGGCGCCGACATCGCGGTGTGGGGTCGCAACGCCGACAAGAACGACGCCGCGGTCGCGCAGCTCACCGAGCACGGCCAGCGGGTCAGGTCCTACGTCGTCGACGTCGCCCACGAGGAGCAGATCGTCGAGGCGATGCAGGCCACGGTCAGCGACCTCGGCCGCGTCGACACGCTGATCGCGAACGCAGGGGTCGGGGCGGGTGCTCCCTTCACCGACCTCACGCTCGACACGTGGCGCTACGTGCAGCGCATCAACGCCGAAGGTGTGTTCCTCTGCTTCCGGGAGGCGGCCCGGCACATGATCGAACGTGGCGGCGGGGGCGCGCTGGTCGGCATCTCGTCCGGCACGGCCATCGACGGGGCGGCGCGCAACCAGGCGTACGCCCACTCGAAGGCGGGGATGCTGGCGCTCGTCAGGGGGTTGGCGGTCGAGCTCGCCCGCCACGGGATCCGGTGCAACTCGATCATCCCGGGGTGGATCGAGACCGACCTGACCGCTGGCGCGCAGATGAACCCGAAGCTCATGGAGAACACCACCAAGCGCACGCCGGTGCGGCGCTGGGGCGTGCCGGCGGACCTGGGGCCCGCGGCGGTGTTCCTCTCCGACCCGTCGAACACGTTCCACACCGGCGACGTCATCGTCGTCGACGGCGGGTACAGCATCTTCTGACCCGCTGGGCCAAGATGGCAGATCGGTGATCGCCGAGGAGGGGGCTCATGGGGTTCAAGATCGAAGTCGACTTCGACAAGTGCGAGAGCAACGCGGTGTGCATGGGCATCGCGCCCGAGATCTTCGAGGTGCGCGACGACGACTTCCTCTACGTGCTCGACGAGACGCCGCCCGACTCTGAGCGTCCTCGTGTGCAGGAGGCCGTCGACCGCTGTCCAAAGCAGGCCATCTCGATCGTCGAGGTCTGACCGTGCGCGGACGCCCTCATCCCATTGGTTCGGCGTCCTAGGACGTGGCCGGGGTCGTCATCGTCGGTGGGTCGCTGGCAGGGTTGCGAGCCGCGCTCGCGCTGCGTCGTGGTGGCCATGACGGCGAGATCGTCGTCGTCGACCCAGACACCGACGGCCCGTACGACCGGCCACCGCTGTCGAAGGCCTTCCTGACCGGCGACGACGCCGAGGCTGCGGTGCGGTCCCCGGTCAACGGGCTGGATGACCTCGACCTGACGTGGCGCCGTGGGGTGTCGGCCGTCGGTCTCGATGTCGCCAGGCGCACGATCGCGCTCGCCGATGGCGACGAGCTGGCTGCCGACGGCGTGGTCCTCGCGTGCGGTGCCACGCCTCGGGTGCTGCCCGATTCGGCCGACATCGCCGGAGTGCACGCGTTGCGCACGCTGGCCGACGCCCGGGCCATCCGCTCCGACCTCGACGAGCCTGCCCGGCGAGTGGTCGTGATCGGCGGTGGCTTCATCGGCGCCGAGGTCGCATCGAGCGCCCGGCAGCGGGGTCACGACGTCACCATCGTCGAAGCCCTGGAGCTGCCGCTCGCCCGGGTTCTGCCCGAGTCGTTGGCCGCCCGGTGCGCGCGCATCCACGAGGAGCACGGCGTGGCGTTGCGACTCGGGATCGGTGTCGACCGGGTCGCTGCCGACCACACCGGGCGGGTCGAGGCCGTGCAGCTGCTCGACGGTGATGTCGTGCCGGCCGACGTCGTCGTGGTGGGCATCGGCGTCATCCCCAACACCGCATGGCTCGACTCGTCGGAGTTGGAGCTGGCCGATGGCGTGGTCTGCGACGAGACGCTGCTCGCCGCGCCCGGCATCGTCGCCGCGGGCGACGTGGCGCGCTGGTCGAGTCCTCGCTTCGGCGAGTCGATCCGGGTCGAGCACTGGGAGAACGCGGTCGACATGGGATCCCATGCCGGTGCCAGCCTGCTCGCCGAGCTGCGAGGCGAGGCCGCCGTCGCCTACGACCCGGTCCCGTGGTTCTGGTCAGACCAGTACGACCGCAAGATCCAGCTCGCCGGCCGCTGCGCCAGCACCGACCTGGTCCACGTGGTCGAGGACGACGCTGAGGCGGGCCGGTTCCTCGCCCTCATCGGTCGAGGCGACCAGCTCGTCGGCGCCTTCGGCATCAACCGCCCGGCGCCGGTGCAGCGCTGGCGCCAGCGGATCGCCGACGGCGCCACCTGGGACCAGGCCCTCGCCGACCTCGCCTGATCTTCCCGCCTCATCCAGCCTGATCTCTCCGCCCCGCCGCCCCGATCTCCGTCGCCCCGATCTCCGTCGCCCGCAGCCCCGCCGCCCGCCGCCC
>CAZBTQ010000353.1:0-2461 GCA_964494405.1 uncultured Iamiaceae bacterium
AGCTCATGGTCGACTGCTTCCGCTGGCCCACCGGCCCCTTCGGCATGACCCGCGGCGCCGGCTCCGGCTGGAGCTGACACCCCGCCACGACCGGTTCGCGGCGGGGCTCGGCGCGTCGTCGGCACCGTCCCAGACATTCTCCGGCCGGTAGGAGTGACCGGGACGATGGACCGAGTCGCGATGCGCCTTCGCCGCTTCGAGTCGGATCGTGCCCGTGGGTCCCCGGCGCGCCAGCCTCACCGGGCGACGACGCCACCACCCCCCTCCGATGAGCGCGACGGTGGCCGCCACAGCCGGCCAAGCCGGCGTACTCCATGCGTGCACCGTAGCCACATCGGGTTCCTGCGGTCCGAACGGTCGCAGGAGAACCACTTCGACCGCAGGTTCGTGGCCGAGGCGGACCTTGCGGTCCGAACGGCTCCTCAGAAGCCACCTCGAACGCAGGGTCGGCGCGAGGGCGCTGAACGACAGCCGCTCAGCCCTCCGACGAGAGGCTCAGGGCCTGAGCGAACTCGGGAGTCGACGTCTCGGACAGGAACTGCCCGAAGACGATCGCTGCGAAGGTGGAGAGGCCCGCGGGGGTCGCCATCGACATCGAGCCGGACGCCACCGCGGCGCCGAACTCCTCCATCGTGGGGGCCTCGAGGCCGCCAGCGTCCGCCTCGCTCGCCGTGATCGCGGCGAGCATGCTCGCTGCCCAGAGCTTCGCCGACACCTGCGCGACGGCCAGGCGTGCGCGCAGCCGATCGTCGGGCGACCCGCCTCGCCACGCGCCGAGGAGCACGTCGGCGAGCTCGGGCGTCGGCGCGAGCTGGTTGGCGACGACAGCCAGGTCGACGAGGGGGTCGTTGGGGCCCGAGGTCTCCCAGTCGACGAGCCACAGCCGGGTGCCGTCGTAGAGGAGGTTGCTGGCGTTCGGATCGTTGTGCGCCGGCACGAAGCCAGCGGGGTCACGCCTCCAACCCGCTCGGATCCGCTGCCACACCTCGACGTGCGCGTCGAGAGCACCGGGCGCGTACCGGCCGCTGCCCACGAGATGACCGAGCACCGCCGAGATTCCCTCGACCCAGTCGAACGTGGGTGGGAACGGGTCGAGGCACTGGACATCGCGTATCACCTCGCCCACCGACTGCGCGAGGCCGGCCGGACCCCCGGGGTGGTCGGTCAGCGGGCGCGCGTCGATCCATCGCATCACCACGACGCCCGACTCGTCGTCGGCGCGCCGCACGGGCGGCGAGATGGCGGCGTCGGCCGCGACCTGCAGGTTCCGGTACTGGTGGGGGTTGCGCATCGGCGTGCGATCTCCCTCGATCCGCAGCAACCACGCGCCGTCGGCGGCGTCGACCCGGTAGGTCGACGCGCCGCTCGCGCCTCTCGGACCGGCATCGATGCGGTCCACGCCCGAGCCGAACTCGTCGCGCAGCACCTCGGAGACGGTGGTGCGCTGCGAATCCGGGATGGCGGACAGGTCGACGGTCATGGCGCCGAACGATACGCCGAGGCCCCTCGGAAGTCGGGTGATTTCGACCCGCCCGGTCTCGTGTCAGAGCGGTCCGGTGAGCGGACCGAAGCGTCTCGGCTCTGGTCGGTGCGGTGTTCACGAGACGTCGAGGTGGAGAGGTGGAGTGGCGGCGAGGAGAGTGCGACGCGGCGAGCCGGGTCCGACTGGCCACCCTTGGGGTGCTGGCCAGCCGGACGTCAGCCCCTGTCCAGAGGACGGATCGCGGTGGCGCTGGCTACCGCTCGCGCGGTGGCGGGAGGTGCGTGCCGGCCTCGTCGACGAGACCGGGCACCACGGCGGTCAGCTCGGCCGGGTCCCATCGGTCGCCCTTGTCGACGCCGGGCCCGCGCTCCCAGTTCTTGGCCACGTTGATGCGCCCGCCGCCCACGATGAACACCTGGCCGGTGACGCTGCACTCGGGGCTCGCGAGCCAGGTGACGAGCGGCGCGATGTTCGCCGGGTCGCGCTCGTCGAAGCTGCCGTCGGTCGGTGCCGCCATGCGGCCGCCGCCCAGGTTCTCGGTCATGCGGGTGCGGGCGCCCGGTGCGATGGCGTTGACCTTCACGCCGTACTTGCCCATCTCCTTCGCGGCGATGATCGACAGGCTGGCGATGCCGGACTTGGCGGCGCCGTAGTTGCCCTGGCCGGGGTTGGCGAAGATGCCCGACGTCGACGACGTGTTCACGATCCGGGCGTTGACCTCCTCACCGGCCTTCGCCTTCTCCCGCCAGTAGGCGGCGGCCCACCGCATCGGCCCGAACGTGCCCTTCAGGTGCACGGCGATGACAGCGTCCCACTCCTCCTCGGTCATGTTGAAGACCATCCGGTCGCGCAGGATGCCGGCGTTGTTCACCAGCGCGTCGAGGGTCCCATAGGTCTCGATGGCGGTGTTGATGATGCGCTGCGCGCCCTCCCAGTCGGCGACCGAGTCGGTGTTGGCGACGGCCTCGCCGCCCATCC
>CAZBTQ010000354.1:0-2442 GCA_964494405.1 uncultured Iamiaceae bacterium
GGCACCTCGAGTTGGGCGTAGGTGCAGCTCTGCGGTTCGCGGTCGGGGCGCCAGCGGACCAGGTGCGTCGTCTGGCGGAAGCGGTCGCCCTGCATGTGCTGGTAGCTCACCTCGGCCACCCGCACTGGCTTGAGCGGCACCCACGACTGGTCCTTGCCGGCGTTCCAACGGCTCGGCGCCCCAGGCTGGCGGCCGTCGCCCTCGCTCGGGGTCATCCACGCGTGCCACGGGTGCTGGGCGATGTCGTGCAGCAGCAGCGGCGCCAGCTCGGCCGCGAGCTTCGGCCTGTCGACTGCCTTGAAGCTGGCGGCGACCCCCACGTGGTGGAGCGTGCCGGCCTCGTCGTAGAGCCCGAGCAGCAGCGACCCGACGCCGTCACCCGACTTGTGGACCCGGTAGCCGGCCACCACCACGTCGGCCGTGCGCTGGTGCTTCACCTTCAGCTGCGTGCGCTTGTTCTCGACGTAGGGGGCAGCGAGCGGCTTGGCCATCACGCCGTCGAGGCCCGCGCCCTCGAACCGCGAGAACCAGTCCTCGGCGATGGCGCGGTCGGTGGTGCCAGGCGTGAGGTGGATGGGCGGTGTCGCGCCGCCCAGGACCGCATCGAGCCGGGCCCGTCGCTCCGAGAAGGCCGTCTCGCGGAGGTCCTCGTCGCCGACGGCCAGCAGGTCGAACGCGACGAACGATGCGGGCGTCTGTTCGGCCAGCAGGTTCACGCGCGACTCGGCGGGGTGGATGCGCTGGAGCAGCGCGTCGAACGCGAGCCCGTCGGGCCCGGCGATCACGATCTCGCCGTCGACGACGCAGCGCTCGGGGAGCGACGCCCGCAGCGGCTCGAACAGCTCGGGGAAGTAGCGGGTGAGCGGGCGCTCGTTGCGGCTGCCCAGCTCGATCTCGTCGCCGTCGCGGAACACGATGCACCGGAACCCGTCCCACTTCGGTTCGAACCAGTGGGCGTCGCCGGCCGGCAGCTCGCCGGTGGCCTTGGCGAGCATCGGCTGCACGGGCGGCATCACGGGGAGTTCCATCGCCGTCGAGGCTAGGCAGCGCGCGTTCAGGTGTGCAGCAGCTCGACCTGCGCGTCGTGGCCCGGTGCCTCGGCGAGGCGCGCGTCCATGGTGACGAGGGGTGCGTCGAGCACTTCGGCGAGCGCCACGTACGCCGCGTCGTAGGCGGTGAGGTTGTGGCGCAGCGACCACATCCTGGGGAGGAACGGCTCGTGCTCGTAGTGCGCGATGTCGAGCGCGGCGAGGTCGTCGATCGCCTGTCGTGCTCGCTCTGCGCTCAGGGTGCCGGTCGCGGTCAGCCGACGGAGGACCTGTGCGACCTCGACAGCGAGGAGGTGTGGTGCATGGACCGCCTCATCGGGTTCGCGCAATCGTCGAGCGAGATCGAGTCCGACGGGCGATCCGCGCAGCAGCTCGATCGCCGCCGACGCGTCGAGGACCATCACCGCGCGTCGCGTTCGGCGCGGACCGCCGCGGCGCTGTCGACCTCGAACGGCTCGCGGGCTGCGATGCGGTCCAACAGGTCCTGCCGAGTCGGACGCTCCAGCGAGCGGCGCAACTCTTCCAGCACGAGCTCCGAGAGGGAGCGACCCTGCTCAGCAGCGCGCACCTTCAACCGTCGGTGCACGTCATCGGGAACGTTGCGAACCTGTAGCGTCTTCATGCGATCAGCATATAAACCTGCAATGTGCATGCAACCGCTGTCGCGGCGCCGGTCAGGGATGCTCGCTAGCGTTCGTGGCATGTCGACGACCCGCACCGAGACCATCCCCCTCGACGGCGGCGAGATGACCGCCCACCTCGCGGTGCCGGACCCTGGCACCGGCCCCGGCGTGCTCCTCGTCCACGAGATCGGTGGGGTCAACGGCTACATCCGCGAGGTCGCCGATCGGCTGGCGGCGCTCGGCTACGTCGTGCTCGCCCCCGACGTGTTGTGGCGGGTGCAGCCCGGCTTCAGCGTCGAGACGTTCACCGAGGAGACGCTCGGACAAGCGATGGGCGTGGTCGGCCAACTCGACGGCGAGCAGGCACTCGCCGATCTGGGCGCCGCACTCGAGCATCTGCGAGAGCTGCCCGAGGTCCTCGGCGGTGTCGGCGTCCTCGGCTTCTGCTTCGGCGGTACCTACGCGTACCTCGTCGCGGCCGAGTACGAGCCCGACGTGGCGATCTCCTACTACGGCTCCGGCGTTGCGGGCGCGATCGATCGGGCCGAGGAGATCGAGTGCCCCACTCTCTTCCACTTCGGCGGCAATGACCCCTACCTGCCCGCCGAGCAGATCGAGACGATCCGCAGCGCCGTCCTCGGCATGCCCCACGTCGAGATCCTCGTGCAGCCCGACGGTGGCCACGCGTTCGACAACCACTCGTCGGAGATGTTCCACCAGCCCGAGGCCGCCGCCGCGGCCTGGACCCGCACCACCGCCTTCCTCGCCGA
>CAZBTQ010000355.1:0-2437 GCA_964494405.1 uncultured Iamiaceae bacterium
GTCAGGAAGGGGAAAGGAAAAGGTACCGGACCTCCCCGCTCGGCCCAAAGGTGGGAGCCGCAGGCACGAGTCTCAGGACGCAGCGGGGAGACCGAGGCGCTCCTTCTCGGCGGCGATGATCTGGCGCTCCTGTTGGGACTGCGTCGCCGTCTCGTCGGGCTCCGCGGCCGGCACCACGTCTGCCGGCGCCGCGTCTACCGGCGTCGTGTCGGGTTCGACCGCTGGGGCGGGGGTGGATGCGTCGACGGCGTCGGGTGAGGCGTCGCGCATCGCGCTCTTGCGGACGTAGTCGGCGAACAGCGCGGACTTCGTGGCGAGGATCTCGACCATCCGCTCGTCGACGCTGTCCTCGGTGAGCAGGCGGTGCACCTCGACGGGGCGGACCTGGCCCATGCGGTGGCAACGAGCGATCGCCTGCTCCTCGGTGGTCGGCTTCCACTGCGGTTCGGTGAGCACGACGACCGACGCCGCCTGGATGTTGAGGCCGACGCCACCGGCCTCGATCTGGGCGACGAGCACGGCCGGGCCGGGGCGGGCGGTGAACTCGTCGACGAGGAGCTGGCGCTGCGGCGCGGGGACGCTGCCGGTCAGGGGACCGACGGCCAGCTCGCCCACCGCGGCGTGCACCCGGCTGATGACGTCGAGGAAGAACGAGAAGACGACGACCTTGCGCTCGTTCTCGACGGCCTCGGCGACGATCTCGAGGAGGCGTTCGAGCTTCGGTGACCGTTCTGGGGGTTCGGTCAGGAACGCGGCGCGCCGCATCGCCATGAAGTTCTCGTCGGCGACCGCGGCGCGGTAGGTGGCGAGGGCGGGGCCGTCGAGGGTGAGCCACTCGGCCGACTCGATGCGGGGCGGGAGCTCGTCGAGGACGTCGGTCTGGTTGCGGCGCAGGTAGACGGGGGCGACCGCGCGGCGGAACGCGTCGGCACCCGCCGCACCGCTCGACGCGTGGATCGTGGCGGCGACATCGGGGCGGATGTGGTCGACGAGGACCTTGAACTCCTCGACCCGGTTCTCCATCGGCGTGCCGCTCATCAACAGCACGTGCGACGACCGGGCGACCACGGCGCGCACCGACTTGGTGCGCAGCGCGCCCGGGTTCTTCACGAAGTGGGCCTCGTCGACCACGACCGCGTCGAGCGCCACGTCGGGCAGGGTGAGCGCCCGCAGGGTGTCGAAGGTGGTGATGGCGGTGCCGCCCTGCGCTGCCCATGCCGCGACCGTGGCGTCGCGGTCGTCACCGTGGAGGCGCCACGCCGCGTCGAGCGTGGTGTGGCGGGCGATCTCGTTCGCCCAGTTGGCCAACACGCTCGCCGGGCAGACGACGAGGAAGTGCCGCGCACCGTTGGCCCGGAGGTGGCCGAGCACCGCGAGCGCCTCGATCGTCTTGCCGAGACCCATGTCGTCGCCGAGGATCACGCGCTGTTGGACGAGGGCGAACTTGGCGCCGAACGCCTGGTAGCCGCGCAGCGACACGTTCAGCAGCGACGTGTCGAGCTCGAACGCCTCGATGCGGTCGACGATGTCGGCCGGGAGCAGGCCGTGGCTCGCTGCCGCGTCGGGCGCGAGCCCGGCGACCTCGGCGAGCAGGCCGTTGTAGGCGACCGGCCGGGCGAGGTAGTCGGCCCACACGTCGACGGGCGCGCCCGCGGGCGCGGCGGCAGCCAGCTCGGAGCGGGCGCGGGACAGCTCGCCGACGAGCATGCTCGTGTCGGGCGACAGCAGCAGCTCGTTGAGCCGCGCGAGCGCGGCGGTGGCCTCGGACTTGCGGCGGCCGCTGGCGAAGAACCGGCGGATGCGGCGGGTCTCCAGCCGGGCTGCGTCGAGGTCGATGTCGACCGCGTCGGCGATGGCGTCGAGGCGAGGCGCCAGCGGTTCGACGAACCGCTCGACCAGCTCCAGATGGCGCAGGGCACGCAGCAGGGTCGTCTGCTCGGGTGCGCGGTCGTCGACGTCGAACCGGATGCGGGTGGCCGCGCGCACTGCGGCCTCGACCCGCTCGGCGGCGGCGATCACCTGCATGGAGGTCTTGGGGCCGACGCCGGGGATGAGCTCGAGGCCGACGCGTCCCTTGCCGCGCACCTGGCCGACGGTGGTGATGCCCGCGTCCTCGAGCGCCCCGAGTCGGAGGCGACCGCGGTCGGCGGAGTCCTTCAGCGCGTCGAGCGGCATCGCCGCAAGCTGGGCTGCGACGGTCTGGGCCGTTGCCCCGTCCGCCGCTGTGCGAACCGCGGCGGTGGCCGAGGCACGCATGGCCAACAACTCGCGGGCCTGGGTGCGCAGCGCCTCCGCGGTGGAGACGATGTCGCCCGGGTCGTCGAGCGGTGCCCCCGTGCCCCACGTCGTGTCGACCATGGCGCTGGACGGTAGTGGCCGGCGGACCGATGAGACGCGGCCGCCGAGTCGGTCTGACTACCGTCCGACACCTCACTTC